>NZ_JAAAXQ010000402.1 GCF_009916105.1 Streptomyces sp. GC420 | reverse complement strand
ACCGAGAACCCCTTCCGGCCGGAGCTGCCGCCGGGCCGCCGGGGGCCGGCGGCGGTCAGGTCTCAGGCGCGCGGAGGGGCCGTCGAGGCGCGGGCCATCAGTTCGCCGCCCACCGTCGCCACGCCGCCCTCCGGCGGCTCCTCCCCGCACGTCGCCAGCCGCCCCGCCCGCGCGCCGGCCTCCTGGAGCGGCAGCCGGACCGTGGTCAGGGCCGGCACGGCGTCGATGCTGAACGGCAGGTCGTCGAAGCCCGCCACCGACACGTCCTCCGGGATCCGCAGGCCCTTCTCGCGCAGCGCGGCGCACGCGCCCAGCGCGACCGTGTCGTTGGCGGCCAGGACCGCGGTCAGTTCCGGGTCCCTGCGCAGCAACTCCGCGGTCGACTCGTAGCCGGACGCGCGGTCGTACGGCCCGTGCACCGTGCGCAGTTCGTCCACGGGGTCGAGACCGGCCGCGGCCAGTGCCGCCCGGTGGCCCTCCAGCCGGTGCCGGGTGGTCGTCCGGTCGGCCGGCCCCGCGACGTAGCCGATGCGCCGGTGCCCCAGTTTGAGCAGGTGCTCCGTCAACCGCCGGGCGCCGCCCCTGTTGTCGAACATCAGCGCCGCGAGCACGGAGTCCTGGTCGGCGTCGTCCGGGAGCGGCGGCCGCCCCAGCAGCACGATCTTGGTGCCGCCGTCCGCGAGCCGCCGCAGCTTGGACGCCATGGCCTCGCAGTGCGCCGGATCCTCGACCGCGCCGCCGGTCAGTACGACGGCGGCGGCGCGTTGCCGCTGGAGCAGGGTCAGGTAGGTGAGTTCGCGTTCCGGGGAGCCGCCCGTGTTGCAGACGACTGCCATCTTCTCGCCGCCCGCCCGGCCCTCCGCGTCACCGATCGCGGACTGCACCGCGCCCGCCATGATCCCGAAGAAGGGGTCGGCGATGTCGTTGACGAGGATGCCGACGAGGTCCGAGGTGGCGGCTGCGAGAGAACTCGCCGGGCCGTTCAGCACGTAGTCGAGTTCGGCGACCGCGCGCAGCACCCGGTCCCGGGTCGCGGCCGCGACCGGGTAGTTGCCGTTGAGCACGCGGGAGACCGTCGCCGGTGAAACCCTCGCGCGGGCCGCCACATCGGCCAGGGTCACTGTCATGGTTCCTCCGCGCTCCTCGTCCTGCTGTCCGTAGTCGTGCTCGTAGTCGTGCTGCGCCCGGCGGGGCCGTGCGGTCGCAGGCGCGCCGCCCGCCGCCGTGTTCGCGGCGTGCGCCCGGAGACGGGGCGCAACCCGGTATGCGCGGCGTCTGCCAGCTCCGCCTCGGAGCCCGGAGCCCCCCCGTACGCCGGGTTCGCGGGGACGCCGGCCCATCGCAGGGCCCCCACATGCTCTCACCGCGCGGAACGGAGAGGCGGCGGATCCTCACACTGATCGGGCGGCTCCGGGACTTGTCCTGTCACACCACTGATCCTAGGCTCGTACGGCAAGCGCTTTCTGTGTCGCGTGTTCCACACCCGCTTTCCGCCACCGATCTGCGAGGAACCGCGCGGCGGAACCGTTTGCGGCGGCCGTGTTTCTCGCGGGTGGTCTCGGCGGTGAAGTCGAGGTCTTCGACGGCGACGGCGAGGTGGCGGCGGGCGGCGAAGCGCAGGAGGCGGGTCAGGGCGTGGCGGACCTGTGCGTCGCGGTGGCCGGTGGTGCCGGTGAGGTGGTAGTGGAACCGGTGTGGTTCGCCGGTGGGGTTGCCGTGGGTGCCGAGGCGCCGGGCGGCGAGGTGGTAGGCGTTGGTGTCCACCCGACCACGCCGTTTGCGCGTGCCGCATCCAGTGGCAGCGTCTGGACGGGTGGGATGGTCCAGGAGGCGGTGAGGTACCAGCGCCGGCGTGCGGGCGCCTTCGCCGCCGAGCACGACGGCGCGGACGCCCACTCGGCCCTGCTCTTCGCCCACGACCCCCGCAACGCGGACCCGCAGGCGATCCAACGCCTCTTACTGGTTCGTACGCCCCGAACCGATCCCGTCCGTGGCCTTCTCCTGGGCGTTCTTCGACGAGCTCGCGCTGCCCCCAGGGCGAGGCTCCTACCGCTACCGCGTGGTCGTCGCGGACGGCGCATGGGATCGGGCGCGGGCCGAGTCATACCCGAGTTCCCGCGGATGGTGACCACCAGCCCGCCCCGCGGCCGCCGCCCGACGGTTGCCGGGCACCCACACCAGCCCGGCTCACTTGTCCGCGAACAGGTCCTCGCTCCGGGACACCGTGGCGGCACGGTTCAGCCAGACGTCGAGAGCTTCGAGGTCCGTACAGGTCCTGATGCGTTCCCGATCTTCGGGCCGGACGTCGAGGCCTCGCGCATCGAGGAATCGCAGGATCGCCTCGGCCGTGCCTTCGGCCTTGCCTTCCGCCTTGCCTTCACTGCGTGCCTCGTTGAGAGCCCGCACGGCCGTTTCAGAACGGAAGAAGGAGGTCAGTGTGGACATCAGTTCTCTCCAGGTCTGCCGCGCCGGCGTGTTTCCCAGTCCGGCTTCGATGAACTCGCTGTAGTTCGTCGCCTGGTCGGCGTCGATGGTGTCGAGAGCGGAGGCCAGCGCTTTCAGTATGGCATCGGCATCCGGCCGCTTGCTGTGTGTGAGGGCCGAGAACACGGCGATCGGAACGTCCCGTGCCGCCTCCCTCGCGTCCGTGATGACGGGGGTGTTGTCGGGCCCGAGGACGAGCGGGCGTACGGTCAGGGACGGGTGACCCGGCACACCCAGCGTGATGGGGCGGGCGGCCCAGCGGGCCGTCGTGACGTCGGGACAGAGCACGATCAGCACCGGCTGGTGCCTGAACTTCGCGTGCAAATAGGACAGGTAGTAGGCCCACGCGGCGGGCTTGTCCGGATCGCGGCGCGACTGCGACTCGATGGCCAGCAGGTAGCTGCCCTGCTCCTTTGTGTTGACTTGGAGCAGGGTGTCCACTCGCCGCTCGATGGGTGCTATTTCGGTGAGGTCGGGGCTTACGACGAAAGATCTGTCGGGCTCGGGGAACGGAAGGCCCAGCAGTTGCTGCAATGCGCGGGGCATTGCTCCGGGGTCCTCCTGGAAGATCCGGTGGAGGGCCTCATGTGAGGAACTGACCATGTGACGGACGTTATTGGTGCTCTGTCGTGTGCCATTGACATTTGCCTTCCGGCTCACTCGAAGGTGCTACGGCAGTGGGCGCCGTGATGACGGGGTCGGCGTCGGCGCCGGGGGGTGCGCCCGTGGGGCCGGCCCGTGGCTCGAAGGAGGCCTCGCACGGGACTCGGACGGGCTCTGTACAGGGCTCGAGAGGGCGGCTATTTTCGAGAATAGAAAGCGCTTACTATCGCCGGCGGAGGGAACCCCAGTGACACGCAAGACGGTGCGGATCGCCATGAACGGCGTCACCGGACGGATGGGCTACCGCCAGCACCTCGTCCGCTCCCTCCTCGCCATCCGCGAGCAGGGCGGGCTGGACCTCGGGAACGGCACGGTGCTGTGGCCCGAACCGGTCCTCGTCGGCCGCCGCGAGCACGCGCTCAGGGCGCTCGCCGACCGGCACGGCCTGGACCCGGGATGCGTCTCGACCGACCTCGACGCCGTCCT
Organism: Streptomyces sp. GC420; assembly: GCF_009916105.1. Classification (GTDB taxonomy): domain Bacteria; phylum Actinomycetota; class Actinomycetes; order Streptomycetales; family Streptomycetaceae; genus Streptomyces. Next base: position 3,057 of record NZ_JAAAXQ010000402.1, on the reverse strand, counting down.
CGCCGACGAGACGGTCGCCGTCTACTTCGACGCCCAGGTCACCTCCGCCCGCGAGGAGGCCGTCAAGAAGGCGATCGCCGCCGGCAAGCACGTGTACACCGAGAAGCCCACCGCCACCGGCCTCGAGGGCGCCCTGGAGCTGGCCCGGCTCGCGAAGGCCGCCGGAATCAGGCACGGCGTCGTCCAGGACAAGCTCTTCCTGCCCGGCCTGCTGAAGCTGAAGCGGCTCGTCGACGGCGGCTTCTTCGGCCGGGTCCTGTCCGTGCGCGGCGAGTTCGGCTACTGGGTCTTCGAGGGCGACTGGCAGTCCGCGCAGCGCCCGTCGTGGAACTACCGCGCCGAGGACGGCGGCGGCATCGTCGTCGACATGTTCCCGCACTGGGAGTACGTGCTGCACGAGCTGTTCGGCCGCGTGCGGTCCGTACAGGCCCTGACCGCCACGCACATCCCGCAGCGCTGGGACGAGCGGTCCAAGCCGTACGACGCCACCGCCGACGACGCCGCCTACGGCATCTTCGAGATCGAGGGCGGCGCGGTCGCCCAGATCAACTCCTCCTGGACGGTGCGCGTCAACCGCGACGAACTGGTCGAGTTCCAGGTCGACGGCACCGAGGGCTCCGCGGTCGCGGGTCTGCGCAACTGCCGGGTCCAGCACCGCTCGGCCACGCCCAAACCGATGTGGAACCCGGACATCCCCGTCACCGAGTCCTTCCGCGAGCAGTGGCAGGAGGTGCCGGACAACGGGGAGTTCGACAACGGCTTCAAGGTGCAGTGGGAACTCTTCCTCCGGCACGTCTTCCTCGACGAGCCGTACCACTGGGACCTCCTCGCGGGCGCCCGCGGAGTGCAGCTCGCCGAGCTGGGCCTGAGGTCCTCGGCCGAGGGCCGCCGCCTCGACGTGCCGGAGATCTCGCTGTGACGATCCGACTCCCGCACGCGGGCGGCGAACTCGTCACGTACACACCCCGCACCGAGCCGTCCGTGTTCAACCCCGGCGGCGCGCCCCTCGTCTCCCGTACGGTCTACTCCGCGGCCCACGTCGTCGCCGACCCGTACGCCGATGTGTCCCCCGACTCCCCTGCCGCCGTGGACTGGGACGCCACCCTCGCCTTCCGCCGCCACCTGTGGTCGCACGGGCTGGGCGTCGCCGAGGCCATGGACACCGCGCAGCGCGGCATGGGCCTCGACTGGGCCGGGGCCGCGGAACTCGTCCGCCGGTCCGCCGCCGAGGCGAAGGCGGTCGGCGGCCGGATCGCGGTCGGCGTCGGCACCGACCAGCTGACCGCCCCGGGCGCCACCCTCCAGGACGTCGTGGCGGCGTACGAGGAGCAGCTGGCGGTGGCCGAGCAGGCGGGTGCCCGGCCCATCCTCATGGCCTCCCGGGCCCTGGCCGCGGCCGCCGCCTCCCCCGACGACTACCTGGAGGTCTACGGCAGGCTGCTGCGCCAGTCCACGGAGCCCGTCATCCTGCACTGGCTGGGCCCCATGTTCGACCCCGCGCTTGACGGCTACTGGGGCTCGGCCGACCTGGACGCGGCGACCGGCACCTTCCTGGACATCATCACGGCCCACGCGGACCGCGTCGACGGCATCAAGATGTCGCTGCTCGACGCGGAGCGCGAGATCGGCGTACGCCGCCGCCTGCCGGCCGGTGTGCGCTGCTACACCGGCGACGACTTCCACTACCCCGAACTCATCGAGGGCGACGGGCGCGGCTTCAGTCACGCGCTGCTGGGCATCTTCGACCCGCTCGGCCCGCTGGCAGCCGAAGCCGTCCGGGTCCTGGACGCGGGCGACACGGGCGGCTTCCGCAAGCTCCTCGACCCGACCGTCGTACTGTCCCGCCACCTCTTCCAGGCCCCGACCCGCTTCTACAAGACGGGCGTCGTGTTCCTGGCCTGGCTCACCGGCCACCAGGACCACTTCACGATGGTCGGCGGCCTGCAGTCGGCCCGCTCGCTCCCGCACCTCGCCACGGCCTACCGGCTGGCGGACACCCTCGGCCTGTTCCCCGACCCGGCCGAGGCCGAGGCCCGGATGAAGTCCCTGCTGCGCGTGTACGGGGCCGCCCGATGAGCGATCTCGCTCGGTTCAGCATCAACCAGATGACGGTCCGGCAGCTCGGCCTGCCCGAACTCGTCACCGCCTGCGCCGACCTCGGTGTCCCCGGTGTAGGCCTGTGGCGCGAGCCCGTGCGGGAGTACGGCGTCGAGGCGGCCGCCAAGCTCGTCAGGGAGGCGGGCCTCACCGTCACCACCCTGTGCCGAGGCGGCTTTCTGACCGCCGCCGACCCGGACGGGCGGCGCCGCGCCCTGGACGACAACCGCGCCGCCGTCGACGAGGCCGCCGTCCTCGGCACCGGCACCCTGGTCCTCGTCTGCGGCGGCCTGCCGGCCGGCAGCAAGGACCTGGCCGGTGCGCGGGAACGCATCGCCGACGCCCTGGGCGAACTCGCCCCCTACGCGGGCGAGCGCGGCGTGCGCCTCGCCATCGAACCGCTGCACCCGATGTTCGCCTCCGACCGCTGTGTGGTCTCGACCCTCGGCCAGGCCCTCGACCTCGCGGAACGGTTCCCCGCCGAGCAGGTCGGCGTCACCGTGGACACGTACCACATCTGGTGGGACGACCTCGCCCCCGCGCAGGTCGCCCGCGCCGGAGCCGCCGGGCGCATCCACTCCTTCCAGCTCGCGGACTGGGTCACCCCGCTCCCGGAGGGCGTCCTCAACGGGCGCGGGCAGCTCGGCGACGGCTGCGTCGACCTGCGCGGGTGGCGCGAACGGGCCGACGCCGCGGGGTGGGCCGGCCACCCGGTCGAGGTGGAGCTCTTCAACGAGACGCTGTGGGCCCGCGACGGGCGCGAGGTCCTGGCGGAGACGGCGGCGCGGTTCCGCGAGCACGCGCTGTAACCCGCCTCCGCGGCAGGCGACGGGGGACGGGACGGCCTTCGGCCGAGTGCCGCGCCGTCCTCCGAAACCGCCGGGAAAATTTTCCGTATCCGCGTGCAACCCATTCCAGGGGTCGTCGGTCGTACTGTGCGTCGGGACTTCCGGGGAGGGA
>NZ_JAAAXQ010000401.1 GCF_009916105.1 Streptomyces sp. GC420 | reverse complement strand
TCAACCGGCTCAAGAACTTCCGCGGCATCGCTACCCGATATGACAAGACCGCCACCTCCTACGAAGCAGCGGTCTCTCTCGCCTCATTCCTGCTATGGGCAAGATCCGTTTGAAGACGGACCCTAGTGCCGCGTCAGTCAGGGTTTGCCCGCTGAGGAGCGGCGTCCGGTGCCGGGGGCACCTCCCGCCGAAGGCAGGGGGAGCATCGCAAGGCGGCCGGAAGCCCTCGTAGTGGGCCTGCTCGGGCATTCGGCCCACGCAGCGTAGGGGTACCTCCCGCGCCCGGAGGGCTGCGGGCGAGTGCTGTGCAGGGCGTCGCGACGGGGCGAACCTCGGCTGACACGGCACTAGGCACCGGGCCCGGCTCGGGCGGGCTGTGACCGCCCCGCCGCCGGCGAGGGCCACGGGGCCCCGGTCACCGGCGAGGGCCGCGGCGGGCCCACACCGCCGACGAGGCCACGGCCGCACCCGGTCGCCCAGCAGGCGATCGTCTCTCCCGCTCAGCCGCACTCCCGCGCGCGCCCCAGCAGCAGCGCGCGCTCGCGTTCGTTCCGGGTGAGGGATGCCGCCCGCTCGAACTCCGCGCGGGCCTCCTCGCGGCGGCCCAGGCGGTACAGCAGGTCCCCGCGCACGCTGGGCAGCAAGTGGTAGTCACGCAGGGAGCGTTCACCGGCGAGCGCCTCGACGAGGGCCAGGCCCTCCTCCGGGCCCTCGGCCATGGAGACGGCCACGGCCCGGTTCAACCGCACCACGGGCGTGGGCATGAGGGCCGCCAGCATTCCGTACAGCAGGGCGATCCGCCGCCAGTCCGTCTCCTCGTACGTGTGCGCACGGGCGTGGCAGGCGGCGATCGCGGCCTGCACGGCGTAGGGCCCGGGGGTTCCCGGCGACGCCTCCTCCGCGCGGCCGAGCGCCACGAACCCGCGCCGGACGAGGAGCTGGTCCCAGCGCCGCCGGTTCTGGTCCTTGAGCAGGACCGGCTCGCCCGAGGGTCCCGTCCGGGCGGGCACGCGCGAGGCCTGGATCTCCATCAGTGCCACCAGACCGTGCACCTCGGGCTCCTTGGGCATCAGCCCGGCCAGCACCCGCCCGAGCCGCAGCGCGTCCTCGCACAGGGCCGGACGCAGCCAGTCGTCGCCGGCCGTCGCCGAGTAACCCTCGTTGAAGATCAGGTAGATGACCTCCAGGACGGAGGCCAGCCGGGCGGCGCGCTCGGGTCCCTCCGGGACCTCGAAGGGGACGGCGGCCTTCGCCAGGGCACGCTTGGCGCGGACGATGCGCTGGGCGACGGTCGGCTCGCCCACCAGGAAGGCGCGGGCGATCTCGTCGGTCTTCAGCCCGCCGACCATGCGCAGTGTGAGCGCGATCCTGGCCTCCGTCGACAGCACGGGATGGCAGGCGGTGAAGATCAGCCGCAGTATGTCGTCGCCGATGTCGTCGCCCGTCCCGGGCTCGGCCGGCGGCGGAGTGTCCTGAAGGCTCCGGCCCATCTCCGCGAGCTTGCGCGCGTACGTCTCACGGCGCCGTACGAGATCGATGGCACGGTGCCTGGCGGCGGCCATGAGCCAGGCGCCCGGATTATCCGGGACGCCCGACTCCGGCCACTGCTCCAGCGCGGCGACCAGCGCGTCCTGGGCGAGTTCCTCCGCGACGCCGACGTCGCGCACGATCCTCGCCAGCGCGGCGATGATCCGTGCGGACTCGATCCTGTACACCGCCTCGACCGTCTGCCGCGCACGGTCGCCGGTGTCTGTACGAACAGCCGTCACGGCCACACATCAGAGCACCGCTTCGGCGCGACGGCAAACCACGGCGGCCGGAGCCCCGTCAGGCGCCGGGCGGCTCCTCGATCTGCCGCACCTCGGAGGTGATGTCCCAGTCCTCGCCGTGGACCTTCAGGAAGCGCTGGGTCCACTCCCGTGCCTCCTCCATCGACTTCGCCTGGATGATGGCGTAGCCGCCGATGATCTCCTTGCTCTCGGTGAACGGCCCGTCGGTGGCGCTGATCTCGCCGTGGTTGTTGCGCATCCGGACGCCCTCGGCGGTCGGCCGCAGTCCGGCGGTGTCGAGCAGCACCCCGGCCTTGGTCATCTCGTCGATGAGCTTGCCCATGTCCTCCATGAGCTGCTCGCTGGGTCCCCCGGCCGGAACGTTCGACTCGTCGATGCGGACCATGGTCATGTAGCGGGGCATGATCGGTTCTCCTGTGTCGTTGTGCGTTCGTACGTCGGTGGTGAGCGGGTCCGTTCCCCGCCCCTCACTCAACGCGTCGAACGGGAGAGGGCCGAATCGACACGACGGCGGAGATTTTTCTCAGGGATTTTCCGGCGCGACTTCGACCGACTCGAACCGCCAGCGGTGCACCGGCCGGCTCACCAGGCCGGCGTGCGGGTCGTCGAGCTCCGGCAGTTCGGCGTCCATGGCCGCGTCCCACCAGGTGATGACGAGTACCCGGTCGCCCGGCGCGGTGAGCGTCTCCCGCCGCACCAGTTCCTCGCCGCCCACGGCGGCGGCGCGCTGCTGCTGCGTGCGCGCCCACTCCAGCAACTCCGCGCCGCGGCCCTCGACCGCGCGTGCCTCCCACATCAGTGCGACCGTCATGAGTACAGGTTGTCCTTGCTCAGCTCGTGCACATGGTCGTGATCGTGCGCATGGCCGTGGTGGTGGGTTCCGTTGTGCCCCACCGCTCCCGACTGCCCCCGGCCGCCGTCGTGCCCCTGCCCGGCCCCGTGGTCGTGCGCCCCGCCGTGGCCGTGCGCCTTCCCGGGAACGTGCGGTTCGGTCACCGGCAGCGAGGAGTCCGCGGACAGGTCCCAGTCCGAGGCCGCCCGGCCGCGTGCCACCATCTCCGCGCCCAGCGCCGCCACCATGGCCCCGTTGTCCGTGCACAGCTTGGGCCGGGGCACCCGCAGCACGATCCCCGCGTCGGCGCACCGCTCCTCCGCCAGCGAGCGCAGCCGTGAGTTGGCCGCGACTCCGCCCCCGATCATCAGATGGTCGACGCCCTCGGCCTTGCAGGCGCGGATCGCCTTCCGCGTGAGCACGTCGACGACCGCCTCCTGGAAGGAGGCCGCCACGTCCCGCACCGGCACCTCCTCCCCCGCGGCCCGCCTGGCCTCGATCCAGCGGGCGACGGCGGTCTTGAGCCCGGAGAAGGAGAAGTCGTACGCCGGATCGCGCGGCCCGGTCAGCCCGCGCGGGAACGCGATGGCGGCCGGGTCTCCCTCCTTGGCGAGCCTGTCGATGACAGGGCCGCCGGGGAAGCCCAGGTTCAGCACCCGCGCGATCTTGTCGAAGGCCTCGCCCGCCGCGTCGTCGATGGTCGCGCCCAGCGGCCGTACGTCGGAGGTGATGTCCGGGGCGAGCAGCAGCGAGGAGTGGCCGCCGGAGACCAGCAGCGCCATCGTCGGCTCCGGCAGCGCGCCGTGCTCCAGCTGGTCCACGCAGATGTGCGAGGCGAGGTGGTTGACGCCGTACAGCGGCTTGCCCAGCGCGTAGGCGTACGCCTTCGCCGCCGACACACCGACCAGCAGCGCGCCGGCGAGCCCGGGGCCCGCGGTCACCGCGATGCCGTCGAGGTCGCGCGCGCGGACCCCGGCGTCCTTCAGAGCGCGTTCGATCGTAGGGACCATCGCCTCGAGGTGGGCCCTGGACGCCACCTCGGGCACGACGCCGCCGAAGCGGGCGTGCTCGTCGACGCTCGACGCGACGGCGTCGGCGAGCAGGGTGTGGCCGCGGACGATGCCGACGCCCGTCTCGTCGCAGGAGGTCTCGATGCCGAGGACGAGCGGCTCATCCCGTACGGCCCGTGCGTCAGCCATGAATGATCTCTGTTCCTTCTCGTCGCATCACGAGCGCGTCGACGTTGCCGGGCTGGTAGTAGCCCTTGCGGACGCCGATCGGCTCGAAACCGAAGCGCTCGTACAGTTTCTGCGCCCTGACGTTGTCCACCCGCACCTCCAGCAGCACCTCGGAGCACTCGAAGCGGGTGGCGTGCTCCAGCAGGTCCGTGAGCAGCCGGGCGCCGAGTCCGGAGCCCCAGTGGTCCCGGGCGACGGCGATGGTCTGCACGTCGCCGAGGCCGCCGGCGGACGCCAGGCCCGCGTACCCGACGATCCGCCCGCCGTCCTCGGCGACCACGTAGCGGCGGGTGGCGCGCGGCCCGCGCGCGTGGGCGAGCTCGGACCAGAACATGCCGCGCGACCAGGCGTCCTCCGGGAACAGCTCGCGCTCGAGTTCCAGCACCGGTCCTATGTCCCACCAGCGCATCTCGCGCAGCCGTGCGCCTGCGCTCATCGCGGGGTGACCACCTTGTAGTTCTTGGGGACCTGCGCGTCGGGCCGGCGCAGGTAGAGGGGCAGCGGCGGCAGGAACTCCCCGCCCGCGGCCAGTCTCCGGGCGGCCAGCGCGGCGAGCGCGCCCGCCGACTGGTTCTCGGGGGCGCGCAGTTCGCCGAAGCTGCCGGGATAGAGAGCGGCTCCCGCGCCGACGGCCGGCAGTTCCCGGACGTCCTCAGGCAGTTCGGCGGGCCGGTCCACGGCCGGTTCCCCGATCCTCGTGCGGGCGTCGGCGTACCGCGCCCAGTAGACCTCCTTGCGGCGCGCGTCCGTCGCCACGACGAACGGCTCCTCGATCCCCGAGGCGTACGCAAGCCCGTCGAGGGTGCACAGCCCGTGGACCGGCACGCCGAGCACGGAGGCGAAGGTGGTGGCGGTCACGAGGCCGACCCGCAGGCCGGTGTACGGCCCGGGCCCGACGCCCACGACGATCCCGGTGAGGTCGGCCGACGTCACCCCGGCCTCGCCGAGCACCCGGTCCACGGCGGGCAGCAGCAGCTCCCCGTGCCGCCGCGCGTCGATCCGGGTCGACTCGGCCAGGACGCTGCGGCCGTCGTGCAGGGCGACGGTGACGGCGGGGGTGGCGGTATCAAGAGCGAGCAAGAGCACAGGCCAAGCCTACGGCGCGCGGAAGGGCCGTAGGGCCGGGCCTCGGGCGCCGCCCGGGGGCGGCGGCGGACCGTCAACCGCCCCTGCTGCTACCGTCACCAGCAAGCCGTAGATGTCGGTACGAAGTTCAGTGCGAAGGGTGGCGCGAAGGTGGCACGGAGCAGCTCGGGAATCGTGGCCGGGCTCACCGCGGCGGCGATCGCCGCGATCGGCTTCCTCGCCTATCAGGCCTCCGCGAACGTCCCGGACACCCTCGGCGGTCCCGCCCGCCCCGGGACCACGGCCACCGCTTCGCCCAGTGCCTCTCCGGGCAAGGACGAGGCCGCCGCCGTCGAGACCGCGATCCCGGCCGGCTCCGGCTCGGGCGCCCGCGTGGTGTACGACCTCGACGCCCGGCGCGTCTGGCTGGTCGGCGAGGACGAGACGGCCTCGCGCACCTTCGAGGTCATGCCGAGCGCGGTCGACCCGGCGCCCGGGACCTACACCGTGACCTCCCGCACCGGCGAGGTGACCGGCTCCGACGGGGTGCCCGTCGAGCACGTCGTCCGCTTCACCAGCGTGGACGGCGTCTCGGTCGGATTCAGCGCCGCCGTCGACGGCACCCTGAAGTCGCCGGACCCGAGCCTGAAGACGGGCGGCATCCGTCAGAAGCGCGCCGACGGCAACGCGATGTGGACCTTCGCGACGATCGGCACGAAGGTCGTCGTCGTTCCCTGAACCGGCTGTCGGCTGCCGCCTGTCACGCCAGCCACACCGGGCCCACCTGTCCCGCCAGCCACAGCCACACCGGGCCCACCTGTCCCGCCCGGCCCGCCTGCCACGGCCGACCGGTGTTCCCGCCCGCCGGGGTCTGAGCGCGTGCCCCTTCCGGGCTCCCGGTCTGCGCTCCAGGAGCCCGGAAGGGGAGACCCGGCAGGAGGAGCGGAGCAGCGGACGGTGCGCGCCGGCCGGACCGGTCCGTTCTCCGGCGGCAACCGCCCCAGGGGCCGGCCCCCACGCCGCCTCGCGGCGCCCGACCCCTACGCGGCGTCGCGGCGCCCGCACGCTCCCGGGGTTCCCTCGCCGTCGCGGCCGGTACGTTCCCCGGCCGGCTCCACCCGGGCACCGGCGGCCGGGGCTTCCGGGTGCCGGGGAGGCGTCGAGACGGCCGTGGCGGCGGCGTACGCGGCCAGCAGCTTCGTCATCGGGGGTGACTGCTCGTCCTTCTTCGGCACCGGCATCTTGCCTCCTGGTGTCCGGGGGCAGGCAGGGTTAGGCAGACCTAACCCTCGCTGTACCTCCATGTGACCACGCGTGCGGCCGGGACGCAAGAATTTACCGACACCTTGTCGGAAATCACGGGCGCGACGGCAGGGAGGCCAGATCCGCCCCGGCCCAGCGCTCGCCCACGCCGGTGAGCGTCACCTCGCGGGGATCGTCCGGTCCCGCCCCGTCCGCACCCACCGCGCGGCCGATCACCACGTGCAGCCGGTCGTCCGCCAACTCCTCGACCTTGCCCTCGCCCCACTCGACGACGACCACGGACTCGGGCAGCGAGACGTCGAGGTCCAGGTCCTCCATCTCGTCGAGACCGCCGCCCAGCCGGTACGCGTCCACGTGCACCAGGGCGGGGCCGCCGCTCAGCGAGGGGTGCACCCGGGCGATGACGAACGTGGGCGAGGTGACCGGCCCCCGCACCCCCATGCCC
>NZ_JAAAXQ010000400.1 GCF_009916105.1 Streptomyces sp. GC420 | reverse complement strand
GGGTGGGACGGGGTGGTCTCGGCTGTGGTGAGGCGGTCGGGGGCCAGCGCGGGAGCCAGCCTGACGACGTGGGCCAGGCTCAGTCCGGCCGCCGGGGCGATCCGTTCCGCCTTCGCCTTCTCGTACCCGGCCAGCTGTGTGATCTGCCTGTCCCGCTCGGCTTCCAGCTTCGTCAGGACGGCCCGGGTCTTTTTGATCTCGTCCCGTACGGTGCGCAGGTCGGAGAGTGCTGCGGTGTAGCGCTGTGCGTCCATCAGGCTTCCTTGTCCGGACGGCGGGCGGCGGGTGCGGGGACGTAGGCGATCGCCCCGCCCGAGTGTGAGACAAGCCGGCTGCCCAGCAGCAGATCAGCGAGCATCCGGTCGGCCTGCGAGGAGGCGGTCACGTGATGGACGGGAGTGGCCAGGTCGGTGACGTAGCCCGCCAGCCGCGCGTGCGGGAAGGCATGGCGGCCCTGGGCGTTCTTCTCCCAGGTTTCCAGGCCGGTCAGCACGGCCACCACGTAGCCCGACAAGGTCACCGGCAGCACTCCGGCTGCTGCCACGCTCGGCGCATCGCAGCGCCACCAGCCGCGCAGCGCCTTGAGGAGGTCTTCGGGGGCGAGGGAGGCGGCGAAGCCGATCCAGTTCCGGTCCGCTTCCTGTACCTGCTTGGCCGCGTCGACCCGCAGGACGGCGATCTCTTGAGCATCCAGCCGGTCCAGCGGGGCGTGCCGGCGCTGACCAAGTGCCTGGACCACATGAAGCGGAACCATGACACGCACACCCCGGCGGGACAGGCCCGGCAGCAGCCCGGCGTGCACGAGACGGCGGAAGGTGGTGATGGCGCAGCCGAGCTCCTGGGCCGCCTGCCCGGTCGTCAGCAACATTCCACCCACCCCTACATGGAAACTCTGATATCTAATTTGGCATGAAGGTTAGCGGAGTCCTGAGGAACCGTCAAAGACCGGACGACCGGACTCCTCCCATCAAGCACAGGCCTCCCGCCTGCCGTCGGCTCCATGACGGAGGCGGCCGGTCAGGTCATTGGCCCCGCGGAGATGGGAGCGAAGAACCTCCAGGGGGTATGCGAATGGGGAGGAGGCGGCCGACCCGTCCGGCTGTTTCCGCGGCAGACTCACCCGGCCATTTTCCCGGAGGGGGCCGATTCGGTGGCCGGCGCTCTACCGTCAGCTGGACAGCCCACTCCCCCAGCGGCTGATACGCGGTCTTTACGCTGAACGTCGTTGCGCACACCATCTGTTACCAGGGGATGCGACTGGCACGCGCCAGCCGCCGACCGTGGCGATCCTGAACAGGGGGCACGGATGGGCGTCTTATGGAAGCTGGAGCCTGCGACCGCGGCCAAGCACCGGTTGTACCAGCGGTACCTGGACGCCTGGTGGCCGATCCTGCTACAGACCTCCCAGAGCACCGGCTACTCCCGGCCCCGCGTCACGCTCCTGGACGCGTTCGCCGGCCCGGGCCGCTACGAGGACGGCGAGCCGGGCTCGCCGGTGTTCATCCTGGACCGCCTGCTCGGCCATCACGCGGTCGACCGCATGCACCTCAGCCCCAGGCGGGTGCATCTGATATTCATCGAGAAGGACCGCGCGCGCCACGAGCACCTCGTGGCGGAACTCGTCTCCCGCTTCGGGCCGCTGAAGGATCTCCCGGTACGGGTGGAGGTCCGGCGCGGTGAAGCGGGCCGCGACAGCCTCGCAGTGCTCGATGAGCTCGGAGCCTGGGGCCACCCGATCCTGGGGATCTTCGACAGCTGGGGCAGCGTCAACGTGCCGCTGCACGTGATGTCCCGCATCGCCCGCAACCGTTCCAGCGAAGTCATCACCACCTTCGGGCCCAACTGGTTCAGCCGCCGCGAGGAACTCAACGCCGACATCCTCGACACGGTCTTCGGCGGCCGCGGCTTCTGGACCGCGGCCGCCGAAGAGCTGGGTCCCGACGAAAGGTGGCGCGTGTGGCTGCGCACCTACCGGGACGCGCTGCGGCGGGCCGGCTTCGGCTACCAGCTGCAATTCGAACTCGTCCCCCGCACCGGGCAGCCCCTCTACCTCGTCTTCGGCACCGGCAGCACCGCGGGCCTGAAGGCGATGAAGGACGCCATGTGGAAGGTCGACGACCTCGACGGCGAGAGCTTCCGCGACCCCCGCACCCGAGGTGCCAAGGCAGACGGCCAGCTCGACCTGTTCCAGGCCGCGGGCCTGATCGACGACGAGCTGGCCGAACTGGTCGCCCAGCGCCTGAGCGCCGGGGCCACCACCGTGGAGGCGATCGGCGAGTGGCTGCTGACGGAGACCGCCCGCTGGATGCCGAAGCACGCCTTGCAGGCGGCCCGGCAGATGCGGCAGGACGGCATGATCGCCGTCCAGTCGCCGGGCAAGCTCACGACGAAGAGCCGGATCAGCCTGCAGGCACAGGTTCGGGCATAGGCATCTGGTCCCAGGTCCGGCCCTGAAGATGCCGGCCGGATGCCTTCGGGGTCCGGCCGCCCCACTGCTTGAAGAAGAAGGCCACATCGGCCTGCAGGCAGGCGTCCCGGATCCCCGTGACCCACTCCTGCTCCATCGGGCGGAAGCGGGGGCCGGACTCGCCTCCGGCGATCACCCAGTGAATGCCCGTCAGGTCCAGCCCGTCCAAAGGACCGAGCAACGGCTCGCACGACAGGAACCGCACCGCGGCCGGAACCTGCCGCAGGTAGTCGACACGCGGCAGTTCCTTCGCGCTCTCCACGGACACCCCCATCCACAGGTTGGCCGGCCACGTAAGCCGGTCGGCGACCTGCCGCAAACGGCGCGCCCGCTTCGTGAGCACCTGATAGGTGTGCTGCGGGGTCTGCGCGATGATGCCGAAGACCTGCTCGACGTAGTCCAGCGGGACGCGGGCGTGGAAGAGATCCGACATCGAGTTCACGAACACCGTGCGCGGCGCCTTCCAGCCCAGAGGCACCCGCAGCGCGTCCGGGTGCACGGTCAGGCCGAAGCCGGGACCGGAGGTGCGGGGGTCGCCGTCGTTCTGGTACTTCGCCGACCCCATGGCCTTGAGCCGCTTCGCCAGCGTCAGCGCGTAGCAGTTGTCGCATCCGTCCGAGACCCGGTCGCAGCCGGTCGTGGGATTCCACGTCGCCTCGGTCCACTCGATCGAACTGCGGTCACTCACCCGTCGGCTCCCCATCCCCTGCAGTCGCGGCCGCCCGCAGGCCTGGTCGTACAGCCCGCGGCGTGTCCAACGAGCCCTCAGGCCGCCAGACATCGGCATCCAACCATCCGTCACCGCAGGCCGTCACAACTTCCCCTAAATAGAACATGCGTACACTTTTTTTGTGGTGGTGCGCGCGACAGGAACCAGCCATTCGTCTCCGGCGGCGCCTCTCTGCACGGCAGCGGTCAGGCTGTGTCGTCCGTGAGCATGCCCTGCTGAAGGAGCTGCTCGACGCTCGTCCCTCGTCCTCGGGCCATCTCGCGGAACGCGTCCCGCTGCCGCTGGCAGTCCAGCGCTCGGCCGACGGCGGACTGGCGGATGTAATCGTGCGTCGAGATGCCCAGCACGGCGGCATGCGCGCGGATGGCGGTCTGCTCCTCAGTCGTCCACCGCATACGGTCCTCCCAGCTGGTGACATCGGTTCAACCAGCCCTCATCCTTGCTCCGGCATGCTCCCGGCGGCAAAGAACGACAAAGGCGGCCGCCCTTGCGGACCGGAGCTGAGCAGTTCGGACACGGGGTTTGCGAGGCGCGCGGCACAAACGCCTGTCCGGCTGGCTGGGATGTGGCTGTCTGCGTAGATTTCTGCCACTGCCGCGGCCATGGGTTCTGCTCTCGCCCTCGCCGCGGGGTCGCGGCGCCTCGGCTCAATCCGTAGGCGCGTGCTCTGCATGGCCAGCACGAAATGCCCGCTCCTGACCTGCCTCCCTTGTTCCAGCCCCGACCGGAGGCAGGGCCTGCCCGTGGGTACGGGCGCTGTCTGTGCGGTCAGTAGTAGAACTCGAGGTAGTCGATGCGGTCGAGGGTGACCGTTTCTGCAGTGTGGGCGGGCCTGGTGCGGTGGAAGTAGCAGGCGCCCAGGGCGTCGCTGAGGATGCGGCGCAGCTCGTCCTCAGAGGCGTTGCGGTGTCGTGCGGTAAAGAGCCGTTCGATGTAGGGGGCCTGCAGGCTGAGAGTGAGGAAGCGCAGGCGGGGGTCGTCGCTGGATCCGGCTGCTGCGGTGAAGCCCAGCCAGGCTCTGAAACTGACCATCATCTGGCCGTTATTGTGCAGGATGGCGGTGTGGGCCCGGTGGCGGACGCGGGGCTGCCACAGGCGGATGATGTCCCGTTCCACGGCTTGCTGCACGGGGTCCTCCTCGGACGGCCGACGCACCGTGCGAAGGCTGTCGAGGTCGCGGACTGGCACGTCGAGCCGTGCCGCGAGTGCGGTCCGGTCGCCGCCCGCCTGCCGCAGCAGAAAGGCCAGCCGGGCCCGGGGCGAACGGGGCGGGTTACGGGTCCAGTGGCGGGCGTCGGCACGGTCGAGAGCTTCTTGGACGGTGGCGGCGCTCAGGCGCAGGGGAGGCGGCATGGGCGTGGCTTCCTTTCGGGCGGGTGAGGTAGCGGTGCAGGGGCTGGAAGGATCGGCGGATGCTGATAAGTGAGCCTGTGGCCCCGTTGCCGCGGCGGGTGGCGCCCCTTCACGGCGAGACGCTCGCCTCGTATCTGTGGCGGCTGGCAGAGCGAAACGGAATGGCTTTCGAGGAGCTGGCCCGGCATATCGGCGCACCCCGCACGATCCGGCAGGCGGACCCCCAGATTGAGGAGGTACGGCTGGGCCCAGTGGCGCAGCGGCGTCTTTCGCAGGTCAGCGGGCGCTCCGTGGGGCAGTTTGAGCGGGCACTGCCGTCGTGGGCGCACAGCCGTATCAGCGCGCGGGCGCGTCGTCAGGTGCAGATCGAAGCGTGGCCGCTCGATCAGGCGCCAGTGCAGGCCTGCGCGTTGTGTGTGGCGGGGCACAGCGAGCGGCCGGTGTGGCGCGTCAGCAGTGAGCAGTGGGCGGTCTGCACACGGCACGGCCGGTGGACGGGAACGGCCGAGGGCCGTTTCCAGGTGGGGCTGTCGGGGCTGCCGGAGGTGGTGGACGCGCAGGTGCGCAGGGTGCGGCTTCAGCGCAAGACGGGCTTGTATGGGCGCGCGTTGATGGCGGATGCGCAGCAGGTAGCCGTCTACTGGTGGCAATGTCGGCAGATGGGGGCGAGCGGGGTGTGGCGCAGGCGGCAGGACGTGTTGGGGGTGGACCGGTCGGCGTTGTGGGCGGTGCCGTTGTTGGTGTACCCGGAGGCCGTGATCGTGGCGGAGGCGATGGCGGTGCGGGAGCGGCAGCGCGCGATGGGACGCAGCTTTGCCGGAGGCCCGGCCGGATGGACGATGGGGCGGTGGGTGGCGTGGGTCGGTGAACGCCTCGGCATGGCAGGGGAGATGGCCGAGGGCGGTCATCGGGCGCTGGAGGCGTGGCTGATGGCGCATCGCAACACGGTGCCGGTGGTCGAGCGGCTGGCACGGCAGGAGGGGCGGGCGGTGGCGCGCAGTGTGCCGCTCGCGTTGATGGAGCCGCATCGGGTGATTCCCTCGAACGGGCCGTTGGAGCAGGCGTCGTGTCTTCCCTGGCGGCTGGGGTCGCCGATGACGAGCGTGCCGCTGTGGCGCTGAAATTGCACGTGTGTCTCGCCCCGGTGACAGAGGTGGCCGCTGCTCAGGCGGGGTCTTTGACGTAGCGGGCCGGGTTGATGCCCTGGGCGTACCTCCGCTGGTACCAGCTCATGGACTGGGTTCCTTCTTCCTTGGCCCAGCCGGGGTTGACGCCCAGGCGCAGGAGTCCGGGTATGCCTTGTTGGTCGGGTCCTGGCGGGACAACGTCAAGTGCGGAGGGGGTGCGGGCCGGGTAGAGGACGCAGTCGGAGAGGACGGCGAGCGGGTAACGGCCGGTTGTCTCGGCCATCTTGCGCATTTTGCGGTGGAGGGTGACGCGGGCGCGGGAGACGACGGCGGCACGGATGTCGGGGCGCCAGGTGGGCTTGTTCAGTGCGGGCCAGCGTGCGTAGGGGGCGGTGATGTCACGGGGTCCTTCGCGGAGTTTGCCGAGGCCGCCTTTGCCGGTTGCTTTGATGGCTGCGAGCAGGGCAAGCAGGGCGGGGTCGGCTGTGGCGAGCGTTTTCATGGCGGCCAGGTAATCGGCCTGGGGGATGTCCTTGTGCACGCCGAGGTCGGCCATGGTGGCGAGGTAGGCGTCTCTCAGCCGCTCGTACCAGGGGTCCAGGTACGTGCCGTGATCGTCGCGAACGTAGGCCTCGATGGGCCGTACCTCTATCTTGAGTTCCTGGGCGTAGGCGAGGGTGACCGTGGTGTACCAGGCGGGTCCGGTCGGGGACTGGCCGGTGGCGGTGAAGGGCGAGGGCAAGCGCGGGTCCAGCACGGCGTGGCTGAGGTCGCAGTACCACGCGCCGGGAGTCTTCTTGTCGAAGTCGGGCGCGAGGATGTGCCGGGGCGGGGCGTTGCGGCCGACGGACAGGCTGGAGGCGGCGGCGATGAAGGCGAGGTTGGTGTCGAGTCCGACGACGTGGGGGTATTCGGTTGTCTCCTGCTGGTCGGGGAAGCGGCTCCAGTCCCAGGCTTCTTCCTCCATGGCCTGCTCGGGTGGGCGGCCTTGGGCG
>NZ_JAAAXQ010000003.1 GCF_009916105.1 Streptomyces sp. GC420 | reverse complement strand
GTCCGGGGCGGGATCACCGCCCGCGGAACCCGGCCGCACGGCGGCGTCCGTTGCCTCCGAGCCCGTGCGCTCCGTGCCCGCACTCGCGTTCGCATCCGTCACGGAGCCCGCACAGGCCCCCGGGCTCGCATTCGCGACCGAGCCGGTGCCCGTTCCCGCGCTCGTAGGCGCCGGGCCCGTACGCGGATCGGGCACCGTCCCCAGCGTCCTCACCGTTCCCCGCTGCGGGACCACGGCCGCGTACGGAGCGCTGCCCTCCGTGACCCGGCCCGCCTTCGCCGCCTCCGCGTCCGCCGCCTCCGCAACCGCCCCCTCGGGAGAGGACGGTCTGTCGGAGGGGGGCGGACCCGGCGTCTCTTCGCCCCGTTCCTCCCCGGGCGCGGTGGCCCGTCGCTCGCCGACCGCACCGGTGGCCGCGGCACCGGACGGAGCGGCGAACTCCTGGTCGTCCTGCGGGATTTCGATCCGCTCGACCCCGCAGGGCACGCTCGCCGTCGCATACGGAAGCCGCAGCACCCCGGACGGTGTCCACACCCCGGCGCCGGTCAGCCAGCCCTCCGGCGCCGCGAACTGATGCAGCCGCCGCCCCGCCGGACGCCACACGCCCAGCCAGGAGCCCCAGGCCCCGTCGACGCGCAGCGCCACCGCGCAGCTCTCCGGGGTCAGCACCTGGCCCGGCTGTACGGCGAAGGGGGTCATCACCGAGTCCGCGGGCCGCAGGCACTCGGGGAACCGCACCGGGCGCGAGCTGCCCAGCACCCCCCAGCCCAGCCGGTCGTGACCGGGGGCGTCAGAGCGGATCAGCAGCAGTCCGCTCTCCGGATCGGCCAGCAGCAGCCGGTCGTCGCTGTCCTCCGTGATCTGCAGCAGCGGTGACACCTCACCGCCGCGCCCCAGGTCCACCGCGACGGACTTGACGCGTCCGCCCCGCTCCGCCTCCTGGTCGAGTGCGAGCATCCGGCCCGCACGGTCCAGCCACACCCCGCCGGAACAGCGCCCCGGCACCCGGGCGACCAGCTCGGGGCCGTACCCCCCGCCCGCCACCAGCCAGACCGCGGTCGACCTCTCACCCGGCACGAGCGCGTACGCCCCGCAGTCGCCGGGAGCGGGCGGCAGCAGCGAGACCGGCCCGCCGTCGACCGCGCCGAGCAGCACCTCACCCGTCTCGGGACCGGTCGGGTAGAGCAGCGAGAAGGTGTGCCGCTCCCCGGCCCTGCGCCTGATCAGCACCCGCCCGTCCACGAGCGGGAGCACCTCGCTGTCCGGCTCCTCCGGCCGGCTGCCGGGCAGCGGCACCGCGTAGGGCTCGGGGCCGCCGAGGGTCCAGCGCTCCGGGAACCACAGCTCGCCGCGCGGCGCCAGCCGGGCCCCGTAGGAACCGTCCGCGGCGATCACCAGGCCGACCGGCCGCCGGGGCGCGCCGCCCTTCTCCGTCACCGTCTCGATGGCACAGGCTGTCATCAAGCCCTCACCTCCGGTGATCGAAGCTAGTTTCGCGGTCCCCTCCGGACAACGACAGCCACCGCACTTCACACATAAGGGTGGCGGTCTCCCGGTCCTGCCCGGCCGGACCGCACGACTGTGCCCCGCCGGAGACCCGGCGGCCGACAGGAGACCGGGCCGCGGGGGACAGGTAGCCTTGCCTGCGTGCCCCGCCTGACTGAAGTCATCGCCGCCCTCGAAGCCCTCTGGCCCTCCGAGCGGGCCGAGCAGTGGGACGCGGTCGGCACGGTCTGCGGTGACCCGGAGGCCGAGGTCACCAGGGTCCTCTTCGCCGTCGACCCGGTCCAGGAGATCGTGGACGAGGCGGTCGGACTCGGCGCCGATCTGCTGATCACCCATCACCCGCTCTATCTGCGCGGTACGACGACGGTCGCGGCCTCCCACTTCAAGGGGCGGGTCGTGCACACCCTGATCAAGAACGACATCGCGCTGCACGTCGCCCACACCAACGCCGACACCGCGGACCCGGGCGTCAGCGACGCCCTGGCCGGCGCCCTCGACCTGCGGGTGACGGGGCCGCTGGTGCCCGACCCCGCCGACCCGGCGGGCCGCCGGGGCCTGGGCCGGATCTGCGAACTCGACCACCCGCTCACCCTCGCCGAGTTCGCGTCCCGGGCGGCCGCCCGGCTGCCCGCCACCGCGCAGGGCATCAGGATCGCGGGCGACCCTGGCCGCACGGTCCGCACCGTCGCCGTCAGCGGCGGTTCGGGCGACAGCCTCTTCGACCGGGTGCGCGCGGCCGGCGTCGACGCCTTCCTGACCGCCGACCTGCGTCACCACCCCGCCTCCGAGGCGACCCAGCAGACCGCGCTCGGGCTGGTGGACGCCGCGCACTGGGCCACCGAGTGGCCCTGGTGCGAGCAGGCCGCCGCCCAGCTCGACGAGATCTCCGACCGGCACGGATGGGGTCTGCGGACCCATGTCTCGCGTACGGTCACCGACCCGTGGACCGCCCACGCGGCCTCCGCCCCGGACACCGGCGCCCCGGCCTCCGCGCCGGACACCACCGTCCCGCCGACGGCGGGCGGCGCGGGCGCCCCGCCCGGGGGCAGCGAGCCCGCCGCCCCCGCCGACTCGTAACCCACCGTCCTCCCGGAAGTGCCGTACGCGCCTTTCGGACACCCACCCTTCTGGAGCCCCCAACTGAACGCCGCGCCCGCCGACCAGATCCGACTCCTCGACGTCCAGGCACTCGACGTCCGGCTGTCGCAGCTCGCCCACAAGCGGGAGAGCCTGCCCGAGCACGCCGAGATCGAGGCCCTGAACTCCGACCTCAACCAGCTCCGTGACCTCCTGGTCGCCGCGCAGACCGAGGAGAGCGACTGCGCGCGCGAGCAGACCAAGGCCGAGCAGGACGTCGACCAGGTGCGCCAGCGCGCAGCCCGAGACCAGCAGCGGCTCGACTCCGGCGCCATCACCTCGCCCAAGGACCTCGAGAACCTCCAGCACGAGATCGTCTCCCTCGCCAAGCGCCAGGGCGACCTCGAGGACGTCGTCCTGGAGATCATGGAACGCCGCGAGTCCGCGCAGGAACGTGTCACCGAGCTCACCGGGCGGGTCTCCTCCGTGCAGGCCAAGGCCGACGACGCGACCGCGCGCCGCGACGCCGCCCTGAGGGAGATCGACGCCGAGGCCGCCACCGTCACCAAGGAGCGCGAGGTCGTCGCCGCCTCCGTGCCGGCCGACCTGCTGAGCCTGTACGAGAAGCTGCGCGTCCAGCAGGGCGGCATCGGCGCGGCCCGGCTCTACCAGCGACGCTGCGAGGGCTGCCGGCTGGAGCTGAACATCACCGAGATCAACGAGGTGCGCGCCGCCGCCCCCGACACGGTCGTACGGTGCGAGAACTGCCGCCGCATCCTGGTGCGCACCTCCGAGTCGGGCCTGTAGTCGCCGTGGGCCGCACATTCGTCGTCGAGGCCGACGGCGGTTCCCGGGGCAACCCGGGGCCCGCGGGATACGGCGCGGTCGTCCTCGACCCGGACACGGGCGAGACACTCGCGGAGACCGCCGAGTACATCGGCGTCGCCACCAACAACGTCGCCGAGTACAAGGGGCTGCTGGCCGGGCTGCGGGCCGCGCACGCCCTCGACCCGGAGGCGAGCGTCCGGGTGCGGATGGACTCCAAACTGGTCGTCGAGCAGATGTCCGGCCGCTGGAAGATCAAGCACCCGGACATGAAGCCGCTCG
This sequence comes from Streptomyces sp. GC420, assembly GCF_009916105.1. GTDB lineage: Bacteria > Actinomycetota > Actinomycetes > Streptomycetales > Streptomycetaceae > Streptomyces. The sequence goes on along the minus strand of NZ_JAAAXQ010000003.1, from coordinate 84,451 downwards.
CGGCGCAGGCCCGGCTGGTCTTCCCGCGCGAGCAGGTCACGTACGAGTGGATCCCGCGCGAGCGCAACAAGCAGGCCGACCGGCTCGCCAACGAGGCGATGGACGCGGGCCGGCGCGGCAGGCAGTGGGAGCCCTCGGGCTCCACGGCCTCCCTCGACGCGCGCGCCGCCCGGGCGGCCGCGGTCACCGCGCCCGGGACTCCCGCGGGCCCGCCCGGGGACGCGGCGGCGGGCGCCGCGAAGGCGCGGGCCGCCCTCGCGGGCGGGCGTGCCGCGGAGACGGCGCCGCCGCCGTCGTCGGCCGTGGCCGCCGGGCGCCCCCCTGCCCAGGCGGTACGGCCCGCCGCCGAGGCGGTACCGCTGTCCACGGAGGAGCAGGGGTCCGTCGGCTGGGGCTCCTCCGCCGACGTGGGGCCGCCCGCCACCTTCGTCCTGCTGCGCCACGGCGAGACGGCGCTCACCCCGTCCAAGCGGTTCTCCGGCAGCGGCGGCACCGACCCCGTCCTCTCGGACGTCGGCCGGGCGCAGGCCGAGCGGGTCGCGGCGGCACTCGCCGCGCGCGGCACCGTCCAGGACATCGTCAGCTCCCCGCTGCGCCGCTGCCGGGAGACGGCCGCCGCCGTCGCCGCGCGCCTCGGGCTCGACGTGCGCATAGAGGAAGGCCTGCGCGAGACCGACTTCGGGGCGTGGGAGGGGCTGACCTTCGCCGAGGTGCGCGAGCGGTACCCGGACGACCTCGACGCCTGGCTGGCCTCGCCGAAGGCCGCCCCGAGCGGCGGCGGCGAGAGCTTCGCGACCGTGGCCCGCCGGGTCGCGGCCACCCGCGACCGCCTCCTGGAGCGCTACGCCGGCCGTACGGTCCTCCTCGTCACGCACGTGACCCCGGTCAAGACGCTGGTCCGCCTGGCCCTCGGCGCTCCGCCGGAGTCCCTGTTCCGGATGGAACTGTCGGCGGCGTCGATCTCGGCGGTCGCCTACTACGCCGACGGGAACACCAGCCTGCGCCTGCTGAACGACACGTCACACCTGCGCTGAGTCCGGGGCCGCGCACCGGATCGCACATCACGTCCGGTGCGGGCCCCGGCTTCTGGACCGTCCGGCCCTGTGGCCGCGGCCCTTCCGGGCCCGCGGCCGCGCTGCCCCGCCGCGGCACGTGCCGGGCGGCGGCGTTCACGTCGGTGTACACGGCGGCGGGCGTCCGCCCAGCGCGGCGGCCTCGCGGGCCAGCTCCTCCACCCGTCCCCACTCCTTCGCCGCGAGCGCGTCCGGCGGCACCATCCACGTGCCGCCGACACAGGGGACGTTGCGCAGGCGCAGGTAGGCGGGGGCGGTGTCCTGGGTGATGCCGCCGGTGGGGCAGAAGCGGGCGGTGGGCAGCGGACCCGCGAGGGAGCTCAGATAGGGGACGCCGCCCGCGGGTTCGGCGGGGAAGAACTTCATGCCGGTGAGGCCGCGCTCCAGCAGTGCGACGACCTCGGAGACGGTCGAAACCCCCGGCAGGAACGGCACGCCCGACGTCACCATCGCGTCCAGCAGCCGCTCCGACCACCCCGGGCTGATCAGGAACCGCGCACCGGCCCGTACCGCCTCCGAGACGTCCCGCGCGGTCAGCACCGTGCCCGCGCCCACCACCGCTTCCGGCACCTCCGCCGCGACGGCCCGGATCGCGTCCAGGGCGGCCGGCGTGCGCAGCGTGACCTCGACGGCGGGCAGACCGCCGGCGACCAGCGCCCGGGTCAGCGGTACCGCGTCGGCGGCGTCGTCCAGCACCACCACGGGGACCACGGGGGCCAGATCGAGGAGGGGCATGGCGGCAGTCATGGAGGCATCCTGCCCGCCGCCCACATCACCCGCAACGAGCGTTGCGCATGATGCAACGCTAGTGGATCTCGGTCACCACCACATCCACCGACCACGGCTTTCCGCCCCGCAGCGGCGCCTCGGCCTCGACGGTGTACCCCAGGTCCCGCAGCGCCTCGACGAGCTCCGCGGGCCCCTCCGGCGCGGCCCCCGCCACCAGGAGGTCGCGAACGATCCGTCCCTTCGTCGCCTTGTTGAAGTGGCTGACGACCGACCGCTTCTCCACCCCGTCCACGAGCTGGGAGTGCAGCACTCGCACCGAGGCCGTGCGCTCCGCCGCCTCACCCTTCCGCTTCCACGCCGCCGCGTACGCCGACGACCGCAGGTCCAGCACCAGGCCGGCGCCCGCCGCCTCCGGCATGACCTGCGCCATGTGCGGCCGCCAGTGGGCGGCCAGGGGCCCGAGGCCCGGCAGGCGCACGCCCATCGAGCAGCGGTAGGAGGGGATCCGGTCGCCGATCCCCACAGCGCCCCAGAGTCCGGAGAACACCAGCAGCGAACGTGCGGCCCGCCGCTTCGCCGCCGCGTCCAGCTCCGCGAGGCCCAGCGCGTCGTACAGCACACCCGTGTAGATCTCCCCGGCGGGCCGGGCCGGGGCGGTGCGCAACGCGGCGTTCTTGGCGATCTCGCCGCGCAGTCCCTCGCTCAGCCCCAGCACCTCGCGGGCCTTCTCCCCGTCCGCGGAGCACAGCTCGACGAGCTCGTCGAGGACGGCCGCCCGCGCCGGCGCCAGCCCCGGCAGGGACAGCGAGCCGGTGTCGAGGGGTGCCCCGCGCCCCGGGGAGGCCTTGCCTTCGGACGGCGGCAGCAGGACGAGCACGGTCGGTCTCCTTCGGTACGAGCGGGAACGGGCCCCGCAGCAGCGTAATGCCGCGTTGCGGATGCCCGGCCTCCGGCCGTGGACACCACTGCGCCGGGAGTCCTCGCGGGCGCGCGCCTGCCGCCGGGGCAGGGGCCGGGGCAGGCGGCCTGGGGAGCGCCCGAGGGCGGAACGGGACCGCCGGGGCAGGCCGCCGGGCCGAGGATTCGCGTCAGGCGAGCGGATCCGGGGACGGAAACGGTGACGGAGTCTGCGACGGGGACCTGGCCGGCGCGAGTGCGGCCCGCACCCGCGTGAAGGGCGGCGGGCTCGTCGGCGTGGAACCGCAGCCGCGTGACCCGCTCGCGCCGGCCGAGCGGCCGGGTGAACTCCACGGGCCCGTCAGCTCCACCGTCACCGTCGTCTGTCCGCCCGCGATCGGATCGAGCGTGCCGTCGTCCGCCGTCCGCACCAGCCGGCCGTCGGGGAACCGCCGGTCGACGCGCACCGAGCCGATGAGCGCCGCCGGGACGCGCAGGTCCGCCAGGGCGCCGTAACGAAGCCGCAGCGACCCGTCCGGGCCGACGACATGCGGCCGGGTGACGCAGGAGGCGTGCAGGGCGAGCATCAGCAGGACGCCGTACACGTCCACGACCAAGGTGATCCGGTGCACCAGGGGCCATGGGACCGCCACGGCCAGGACGACCGTCTCGACCACCGACACGAAGACGAAGCCGTACATCGTCGCGGTCTGCGGGCCGGTGTACGGGGCCGGGTGGTCGCCGTCCCGTACGCCGTGCCTGCGGCGCAGGATCCACAGCGCGAGGCTGTACATCGAGCGCGGTTCGTGGGCGAACAGCCTGCGCAGCACGGTCGCGGTCCTCATCGGGCGGCCGCGCTCCCGGCGCAGCGCCGCGTACACCTGGTCGCGGGTGTCCGGGTCTGCGGCGGTGTCGAGCGCAGTACAGACGTTGACGCTGCGGCAGGGTCAAGGGCGGGCACCACCGGCAGCGCGGGCGACGCACGCGAAAGGGCTTCGGCGGCACGGGAACGTGATCGTGTGCCACGATCGAGTGAGGATCTCCCCTCTCACGGACGGCCGGTGCACCGATGTCCCAGTCTGGCGAGCGACCGAGGAAGGAGCGCGACATGACGGCCATGGCGCATGCCCCGCGCACGCAGCAGGACGTCCTGCTGGAGGGCTTCCTGGCGCTGGACACGCCGGAAGGCTTCCGGGCCGAGCTGATCGAGGGGGAGATCGTTGTGACGCCGCCGCCGGACGGGGACCACGAGGACTACATCGGCCTGATCGTGAACCAGGTGATCAGGCGTGCCCGCACCGACATGCAGTTCTCCGGGAACAAGGGCCTCAAGCTGCGGAGCGGGGGTGTCTGTCCCAAGAACCACGCCATCCCCGACGGCACCTTCGCACCCCTGTCGTTGCGACTCTTCCGCGGCGCCGAGCCCTGGATGCCCTGCGAGGGCGTGGCCATGGTCGCCGAGGTGACCTCCACCAGGCCGGACGGCGACCGCGAGGCCAAACGCCGCTGCTACGCACGGGGCGGCATCCCCCTCTACCTCCTCGTCGACCGGGAGAGGTCCTCCCTCACCCTCTTCAGCGATCCGGAGGACGACGACTACCGGCAGGACATCCGGGTGCCCTTCGGCAAGCCCCTCCCGCTGCCCGAACCGTTCGGCTTCGAGCTGGAGACGTCGGACTTCGTCTGAGCCGCCCCGTGCCGCCGGGTAGCATGGTCCCCACGGCAGACGAGCCGGGCGGACGGCCGCGTGGGGATCCTTTTGGATCTCCCCGAGGAACGTCCGGGCTCCACAGGGCAGGGTGGTGGGTAACGCCCACCCGGGGTGACCCGCGGGACAGTGCCACAGAAAGCAGACCGCCGGGGGCCTCGGCCCTCGGTAAGGGTGAAACGGTGGTGTAAGAGACCACCAGCGTCCGGGGTGACCCGGACGGCTCGGTAAACCCCACCCGGAGCAAGGTCAAGAGGGGCCGCTGTAAAAGGCGGCCCTGCGCGGACGTTCGAGGGCTGCCCGCCCGAGTCCGCGGGTAGACCGCACGAGGCCGGCGGCAACGCCGGTCCTAGATGGATGGCCGTCTCCCCGGCCGCCGCGAGGCGACCGGGCGACAGAACCCGGCGTACAGCCCGACTCGTCTGCCGCTTTTTTCACGCACTGCATAGGCCACCAATCGCCCTTCTGGTCCTCACGCACCACAACCGCCGCCTGAGCCACACCAGAATGCGCTGCGAAGTGCGACCCTCGGCAGATCGTCGCAGACGCCCGGCGGGTGCTACCGGACTACATGACGCCGACGACCCTCACCGAGGTTCCCTCGATCCCGCTCACCCCGAACGGAAAGCCGGACCCGGCCCGGCTCCCGGTGCTCGTCGCGTTCACGACCCCGGCCACCCTCGCTGCCACCCATCGGATCCGGTCCAGCCCCTGCTCCCTGGCCAGCACGTTGTCGGTGATCCGCTGAACACCGGGGTCCAGCCAATCAATCCCAACGCACCGTGGGTGGTGCAGCGCCAACCTATTCCCGAGGCAACCCGCTTCGTCGGCCGGGAGGGACTGCTGGAGCAGATCGTCACCGCGCTCACCCCATGCCACCGTACGGCTGTCCCGCTCGTCGGCCTCGTCGGCCCGCCCGGCATCGGTAAGACAGCGCTCGCGCTGCGCGCAGCGCACCGGCTCAGCTCCGTGTGTCCCGACGGGCAGTGGTACGTACGCCTCCGCGACGCCCGCGCCGGAGTCCGGTCCGTGCACGAATCATCGCCGAGTTGCTGCACGCCTCCGGCGCCGACGGCTCCGCCCTGCCCACCGAACGGCACCAGCTCACCGGCGTGCTCCGCAGCCGACTCGCCGACCGGCGCGTGCTCGTGGTCACCGACGACGTCAACGACAGCGAACGGGTCTTCGACCTGCTGCCCGGCTCGCCGAGCTGCGCCGTGCTCGCCCTGCACCGCGAGTACCGGCCCGACCTCGTCTCCGTCCACGGTGCCCGCAGCTTCTCTCTCAACCTGCTGTCGCAGAAGGAGAGCGAGGAGGTTCTCACCGCCGTCCTCGGCCGGGTCCCGGAGACTCTGTGCAGGACGGCCGTCACCGAGCTCGTCGCACTGTGCGGCCGGCTCCCGCTCGCCCCGCGGATAGCGGCCGGACACCTCGCCGGACGGCCCTGACGCTCCGTCGAGTCCTTCGTCGAGGCGTTGCGCGAGGGTGGCCGCTGGAACTCCTCGCCCTCGGCGACAGCCCGTCCACCGCCGTACGGGCCGCATTCAGCGTCGCACACACATCGCTGCCGGCGCCGTCGCCGGTTCTTCCGGCTCCTCGGCGGCGTGGGCGACATGGCCTTCACCGCCCAGGCATTGGGCCGCCGGATACGGCGGCGCGGCATCAAGATCGCCGAGAGGAACTTCACCACGACGCGCACCGCCAAGGACCGCGTCGGCCGCGGCACGCACATTGCCGCGACCGCGACCGTGGCTGGCAGCGGCAGCGGCAGCGGCAGCGGCACCGGCACCGGCACCGGCATCGGCATCGGCACTGGTGCCGGTGCCAAGTCGGGCGGCAGGTGGGTCACGGTCCCGGCGACGGTTACTGTGGGCGCCTTGCCGGCGTCGTCCGTCGTGGCTCCCCGCGCCTGCCGTCCTGGATTTCCAGCCGCCCATGTCCCGCGTGCCGCTGCCGGGTATGTGAATTGGCATTCCGCATGGGCCTCGCGGGCAGTAATTTCGGTGCAGTGGGCCGACTGTCCCGTCACCAGGACAGTATGGGATGACCGAGAGGGCAGGAGATCCGAGTGGAGAAGCGGCAAGCTCGTTCGCGGCATTACCTCATGTGCGAGCCGACATTCTTTGAAGTCTCCTATTCCATAAACCCGTGGATGAACCCTTCGCGCCCCACATCCACGGAGCGCGGACTCGCCCAGTGGAAGACGCTGCACGACCTGCTGGCCGACCTGGGGCACACCGTCGAACTGATCGAACCCGTCGCCGGACTGCCGGACATGGTGTACTCCGCCAACGGCGCGACGGTCGTGGACGGCCGTGCGCTGGTCGCCCGCTTCCGTTGCGAACAGCGCGTGGAGGAGTCCCCGGCCTATCTGGACTGGTTCCGGGCGCGCGGGTGGGAAGCCCGGCAGGCCGAGTCCGTCAACGAGGGCGAGGGTGACTTCCTGTACATGGGCGACGTCATCCTGGCGGGCACCGGATTCCGCAGCGAGCCCAATGCGCACGACGAGGCAGCGGAATTCTTCGGAAAGCCCGTACTGGGTCTGACGCTGGTCGACGACAGGTACTACCATCTCGACACGGCTCTTGCCGTGCTCGACGACAACGAAATCATGTACCACCCCGAGGCGTTCTCTCCGGAAAGCAGGGAACTGCTTGAGGAGCGTTTTCCGGACGCCATTATCGCGGACGCGTCCGACGCGGCGGTATTCGGTCTCAACGCCGTGTCCGACGGCCTTCACGTGATGGTCGCGCAACAGGCCGAGCGGCTTCCCGACCAGCTCCGGGAACGCGGATTCGAGCCCATCGGCGTCGACATGACGGAACTGCTCAAGGGCGGCGGCGGTGCCAAGTGCTGCACCCTGGAACTCCGCGAGCGCGAATGAGCCGCCGGGGCAGGTCAGAGAGGGTTCACGCGGTACAGCGGGAAGTACGAGCCGATCCTGCCGTTCGCGTAGTCGTCGGCCAGCTCGGGCACCTGGTCGAAGTCGTAGATCACGTCGGATCCCTTCGGCGCTATCCAGCCCTCGGCCTCCATGAAGTCCCGGATGTCCGGTGAGTCCGGCAGCCGCCACACATGGGTGTTCACATGGATGTGCCGGCTGATGGCCTCGGCTCCCCGCAGATGCGACACGCGCATCCCCGCCTTCCAGCCGCATGTGGTGACGACGCCCTCGCGGGCCAGCGCCGTGAGGGTGACGTCGTACAGGGGCTCGCCGATGTTGTCCACGAAGATCGAGGCCCCGTGGCCGTCGCTGAGGTCGTCGACGAGCTCCAGGAAGCCCTCGACCGACGTCCGGCGCCGCCGGTGCCGTTCCCGGTCCGCGCGTTCCCGCCGGCCGGGCAGGGAGAGGTCGGGGAACCGGCGGCGGTCGACCGGCGTGATGCCGTTCTGCCGCAGGAAGGCAAGCCGCTCGTCCGAGCCCGCCGTCATCGCCACCCGGAACCCCGCCCGCTTGGCGAGCAGCAGCTCGGCGAAGGCCACGCCGCCGCCCCACCCGAACACCAAGTGGCCGACGGGATCGTCGTCGGCGACCTGCGTCCGCCAACAGCCGTACGCCTTGTGCCAGTTGTCCCAGGCGGTGAAGTACCGCCCGTACGTGGCCCACTGGGGCAGCGAGTACGCCGTGCCGTCCGGGACCGGCAGGAGCAGGCGTGCGTCCAGCTTGGTCCGCTTGGCCAGCAGCCCGATGGTGCCGGGGCAGTCGTAGGCGTAGGCGAGTTCGGCGTAGTCGTAGCGGTCGAGCTTGCCGAACGGCATGAGCAGGCACAGGTCCCCTTCACGGACCCGGGCCTCCCGCCCGCCCGCGTTCACCTCGAGCACGCGCACCACGCCCAGGTTGCCCAGGACCACCGCGTCCTCGCCGCGGCTGCTGCAGACGTCGATCGGTGAACGGGTCAGCGCGTGGTCCATGTTGGCCTCCCAGGAGCCGAGGATCGGCTCCACCAGCGCCTCGCCTTCCTCCAGAGGGCCGAAGGAGAACCGGCCGCGGCGCAGCGCGCGGCCGGGGCCGCCGTCGTGGGAGCCGGCCGTCGCGCCGGAGCGCAGGACCCAGGCTTCTGGTGCGTGGATGACAACCTCCTGTGATCGAGTACGTTCCCGGGTCCTCGGCGCGCTCAGGGGGCCGGGACGGCCGGCAGCCGGTAGTCCACCGCGACACCGCCCCACGCCTCGCCGGCGCCGTAGGCCACGGCCCCGAGCCGGCCGGCGGCGGGGAGACAGCCGGCGTCCAGTTCCGCGGCGAACGCCAGCGGGATCGAGGCGGACGAGGTGTTCCCGGAGTTCTCGATGCGGTTCACGAAAGGCACGTCGAGATGGGCGCTGAAGCTGCGGACCTGTTCCAGGATGCGGCTGTTGGCCTGGTGGCCGACCAGGACGGTCGGCGCGGGGCCGTGGTCGAAGAGGTACTGCGCCGATTCGGACATACGGCGCACGGCGCGGTCGTACACCTGCATCCCGTCGAGATGGATGCCGCCCGCCTCGGTCTCCCGCATGAGCCCCTCCTGGGAGCCGTCGCAGCCGGCGACCCGGCAGAAGCCCGTGAACTCCGCGCGGTTCTCCAGCAGGACGGCCGCGGAGCCGTCGCCGAAGAGGCAGGCCGTCTGCCGGTCCGCGCGGTCCACCATCCGGGACATGGCCTCCACCGAGCACACCAGGACCGACCGCGCCTGTCCGGCGTCGCAGAAGGAGAGCCCGGTGACCAGGCCGTAGACGAAGCCGCAGCAGGCCGCGTTCATGTCGAGGGCCAGAACCGAGGGCCCCAGCCCGGCGAGCTGGGCCACCTTCTGCGCGATACCCGGGATGCGCTGCCGCACCGAGGTGCTGACGACGATCAGGGCGTCGATCGAGGAGGGGGCGTCCGTCCTGGTCACGATCGGCGCGCAGGCCTCCGCCGCCACCTCCGCCAGCGGGGTCTCGTCCGGCAGCCAGGAGCGGGATCCGATGCCGCTGCGGCGCCGGATCCACTCGTCGGTGAGTCCGATCGACGCGAAGTGGTCGTTGTCGATCCTCCGGCCCGGCTTCGCGGTGGCGATGTCGACGATGCCCGCGCTCATCCCCGGCTCGCCAGCTTCACGAAGTAGGCGGTGAACTCGTCCAGGAAGGCGAAGCCCGCGGTCTCCTTGAGGTCGCCCTTGACCTGGAGCTCGCGCTCCAGGCGCTGGTGCAGCTCGACCAGGTCGAGGGAGTCGAGGTCGACCTCGCCGACCGGCCGGGCGAGGTCGTCGGGGCCCAGCGACGGGTCGCGCTCGCGCAGTTTGGCCAGCATGGTGTCCGCGATACGGCTTTCGATGTCGCTCATGTTCCTTCTCCGTTCGGATGACTGGCTCATCGGATCCCGGGGGCTACTCGGCCGCCAACCGGTACAGCACCTCACCGGACTTGAGGACCGTGCCGGCCGTGGCGCAGTGGGCCGCGACCCGGCCGTCGCGCTCCGCCACGATCTCCGTGCTGGCCTTGTCGGTCTCGACGACCGCGACGGCGTCCCCCCGCTCGACCCGGTCGCCCACACCGGCGACCCACTCGATCAGCAGGGCCTCGGCGAGGCCGTGCCCGAAGCCGGGGACGTGCATGTCCACGAGGGAATCGCTCACTCCGTCATCACCAGCACCTCGTCCTTGATCTCCTGGACACCGATCAGGTAGTCCTTCTCGAAGTCCGCCGGGGGATAGGCGCGGCGGGCGGGCGCCAGCCGGCGGACCGGCCCCCTCAGCGCGTCGAAGCCGTGTTCGGCCACGGCCGCGGCGATCTCGGCACCGATGCCGACGTCCTTCGACCCCTCGTGCACGATGAGCAGTCGCCCGGTGCGGGCGACGGACTCAAGGACCGTGTCCAGATCGAGCGGGGCCACCCAGCGCAGATCCACCACCTCGACGTCGACATCGGGGCCGAGCGTGTGCGCCGCTTCCAGCACCTCGTGGGTGATCGCGCCGTACGTGGCGATCGTCAGGTCCGTGCCACGCCGCACCACCCGGGCCGCGGTCGGCGACCTCGCCGGCTCCGGGTCGCGGGCGGGGGTGTTCCGCCGCCAATACAGGCGGATCGGCTCGTACATCACCACGGGCGAACCGAGCGTCACCGCGTACCGCAGGATCTGGTCGGCGTCCTCGCCGGTGGAGGGGCAGGCCACCGAGAGCCCCGGGACGCGGGCGAAGAGCGCCTCGTTGGACTCGCTGTGGTGCTCGACGCCCCGGAACCCGCCGCCGGTCGGGATTCGCACCACCAGGCTCGGGCTGATCCGTCCGTTCCACCGGCCGCCGATCCGGGCCGCCTGGGTCACCAGCTGGTTCACCGCGGGATAGGTGAACCCGTCGAACTGGATCTCGCAGACCGGCACCAGCCCGCTCATCGCCATGCCGACGGCCTGGCCGACGATGGTGGACTCGGCCAGCAGCGCGTCGCGCACCCGGTCCCCGCCGAAACGTTCCCTGAGGCCTCGGGTCACCCGGAACACACCGCCCAGGCGTCCGATGTCCTCGCCGAGCAGCAGCAGTCTCGGTTCCTGTTCGAGCAGGTCGGCGAGGGCCGCGTTGATCGATTCCGCCAGGCCGGCGGAGCGTACGGTGCTCATCACGCGTACTCCTTCATCAACCGCAGGCGCAGCTCCCGCACTTCGGCGTGAACGGCGTCCAGCCACACGGTGTCCACCAGTCCCAGGCCGCTCAGCCGCGCCGCGTACGCGGTCACCGGATCCGCGGCCCTGGTCCGCTCGATGTCCTCGGCGGTTCGGTAGACCTCCTGGGCGTCGGAGGTCGAGTGACCGTGGATACGCCCCACCTGGATCTCGACGAGGTACGGCGCCCGCTGCCCGCGGACGTGGGCGGCGGCCCGGGAGCAGGCCGAGAAGACGGTCTCCGGGTCCTGGCCCGGGATCCGGGCGGACTCGATCCCGAAACCCCGGGCGCGTTCGGCCAGCGAGGTGTGCATTTGCTCCTCGGCCGGTTTCGAGATGGCCCAGCCGTTGTTCTGGCAGACGAACAGCACGGACGCCGACTCGACGGCGGCGAGGTTCATCGCCTCCGACATGTCGCCCTCGCTGGTGGCGCCGTCGCCTATGTACATGACGACGAAGTCCTCCAGCCCCTGGAGCCGTTGCCCGATCGAGTAGCCGACGGCGTGCAGCGTCTGCGCGGCCAGGACCAACGTGTAGGGGAAGAACCGCAGCCGGCGCGGGTCCCAGCCGCAGAACGTGCGGCCGGCCCACTGTGCGAACAGTTCGTCCGGCGTCACGCCCCGTAGGAGGGCGACCGCGTGCTCGCGGTAACTGGGGAAGACGGTCGGGGCCGGGCCCACGGCGAGCGCGGAGCCCACCTGCGCGGCCTCCTGCCCCTGGCAGGAAAGCCAGAGGTCGAGCGCGCCCTGCTTCTGGAGTTGGCGACCCTCCTCGTCGATGCCCCTCGCCACCAGCATGTGCCGCAACAGCGACCGCCGTGTGTCGTCGTCGGGATCTGTCGCGTACTCGGATTCTGACTTCAAGGCCATTGATCACCAGTCGCAGGTTCGTCGATGAGCTTTCTGGCGTCGTGCAATTGACTGCGCGCGCTCTCGATCGCCTCGGCGCAAGGAGATTGGCTGAACCCGAATTTGAGCAGGCCCATTCACGGGTCACTGATCGGTCATGGTGGCACACAACCCCGGTGGGATACAGGTTCTGGCGGGCGAGCGGGAGTTCAGCGATTCTGCCGCCCTTGCGGCGTTGACGGTCGAGTCTTACGGTCCCGTACGGTGGCACCGGCGTCCCAGGTGACTGCGGATGCCGGGTGTCCCGTCGACAGGACAACGCCGTCGGTGAACTCGCCCGGCTCTGGCGATTTCCTCTCTCGAGTCACCCTGTTTTCCCATCCCGAGTCACTTCGTGACCGTTAAGGACGGTGGCAGTGAGCACGAACCCTTTCGATGATGAGAACGGCCGCTTCTACGTCGTGGTCAACGACGAGGACCAGCACTCCCTGTGGCCGGTATTCGCCGAGGTGCCCGGAGGCTGGCGCGTGGTCTTCGGCGAGGCGGCCAGGACCGAATGCCTGGAGTACGTCGAGCAGAACTGGACCGACCTGCGCCCGAGGAGCCTGCGGGAGGCCATGGCGGCGGACTGAACGCCGGCCGGACCAGCGGGAGGAGCTGACGCGAATGAAGGTTGTGGGGGGCGTTCTGTGAGGACCGCGAGCAGTCACGAGGCGGGGCCGAAGGGCACTGGTGATGAGGCCGCGCAGCGCGATGTGGTTCTGCCCATCGTCGGGAATCAGGCAAAGGTGCAGCAGACGGGGATGGTCTTCCCGCCGGACCTGTCGCAGCGGTCCTGGGAACGGATCGGGGCCAGCCTGCGCGAATTCACGAACTCCTCGGCGTGGTGGCTCGCCGACTGGCTGATCTTCGGGGAATCCACCTACGGGCTGCGGCGCTACCGCGAGGCGATCGAGAGAACAGGGCTCGACTACCAGACCTTGCGCAACTACGCGTGGGTGGCCCGGCGGTTCGAGCACCACCGCAGGCGGGACGGTCTCAGCTTCGCCCACCACGCCGAGGTGACCCGCCTGTCGCCGCCGGAGCAGGACTACTGGCTGCGGAAAGCCGAACAGCGCAAGTGGTCGCGCAACGAACTCCGCAGGGCGGTTCGCGCCGGTCTGGCCGAGCAGCGCCACCAGATCGACATCCCGCCGGCAAGCGGCGACGACAAGCAAGAGGCACCCCGGCCGGCCGAGTCGGCGGGCGCCGACAAGCGTCGGCGGAAGGTCACCACGCTCACCATCGAGCTGTCCGCCGGCCAACTGGACTACTACTCGAAAGCGGCCGCCGCGCACGGTCTGCCCGTCGACAAGTGGGTGACCCAGGTGCTCGACGCCGCCGATCGGCGCATCGCCTAGCGGCGCACCGCCCAGAGGTGCCGGACCGCCCTGCGGAGTTCGTCGCGCGATCGGACACCCGTCACATCGGAGTCAGTTGATGATCCTCCAGGGAAAGCGGGTCGCCCTGCCCTCGGCGCCCGTCGTCCACAAGCAGTTCGAGGCGCACGCGGAAGCCACCCCCGACGCCGTCGCCGTCTTCTGCGCCGGGCGGCAGATGACGTACGCACAGCTGAACGCGCGGGCCAACCGGTTCGCGCACTTCCTCACGGCGCGCGGACACGGCCGGGGCGCGAAGGTCGGTGTCTGCCTCGACTACTCGCTCGACATGGTCGTCGCCGTCCTCGGCACGCTGAAGGCGGGCGCGGCCTACGTACCGTTCGACCCCTCCTATCCGGCGGCGAGGCTCCGGCTGCTGCTGGGGCAGGTCCCCGATCTCGCCTTGATCGTGGCCTCCCCGGCGACGGCCGGGCTGGTCGAGTCGGCGGCCGTCGAGGTCGTCGATCTCCAGCGGCTGTCCGAGCACCTCGAAGGACTCCCGATGACCGGTCCTGACGTCCGGGTCACCGGGGACGACGTGTGCTACGCGGTCTTCACGTCCGGGTCGACCGGTACGCCGAAGGTGACCGCGGTGCGGCACGAGGGCTGGTTCAACCTGTTGAACTGGCTGACGCTGGAGTACGGCCTGCATGCCGGGTCGCACAACCTGGTCGTCAGCGCGTTCGGGTTCGACCTCTCCCAGCGCAGCCTGATGATGCCGTTGTTCTGCGGTGCCACCCAGTACCTGATGGCGAGCCGGAACTTCGACGCCGCGATGGCCTACCGCATGCTGACCCAGCACGAGATACGCGTGGTGCACTGCGCCTCCAGCACGCTGTACGTGCTGGTGGACTGGGAGACAGCGCGGGGCGGCGACGCGCTCACCCGGCTCGACTACATGCTGTTCGGCGGTGAGCCGCTGCATGTGGAACGGCTCCTGGATTGGGCCCGGCGCGAGGGAAACACCTGCACCCTCCTGCACCAGTACGGCGTCGCCGAGTGCACGGACGTCGCGACGTCGTTCGATCTTGCCGACTACCGGCCCGGCGACCACGACATCGCACCGGTCGGCAGGCCGGCCCACAACACCGACATCCACCTGCTCGACGAGCGGATGCGCGGTGTCGCGGCGGGGGAGTACGGCGAGATCTGCATCTCCGGGGCCAGTGTCGGCGCGGGATACCTGGGCGGCACAGGGCCCGAGTCCCAGCGGTTCACGACGGTCGAGGTCGACGGCGAGCCGCGGCGGCTGTACCGCACGGGCGACCGCGGCCAGGTGAACGAGGAGGGAGACCTCGTCGTCGCCGGCCGGATGGACGCGCAGGTCAAGGTGCGGGGCATGCGCATCGACCCGGCCGATGTCGAACGCGCGCTGGGCAGGCTGGCCGGGGTCCGGCAGGCCGCCGTGGTGGTCGGCCACACCGCCTCCGGTGAGACCGAGCTGATCGCGTTCATCGAGCCGGCGGGCGACGACCTCGCCGAGAACGACGTGCGCGCCCGCCTCCTCGAGACGCTGCCACGGAACATGGTCCCGGCCAGATTCCTCAGTATCCCGCGCATTCCGTTGAGCCCGCACGGGAAAGCGGACCGGGCGGCGCTGGCCGAAGAATTGCGAAAGCAGTACGCCGGCAGAGGGCGGACGGAATAGACGACCGGCCTTGATTACGAGCGAGAGGGCTGTGATGATTGCCGACAGCGTACGCACCATTTGGTGCCGGGAACTCCGACGCGATGACATATCGGTCGACGACAATTTCTTCGCCCTGGGCGGCCAGTCTGTGATCATGGCCAAAATACAGGGGGAATTTATCGAGGAACTGGGCGTCGAAGTTCCGATGGATCAGATGTTCCTCAACCCGACGGTGGCGTCGATTTCCGCGTACATCGAATCCCTGGGCACGGTAACCCAATAGTAAGAGAGGGCCATGTACGACGTAGTTGTCATAGGCGCCCGTTGTGCTGGTTCGCCGGCGGCCATGCTGTTCGCTCAGCAGGGGTATCGCGTCCTGCTCCTGGAGAAAGCGCGGTTCCCGCAGGACACCCTGTCCTCGCACTACATCCATCAACCGGGCGTGGCGCTGCTCGACCGGTGGGGGCTGCTCGACGAACTCCGCGCCGCGGGCTGTCAGCCGATCGACCATCAGAGCTTCGAGGCGCCCGGTGTCCGGCTGGACGGCTTCTCCCTGCCCGTCGACGGCCACCGGACCACGTACGCGCCGAGGCGGTTCGTGCTCGACCCGATCCTCGCGGGCGGTGCCGTGGCGTCCGGTGTGGAGTTCCGGGAAGCCTGCGCGGTCCACGATCTGCTGTACGAGGACGACCGGGTCATCGGGGTCCGGTACACGACGCCCGGTGGCGCCGAGGCGACGGAACGGGCCCGCCTGGTCGTCGGCGCGGACGGCATGCGATCGCTGGTGGCCCGCAAGGTCGGCGCCCCGAACGTCATCGAGCACCCGCGGATGACCTGCACCTACTACAGCTACTGGGCCGGGGTTCCCGCGCACTTCGAGCTGTACGAGCGGCCGGGGCGCTGGATCGGCGTCATCCCCACCAACGACGACCTCAAGCTGATCATGGCCTACTTCCCGCAGAGCGAGTTCTCCGAGGTCCGTACCGCGGTGGAACCCGCCTTCCTCGAAGCCGTCCGCACGACGACCCCCGAGTTGTACGAGCGGATGTCGGCGGGCAGCCGGGTGGAGCAGCTGTACGGCACGGGGCACCAGGAGAACTACTTCCGCAAGGCCTACGGACCCGGGTGGGTGCTCCTCGGCGACGCCGTGCACCACAAGGACTCCATCACCGCCCGCGGTATCACCGACGCCTTCATACAGGCCCAGTCACTCGCCGGGCACATCGGGGACGGACTGCACGACGACGCCGCGCTCCATGCGGCGCTGAAGCGCTACGAGAACGACCTGACCGATATCTTCCTCAACTTCTACCAGGGCGCGCTCAACGTGGCTGAGCTCAAGCCCGAGGGACAGGCGGAGATGTTGCGGAGCCTGGTCGGTCACCAGGAGCTGATCGACCGGTATTTCTCGACGCTGTCGGGCGCGATCTCCTTCGACGACTTCTACAACGACCAGCTCTTGGCGGTACTCGATCAGAGCTGAGTGGCGGATGGCTCCCTGGTGGTTCTGCCGATTTGGAGACAGAGAATGATCCCGTTGTCGTTCGCGCAGCGCCGGCTGTGGTTCGTGGACCGGTTCGAAGGCCCGTCACCGACCTACAACGCCGCTTTCGCCCTGCGGATTACCGGTGAGCTGAGCGTGTCCGCACTGCAGTCGGCGCTCCGCGATGTCATCGACCGGCACGAGATCCTCCGAACGGTGATCGTCGAGGACGAGGACGGCGTCCCGCACCAGCAGGTGCTGCAGTCCGGTCCCAAGCCGTTCGACCTGCCGGTGGTCGAGCTCGCGGAGAAGGAGCGGGCGGCGGCGGTCGACGAGGTGGCCACCGCGCCCTTCGACCTGACCGCCGACATGCCGATCCGCGCCAGGCTCCTGCGGAGCGGACGGCGCGAGCACACCCTGGTCCTGGTGGTGCACCACATCGCCGTGGACGGCGAATCCCTCGGGCTGCTGCTCCGCGATCTCACCGCGGCGTACACGGCCCGCAGGCAGGGCGGGGCTCCGGCGTGGGAACCGCTGCCGGTGCAGTACGCGGACTACACGCTGTGGCAGCGGGACGTACTCGGCGACGAGTCCGATCCGTTCAGCCTGGCGGCCGGGCAACTGGCGTACTGGCGCGAGACCCTGGCGGATCTGGCGCAGCCCTTGGCGATGCCGACGGACCGCCCGCGCCCCCGGGCGATGAGCCACCGCGGCGATCTGGTCGCGTTGTCGATCGACTCCGACCTGCTCGGGGCCGTGGAGAAGCTGGCCACGGAACGGGACATCACGGTGTCGATGATCATGCACTCGGCGCTGGCGGTGCTCCTGCACCACCTCGGATGCGGTGACGACGTGCCCCTCGGCGCGCCGATCGCGGGGCGCACCGACGAGGACCTGCGGGACCTCGTCGGGTTCTTCGCCAACACCTGGGTACTGCGCGTCGACCTCTCCGGGAACCCGACCTTCCGCCAACTGCTCCAGCGGGTGCGGGACCGGGCCCTGGCGGCGTACGACAACCAGGACATGCCGTTCGAGCGGCTGGTGGAGCTGCTGAATCCGGACCGGTCCACCGCCTATCACCCGTTCTTCCAGGTGATGCTTGCCTGGCAGGAGCCGCTGGGGGATCTGGAACTGCCCGGCCTCGACGTCGAGGCCGAGGAACTCGACACCAGGACGGCCAAGTTCGACCTGTTCTTCAACATGGTCCCGAACGGCTCCGGCGGGGCGGGGGGCTACCTGGAGTACGCCACCGACCTGTTCGACAGGGACACGGCAGAGGGCCTCGCGGAACGGTTCGTCCGCGTGCTGGGCCGGCTCGTGGCCGACTCGGGGCGCAGGATCGGCGAGATCGACGTGCTCGACGATGCCGAACGGGACCGGCTGCTCACCGAGTTCAACGACCGCGCCACAGCGGTGTCCGAGCTCACGATCCCGGAGCTGTTCGAAAGCCAGGCGGCCAGGACGCCGGACGCTCCGGCGATCGTGTGCGACGACCGGACGCTGACCTACCGGGAGCTCGACCACCGCGCGAACGGCGTCGCCTGGGAGCTGGTCCGGCGCGGTGCCGGGCCGGACGACCTGGTGGTGCTGGCGTTGCCGCGCACCGAGGACCTCGTGGTCGGTCTGCTCGGGATCCTCAAGTCCGGTGCCGGATACCTGCCGATGGACCCGCAGCACCTCGGCGGGCGAGCGGAGAGTGTGCTGTCCGAAGCGGCTCCGCGTTTCGCGGTCACCGACACCGCAACCTGGCAGGACCTGCCGCGCAACGACATCTCGACCGTCGACCTCGACCACCGCGCGTTATGGGACTCGCCCAAGGGGGCGCCGGCCGACGCGGACCGGATCGCGCCCTTGGATCCGGACAACCTGGCCTACGTGATGTACACCTCCGGATCCACGGGCAAGCCGAAGGGCGCGGCGATCACCCACCGCAACGTCGTCAACGGGGTGCGGGAGCTGGTGCGGGTGCTGGACGCGCCGCCAGGGTGGCGGATGCTCGCCGGCACCTCGGTGAACTTCGACGTCTCGGTCTTCGAGCTGCTGACCACCCTGTCCACCGGCGGCACGGTCGAGGTGGTGCCGAACGCACTGGCGCTCGGCGAGCGGGACGCCTGGGACGGCCATGTGATCAGCGGGGTTCCCTCGGTGCTCGGGGAACTGGTCGGCCACTTGGAGAAGGCACCCGCTGTCCGCGCCGTCGTCTTCGCGGGTGACGTGCTCCCGGCCCGACTGGTGCGGCAGGTGCGCGAGGCGCTGCCCGGCGTGCAGATCGTGAACGGCTACGGGCAGAGCGAGAGCTTCTACGCCACCTCGTTCTCCCTCGCGGGCTCCGAGGAATGGGCGGAGAGCGAGGTCGCGCCGATCGGTACCCCGCTGGGGAACATGCGTGCCTACGTGCTGGGCCCGGGGCTCGCCCCGGTGCCGCAGGGCGTGGTCGGTGAGCTGTATGTGGCGGGGATCTGCCTCGGCCGCGGCTACCACGGCCGTGCGGGCCTGACCGCCGAGCGATATGTGGCGAACCCGTTCGGCCCCGCGGGCGAGCGGATGTACCGCACGGGCGACCTGGCCCGCTGGAACGCGCGTGGTCAACTGGAGTGCGTCGGCAGGAGCGACGGCCAGGTGAAGGTGCGCGGCTTCCGCATCGAGACGGCCGAGGTCGAAGCGGCCTGCGTGCTGCACCCCGGGATCAGCGAGGCCGTGGTGATCAGCCGGGAGGCGCCCTCGGGCGGGCGGCGGCTCGTCGCGTACGTGGTGCACACCGGCGAGGGAGCCGTCGGTGACGACGGCGCCGGTGGTATCGGCGATGTGGACCTCCAGTCCGGTGCTTCGGCCGCCGAACTGCGCACGTTCGTCGCGGCACGGCTGCCCGACTACATGGTGCCGTCCGCGTTCGTCGTGCTCGGCCGGCTGCCGCTCGGGCCGACCGGCAAGCTGGACCGTTCGGCGCTGCCCGAACCGGAGTTCGGGGGCGAGGCCTACCGGGAGCCGCGCACCGAGGCCGAAGCGATCATCGCCGCGTCGTACGCGGATGTGCTCGGGGTGGACCGGGTCGGTGTCGACGACGACTTCTTCGCGGTGGGCGGGGACAGCCTGCGCTCGATCCAGGTGGTGGCGCGGGCCCGGTCCCGGGGCCTGGACCTCACCACGCGGGAGATCTTCGAGTGCCGCACGGCGGCCCGGCTGGCCGAGGTGGCCACCGCACGTCGGGACCGGCTGCCCGCGCTGGCGGAGGACGAGAGCGGTGGCGTCGGCCCGATGCCGCTGCAACCGGTGGCGCGGCAGGTGTTCGAGCACGGCGGCGGGATGAACCGGTTCGCGATGGCGCTGGCGCTGGAGCTGCCCGCGGGGATCGACGCGAGGGGACTGGCCGCGACGCTCGACGCCGTGCTCGACCGGCACGACCTCCTGCGCGCGCGGCTGGTGCGAGGCGACCAACTCCTGCCCGTCGGCGACGAACTCTCCCTCGTCGTGCGTCCGGCGGGCACCGTGCGTGCGGCGGACCTGATCCACCGGGTTCCCTGCGACGGCCGGTGGGACTCGCCGTCCTCGCTTCAGGCGGCGAAGGCGGAGCTGGACGACTCGGTCGGGCGCCTCGACCCGGAAGCCGGGACCGTGGCGGACTTCGTCTGGTTCGCTGCGGAGCAGGGAGCGGGCCGACTGCTTGTGGTGCTCCACCACCTGGTGGTGGACGGTGTCTCCTGGCGGATCCTCATGGCGGACTTCGCCGAGGCGTGGCAGCAGGTCCGCTCTGGCAGAACGCCCGAGCTGCCCGCGGTCGGTACCTCGGCCCGCCGTTGGGCGTCGGCGCTGCGCAGCGAGGCGCTCACACCCGAACGGGAAGCGGAGCTGGCGTACTGGCTGGACCTGCTCGAGGCGCCGAACCCCCCGCTGGGAACGAGGGCGTTCGACCCGGCGGTGGATGTGATGTCCACGGTCGACAGCGTGCGGGTACGGCTGTCCGCCGAGGTCACCGAGGCGGTGCTGACCAGACTGCCCGCGGCGTTCAGGGGCACCGGGACCGACGTGCTGCTCGCAGCGCTCGCGCTGGCGGTGAACCGGTGGAGCGGTGCGGACCGCTCGACCCTGGTCCGGCTGGAGGGACACGGCCGCGAGGAGGACGTCGTTCCCGGAGCCGATCTCTCGCGGACCGTCGGGTGGTTCACCAGCATGTACCCGGCCCGGGTCGATGTGCGCGGGGTGGACCTGGACGACGTACTGGCAGGCGGTCCCGCGGCCGCGAAGGCGGTCAAGCTGGTCAAGGAGCAGCTGCGCGGGGCCCCGGACAAGGGCCTCGGATTCGGAATGCTGCGCTACCTGAACCCGGAGACCGCCGCGCAGCTCGCCGAGTACCCGATGCCGCAGCTCGGGTTCAACTATATCGGCCGGATCTCCGACGCCGATGTGCCCGAAGAGCTGCGCGCGGACGGGTGGGGGCCGGCGCCCTGGTCCGCCGAGCTGGTTCCGGTGCCCGACCCGGACCTGCCCGCGCTGTCCGCGCTGGAGGTCAACGCGGTCGCCACGGACACCGCCGAGGGCACCCGTCTGCACGCGGCCTTCGTGTTCCCCACCGGGGTGCTGTCCCGCGAGCGGACCTCCGAACTGGCCGAACTGTGGGCCGAAGTGCTGCACGGGATGGCCGTGTACGCCGCACAGCCGGAGATCGGCGGGCTGACGCCCTCGGACACCCCTCTTGTCCCGGTGCGGCAGGACGAGATCGAGGCCTGGGAGGCTCGCTACGGCCGACTGGCCGAGGTGTGGCCGCAGGCCCCGGGGCAGTCCGGGATCCTGTTCCAGGCCGCGCTCGCCGACGGCTCCTTCGACGTGTACCACATGCAGTTCGTGCTGCACCTGTCCGGGCACGTGGACCCGGCGCGCATGCGGTCGGCCGGGCAGGCGCTGCTCGACCGGTATCCGAACCTGCGCTCCGCCTTCGTCGCCGGAGCCGGCGGCGATCCGGTGCAGGTCGTGCCCGAACACGTCGCCATCCCGTGGCGGCACATCGTTCTGACCGACCGGAGCGAAGCCGAGCACGACGCGGCGCTCGACAGGTTCCTCGCCGAGGACCGGGCCGACCAACTCGATCCCACCCGGCCGCCGCTGATCCGCCTGGCGCTGATCACCGTCGGGCCGCAGCGGGCGAAACTCGTCATCACGGCGCATCACGCCCTGTTCGACGGCTGGTCGTCCCCGTCGGTGATCACGGATCTGATCCGGCTGTACTCCGGGACGCGCGAGCTTCCCCCGGTGCGCGACTACGGTGGCTATCTGGCCTGGCTGTCGACGCGGGACCGGGACGCGTCGGCCACCCGCTGGGCCGCCGAGCTCGCCGGATTCGACCAGCCGACCCTCGTGGCTCCGAACACCGCTCCGCAGGAGGCGGCGTCCGCCGTCGGGCGGGTCGAGGTGCCGCTGCCGATCGACAAGGGACGTGAACTCGCCCGGCGCGCCGCCGAACTCGGGGTCACGCTGAACACCCTCCTTCAGGGCGCGTGGGCGATCCTGCTCTCGAAGCTGACCGGGCAGCGGGACGTGGTGTTCGGGGCCGCCGTCAACGGTCGCCCGGCGGACCTGCCCGGCTCGGACGAGATGGTCGGCCTGTTCATCAACACCCTGCCGATCAGGGTGTTCTGCCCACCGGACCACACCGTGGCCGACGTCGTCACCGAGCTCCAGCAGCGGCAGACCGCGCTGCTCGACCACAACTACTACGGGCTGGCCGACATCCAGCGCAGCGTCGGGCTGCCCGCCTTGTTCGACACGATCGTCGTGTTCCAGTCCTACCCGATCGACCGCGAGGGCATGGTCGACGCGAACAACTCGGCAGGGTTCACGGTCGACGGCATCCGGCCGTTCGCGGGTTCGCACTACCCACTCACCCTCAACTCCTCCGACCCGTACCTGCGGCTCTCCCTCGACTATCAGAACAACCTCTACGACCGCGACTCGGCCGAGGCGATCGCCGCTCGGCTCGTCCGGGTGCTGGAGCAGGTGCTCGCCGACCCGCGTTCGCCGGTGGGCGGGATCGAGGTGCTGGCGGAGGACGAGCGGGACTGGTTGGTGCGGCGGGTCAACGACACGGCGTATCCGGTGGCCGAGGGCACTCTGCCGGATGCGTTCGAGGTCCAGGTGGAGCGGACCCCGGACGCGGTCGCGGTGATCGGTGAAGAAGAGACGCTGAGCTACGCGGAGTTCAACCGGCGCGCCAATCGGCTGGCGCACTGGCTGGTCGAACAAGGCGCGGGGCCCGAGCGGATTGTCGCGGTGCGCATCCCGCGTTCCGTCGAGATGATGGTCGCGATCTACGCGGTGGCCAAGGCGGGAGCGGCGTACCTGCCGATCGACACCGAGCTCCCCGAGGACCGGGTGCGGCAGTTCCTCGACAGCGCGAAGCCGCTGCTGGTGCTCGACGACGACCTTCCGGACGTGTCCGAGTACGCGGAGGCGAACCCTGAGCGGGAGCTGTCGCCGGACAATGCCGCGTACGTCATCTTCACCTCCGGCTCCACCGGTGGCCCGAAGGGGGTGCAGGTGGCGCATCGGTCGATCATGAACCGGTTGAAGTGGGGTCTGGAGCACTTCGACGTCACGGTCGAGGACCGGGTGCTGCTGAGTACGACCGCGAGCTTCGACGTGTCGGTGCCGGAGCTGTTCGCGCCCCTGCACGTGGGTGCGGCTGTCGTGGTCGCGCGTCCGGACGGGCGCAAGGATCCGGCGTATCTGGCCGAGCTGATCCGGCGGGAGCGGGTGACCGGCGCGGACTTCGTGCCGTCGCTGCTGGAGGCCTTCGTCACCGAGCCCGCGGTGACGACGTGCACGAGTCTGCGCTGGATCGAGGTCGCGGGCGAGGCGTTCCCGGCCACGCTGGCCAACAAGGTGGTCGATCTGCTGCCGGGTTGTGGTGTGCACAACCTCTACGGGCCCACCGAGGCGTCGGTAGAGGTCACGGGATGGCGGCACGTGCCGGGGGCGGACCGGGTGCCGATCGGTACGCCGATCTGGAACACCCAGGTCTATGTGCTGGACGAGGCACTGCGCCCGGTCCCGGCCGGGGTCACCGGTGAGCTGTACCTGGCCGGCGCCGGGCTGGCGCGGGGCTACCTCGGGCGGACCGCGCTGACCGCGAACCGGTTCGTGGCCTGCCCCTTCGGCGAGCCCGGCGCGCGGATGTACCGCACCGGGGATGCCGTGCGGTGGAACGAGGACGGCCAGGTCGAGTACATCGGCCGCACCGACTTCCAGGTCAAGATCCGCGGCTTCCGCATCGAACTGGCCGAGGTGGAGGCGGCGCTGACCGCGCACCCGGATGTCGACAACGCGGTGGCCGTGGTGCGGGAGGACCGCGCCGGTGACCAGCGGCTGGTCGCGTACGTGGTGCCGGGCGGCGGGGCGGACCCGGCCGGGCTGGACGCCGTGGCCCTGACGGACCTGCTCCGGGGCCGGTTGCCGGAGTACATGGTCCCCTCGGTGATCGTGCCGGTCGCGGGGCTCCCCACGACACCGAGCGGCAAGCTCGACCGGGCCGCGCTCCCCGCGCCTGACCACACCGAGTCCGCGACCGGGCGGGGGCCGCGCGACCACAAGGAGGAAGTCCTCTGCCGGCTGTTCGCCGAGCTGCTCGGTGTGGAGGAGATCGGTATCGATGTCGACTTCTTCGGTCACGGTGGGCATTCGCTGCTGGCCACCCGGCTGATCGGCCGCATCCGCAGCGAGCTCGACGTCGACGTGAAAGTCACGACGGTGTTCCGCAATCCGACCGTCGCTCAGCTGGCGGCGCGGCTCGAGGGGCCGGCCACGTCGAAACGCCGCCCCCAGCTGCGCCAGATGACCGTTTAGGAGAAGCGTCGATGATCCCGTTGTCCTTCGCCCAGACCCGGCTGTGGTTCCTCTACCGCCTGGAAGGCCCGTCCCCCACCTACAACATCCCGTTCGTGCTGCGCCTGGAGGGAGAACTGGACACCGCGGCCCTGGCCGCGGCGGTGCGGGATGTCCTGGCCCGGCACGAGAGTCTGCGTACCTTGATCGTGGAGAACGCGGACGGCACGCCGGAGCAGCGGGTCCTGCCGCCGCAGGAGGCGGCCTTCCGGTTCCGGGTGGTCGACGTGGCCGCGGACGCGGTGGACACCGCGACGCAAGAAGCCGCGCGTGAGGGATTCTCCCTGGACACGGAGCTTCCCTTTCGGACAGCCGTCCTCCGGGTCTCCCCGCGGGAGCACGTGCTGGTGTTCGTGTTCCACCACATTGCCGCGGACGGGGCGTCGATGGCGCCGTTCCTCCGCGATCTGGTGTCGGCGTACACGGCTCGTCATCAGGGAGACGCGCCGGAGTGGGAGCCGCTTCCGGTGCAGTACAAGGACTACACGCTGTGGCAGCGGCAGCTGCTGGGCGAAGAAGAGGATCCGGAGAGCATCGCCGCAGAGCAACTCGACTACTGGCGCGAGGAGTTGGAGGGGGTCCCGCAGCCGGTGCAGATGCCCCTGGACCGGCCGCGGCCGACGGCCGCCGACCACCGCGGCGGAGATGTCTCGTTCGAGCTGGAACCCGAGCTGCTGTCGGGGCTCCAGAAGCTGGCAGCGGACTGCGGTGCCACGGCACCGATGGTCGCTCAGGCGGCGCTTGCGGTGCTGATGCACCACCTCGGCGCCGGCGACGACCTGACGATCGGCAGCCCGATCGAGGGGCGCGCCGACGAGCAACTCGACGATCTGATCGGATTCTTCGCCAACACCTGGGTGCTGCGCGTCGATCTGTCGCGGAACCCGTCGTTCGGCGATCTGCTGGATCAGGTGCGGGACAAGGCGCTGGCCGCGTACGACAACCAGGACGTGCCGTTCGAGCGCCTGGTGGGGCTGCTCAACCCCGAGCGTTCCACCTCGTACTCACCACTGTTCCAGGTGATGCTGGCCTGGCAGTTCGCGTGGTCGGGGATCGAGATGCCCGGTCTGCGGGTCACCCCCGTCGCGACGGGTACCGACACCGCGAAGTTCGACCTGTTCTTCAACATCATCCCGGACGCGTCGTCCGGGCGCGCGTACGGGCGGCTGGAGTACGCGACGGAGCTGTTCGACCACGCCACGGCCGCGAGTTTCGCCGACCGCTATGTGCGGGTGCTGCGGCAGGTGGTCGCCGATCCCGGAGTACGGCTCGGTGGGGTGGACGTGCTCGCCGACGCCGAGCGGGACTGGCTGGCCCGGTTGAACGAGACCGCGGCACCGGTGCGCGAGGCGACGCTACCGGAACTCGTCACCGCTCAGGTGATGCGGAACCCGGACGCGACAGCGGTGGTGGCCGGGCGAACCGTGTTGTCGTACGCGGAGTTGGAGGCCCGCGCCGGCCGGCTGGCCGCGGTGTTGCGCGAGCGCGGGGTCGGGCCGGACGAGGTGGTGGCCGTGGCGTTGCCGCGGTCGGCGGACCTGGTGGTCGCGCAGCTGGGCGTGCTCAAGGCGGGTGGCGCCTACCTGCCGATCGATCCCCATCATCCGACGGCGCGAGTCGACCTCCTGCTCACCTCGGCCGATCCGGCGCTGGTCCTGACCGATCGTGATACGGCGGCGGCACTGCCGGAGTGCCGACCGCCGGTACTCCGCCTCGACGACCTGCACCTCGACGCCCCCGGCGGCCCCGCTGTCGAAGCCTCGGACCTCCATATCAGGCCGGACAATCTGGCGTACGTGATGTACACCTCCGGCTCCACGGGCAAGCCCAAGGGCGTCGCCATGACCCACGCCACCGTGGTCAACGGTGTCTGGTACTCGCGGCGGATGGCACAGCTCGAGCCGGGATCCCGTATGCTCGCCGCGACCTCGGTGAACTTCGACGTCTCCGTGTTCGAGATATTCACCGCGCTCGCTGCCGGCGCGAGTGTCGAGATCGTCCGTGACGTACTCGAACTCGCCGAACGCGACCGATGGTCGGGCACCACCATCTGCGCCGTGCCGGCGGTGTTCACCGCACTGCTCGGCCCCATCCTCGCCAAGGAGCCGGGCGCTCTCGACCTCGAACTGCGGACCGCGATCCTCGGCGGCGACCCGCTCACGGCCGACGTGGTCGACCAGGTGCACGAGGCCTTCCCGGATGTCCGTGTCGTCCATGCCTACGGACAGACAGAAAGCTTCTACGTCTCCAGCTTCCCGGTCCCGCAGCAGTCGACCGAAACCGGCGTGATCCCGATCGGACGACCGCTCGCCAACATGCGCACCTACATCCTGGGGCCGGAACTGACACAGGTCCCGCCCGGCGTGATGGGGGAAGTGTATGTGGCCGGTGGACTCGCCCGCGGCTACTACCGCAGCGGCGAGGCGACCGCGGAGCGGTTCGTCGCCTGCCCCTTCGGTCCCCCCGGCGCGCGGATGTACCGTACCGGCGACCTGGCCCAGTGGGACAGGAGCGGTCAGCTGAAGTACGAGGGACGAGCCGACACCCAGGTCAAGGTGAACGGCATCCGGGTCGAGCCGACCGAGATCGAGATCGCCCTCGCCCAGCATCCTGCGGTCGGCCAGGCAGTGGTCACCGCGTGGAAGGACCACACCGGCAACACGCGGCTCGTGGGCTATGTGGCGCCGCCGGAGGGCACCGCGGACGGCGACGTCGTCCGGCAGGCCGGTGTGTCGATGGCGGAGCTGCGGCGGTTCGCGGCCCAGCGGCTGCCGGACTACATGGTGCCCGCCCAACTGGTGGCCCTCGACCGGCTGCCGCGGACCGTGACCGGGAAACTGGACCGGGCCGCGCTGCCCGAGCCGGAGTTCGCGGGTGCCGAGTACCGGGCGCCGCGCAGCGCGGCGGAGCGGGTGCTGGCAGAGGTGTACGCCGATGTCCTCGATGCCCGACAGGTGGGTGTCGACGATGACTTCTTCGCCAGTGGCGGGGACAGCATCCGGTCCATCCAGGTGGTCGCGCGGGCCAAGACGCGCGGTGTCGTGGTCACCACACGGGAGGTCTTCGAGCAGCGTACGGTTGCCCGGCTCGCGGAACTGGTCGAGGGCCGGGCGCAAGAGGAGCCCGTGGGGCTGGCCGAGCTGCCGGGTGGCGGGGTGGGCTGGGCTCCGTTGCCGCCGACGGCGGCGCACGTGCTCGCGTCCGGTGGCGGTGTCCGCCGGTTCTGCATGTCGGCGATGCTGACCCTGCCCGAGGACATCGACCGTGCGGGGCTGGTCGCGACGCTGCAGGCTGTCCTCGACCGGCACGACGTGCTGCGCTCCCGGCTCGACGGAGAGCGGCCGGGCCTGCGGATGGGGCCGGCCGGCAGCGTGGACGCCGGCGCGCTGGTCCGGGAGGTCGCCCACGGCGATGCCGATGCGCGGGCAGAACTGGACGCGGCCGCGGGCCGCCTCGACCCGGACGCGGGGGTGATGGCGCAGTTCGTGTGGTTCACCTCTGCCACCGCGGCGGACCGGTTGCTGATCGTGCTCCACCACCTCGTCGTCGATGGGGTGTCGTGGCGGATTCTCGTACCGGACCTGGTCTCGGCCTGGCGACGGGTCCGTGACGGCCACCTCCCGCAACCGGCAGGCGCGGGTACGTCGTTGCGGCGGTGGACACACGCCCTGGCCGACGAGGCGGCCGCCCCGGAGCGGGTGGCGGAACTTCCGGTGTGGCAGGAGATCCTGGCCGGGGCCGAGCCGGTGCTGGGCGCACGGGAGCTGGACCCGGCGCGCGATGTCGCGGCCACCGTGGACACGGTCCGCGTCCAGGTGCCGTCGGATGTCACGGAGACTCTGCTGAACACGGTGCCCGCGGTGTTCCGCGGCGGCGTCGACGACGGGCTGCTGGCCGGGCTGGCCTTGGCGCTGGCCCGTTGGCACCGGACGCGGGGCGTGCTCCGGGCCTCGACGCTGGTCCGACTGGAAGGCCACGGCCGGGAAGAGCACGTGGTGCCCGGCGCGGAACTATCGGGCACGGTCGGCTGGTTCACCGCCATGTACCCGGTACGCCTCGACCTGACCGGTATCGACTTGGCGGACGCCTTCGCCGCGGGTCCGGCCGCCGGGAAGGCGATCAAGGCAATCAAGGAGCAGCTGCGGGCGGTACCCGACCACGGCATCGGCTACGGCCTGCTGCGCCACCTCAACCCGCAGACCGCCACCGCGCTGGCGAAGGCGCGGCAGCCCCAGATCGGCTTCAACTACCTCGGCAGAGCCTCCGGCGCGGACATCCCCGAGGACCTGCGCGGCCTGGGCTGGGCCCCGGACACCACGTACCGGGACCTGGTCCCGGCGCCGGACGCCGACATGCCGGTGCCGTCGGCTCTGGAGATCAACGCGGTCGCCACCGCCACGCCCGGCGGCGAGGAGCTGACCGCCCACTTCGGCTTCCCCACCGGTGTGCTCTCCCGCGAGGAGGTCACCGAACTGGCCGGGCTGTGGGTCCAGGCGCTGACCGCCCTGGCCCGGCACGCAGTCAGCCCCGGCGCCGGCGGACTCACCCCCAGCGACGCTCCCCTGGTCGGCGTGGACCAGGAGGAGATCGAGGCCTGGGAAGCACGCTTCGGCAGACTGGCCAGGGTATGGCCCGCGACCCCGGCGCAATCCGGGATCCTCTTCCACACGCTGCTCGCCGGAGCGTCGTCGTACGACCCCTACCACGTTCAGCTGGTGTTCCAACTGTCCCGTGACGTCGACGCGGAGCGGTTGCGCCGGGCCGGGCAGGCGTTGCTGGACCGCTACCCCAGCCTCCGCGCGGCGTTCGTCAACCGGGCGGACGGTGATGTCGTCCAGGTGGTGCCGGAGTCGGTGACCCTGCCGTGGCAGTACCTCGACCTGACCGGTGCCGACGAGGCGGACCGCACCGAGACCTTCGAGCGGTTCCTCGCCCAGGACCGGGCCGCCCACTTCGACGCGGACACCCCGCCGCTGATCCGGCTGGCACTCGTCGTCCTCGAACCCGAGCGGCCCGAACTCGTGCTGACCGCCCACCACACGCTCTTCGACGGCTGGTCCACGCCCCTGCTGATGCGGGACCTGCTGCTGCTCTACGCCTCCGACGGCGACCCGGCCGGTCTGCCCGGCATCCGCGACTACGACGACTTCCTCTCCTGGCTCGACCGCCAGGACCACGAGGAGTCCGCACGCGTGTGGGCGGCCGAACTCGAGGGGATCGAGGCGCCGACCCTGCTCGCTCACGACTCCGCGCCCACGGACGCCGAGAGCCGTGACCAGGTCGACATCACGCTTCCGGCCGACGAGGCGAGCGCACTGCGCCGGCTGGCGTCCGATCTGGGCATCACCGCCAACAGCCTGGTCCAGGGAGCCTGGGCGCTGCTGCTCGGCCGGCTCACCGGCCGCCAGGACGTGGTGTTCGGCGCCACCGTCTCCGGGCGCCCGCCCGCGGTGCCGGACGTCGAGTCGATGGTCGGGATGTTCATCAACACCGTTCCGGTACGCGTCACCTACACGCCCGGCGAAACCGTCGCCGAGGTTCTCACCCGGCTCCAGAGCCGGCAGGCCGCCCTCACGGAGCACTACTACTACGGGCTCGCGCAGATCCAGCAGTCCGTCGGCCTCCAGTCCCTCTTCGACACGCTGGTCGTCTTCGAGTCGTACCCCATCGACCGGGAGGGCCTCAGCGCGGCCGGCGAGGCAGCGGACGGGATCACCTTCACCGGCTTCCGCCCGTCCGCGGGCAACCACTACCCCCTGTGCCTGGCGGCGGCGGTCGACCCGACCCTCGAACTCGTCCTCCAGTACACGCCGGAGGTCTTCGACCGTGCCACGGTGGAGATGTACGCGGCCCGCCTGGTCCGCGTCCTGCGGCAGGTGGCGGCCACCCCGGAGCTGACGGTCGCGCAGCTCGACGTCCTGGAGCCGGCCGAACGCGCCCGGTTGCTGAGCGAGTTCGACGAACCGGTCCCGGCCCCGGACGACACGATCACCGGGCGCGTCGAGGCACAGGTGGCGCGGACCCCGGACGCGCTCGCCGTGGTCGCCGGGGGCGAGTCGCTCACCTACGCCGAACTGGACGCCCGCGCCGAACGGCTCGCCGTCGAGTTGGCCCGGCACGGGGTGGGGCCGGAGACCGTGGTGAGCATGGTCCTGCCGCGCACCGCGACCGCGGTCGCGGCCCTCCTGGGCGTGCTCAAGGCGGGCGCGGCCTATCTCCCCGTCGACCCCGCGTTCGCCGGCGCACGCCTCCCGCACATCCTCACCGGTGCCCGGCCGCACCTGGTCCTGGCCGACACCGGCACCCGCGACCTCGTGCCCGCCACGGACATCCCCGTCCTCGTCCTCGACGACATCGACATCGAGGCCCCGGCCGCCACGCCCGGGGAGGCCACGGAATCCGCGGCACGGCCGGCAGCCGGCCCCGACAACCTCGCGTACGTCGTCTACACGTCCGGCTCCACCGGCGTGCCCAAGGGCGTGAGCGTCACCCATGCCACCGTCGTCAACGCAGTGGACGCCCTGGTCGCGCACGCCGGAATGGCGTCCGGCCGGCGGGTGCTGCTCGCCGCGTCGTTCGGCTTCGACGTCGCCACCTTCGAGCTGTTCTCCGCGCTCACCACGGGAGGCAGCGTCGAGATCGTGCGCGACGTGCTGGAACTGGCCGAACGCCACACCTGGGACATCGACGTCATCTGCTCGGTGCCGTCGGCCTTCGCCGAACTCGTCGACCAACTCGGCGACCGCATCCGGCCCACGGCACTGAACATCTCCGGGGAAGTACTGACCCCGGCCCTGGCGGAGCGGGTGCGCACGCTCTGGCCGCAGGCCCGTGTCATCAACAGCTACGGCCCCAGCGAGACCTTCTACGCCACCGCTCACCTCCTGCGCCCCGACCAGCCGTACGCCGCCGGCGTGCCCGTCGGCCGCCCGTTTCCCGGCGTGCGTGCGTACATCCTCGGCCCCGGCCTGGACCTGCTGCCCCCGGGCACACCGGGCGAGCTCTATCTGGCCGGGGCCGGACGCGGCTACCAGGGCCAGCCCGCGATGACCGCCGACCGCTTCGTCCCCGACCCCTACGGGCCGCCCGGCTCCCGCATGTACCGCACGGGTGACCTCGCGAGCCTCACCGCCGAGGGCGAGCTGCACCACCTGGGCCGCATCGACACCCAGGTCAAGATCCGTGGCTACCGCGTCGAACCCGGAGAGGTCGAAGCCGCTCTGACGGCCCATCACCGCATCGCCCAGGCCGCTGTGGTGACCCGGCGGTCCGGTACCACCAGCTACCTGGCCGCCTATCTCGTCCCGGTTCCCGGCGAGACGGCCCCGGACGCGGCCGTACTCCGCGCTCACCTGGAGGAGCGGCTGCCCGACTACATGATCCCCTCCGCGTGCATACCGCTCGACCGGCTGCCCCTGTCTCCCAACGGCAAGCTCGACCACAAGGCCCTGCCCGTCCCCGACCTCACCCCCGCGACGCCCTTCCGGGCGCCCGGCACCGCCCGCGAGGAGGCTCTGGCCAGGCTGTTCGCCGAGGTGCTCGGCGTCGACCGGGTCGGTGTCGACGACGGCTTCTTCGCGCTCGGCGGGCACTCCCTGCTCGCCACCCGGCTGATCACCCGCGCTCGCGCCGAGTTGGGGATCGAGATACCCATCCGCAAGATCTTCGACCTGCCGACGGTGGCCGAACTCGCCGCATGGTCGGAGGAATCGGCTGTCCCCCTTCGCCCCAGTCTGCGCAAGATGCTCGTAGAGGAGTGAGTCCAGTGATTCCGCTGTCGTACGCACAACGCCGTATGTGGGTTACGTACCAACTGGAAGGCGGGGCGGAGACCTACAACATCTCCCCGACGTTCCGGCTGACCGGGCCACTGGACCAGGACGCTCTCGTCGCCGCGATCCGCGACGTGGTCGAACGGCACGAGATCCTGCGTACCACGTACGTGACGGACGACGATGACGAGCCCTACCAGCGCATCCTGTCGCCGGCGGAGGCATCGGTGCAGGTACCGGTGGTCGAGGTGGCGCCCGAGGACCTGTCCGGCGCGGTCGACGAGGCCATCGCGCACCATTTCGACCTGGCCGCCGAAATCCCGCTGCGGGCGACCCTGTTCCGCTGCTCCCCCCAGGAGCACCTCCTGGTCCTCCTCATCCACCACATCGCCTCGGACGGTGTCTCGGGCGGAGTGCTGGCACGGGACCTGACCACCGCCTACACCGCACGCCTGGACGGCCGGGCGCCGGCGTGGGAGCCGTTGTCCGTGCAGTACAAGGACTACGCGCTGTGGCAGCGCGAGCTGCTCGGCGACCCGGCGGACCCGGACAGCCTGGCCGCGGCGCAGACCGAGTACTGGCGCGCGGAGCTGGAGGGGGTGCCGCAGCCGCTGAACCTGCCGCTGGACCGCCCGCGGCCCCCGGAGCGGAGTCTGGACGGCGACACGGTCGGCATCTCGGCGGAACCGGAGGTGGCGGCCGGGCTCCAGAAGCTGGCCGACGAGCGCGGGATGACCATGTCGATGGTCCTCCAGACCGCGCTGGCGGTGCTGCTGCGCAAGCTCGGCGCCGAGGACGACGTGACGATCGGGAATCCGATCGCCGGGCGGACCGACGAGGCGCTCGCCGACCTGGTCGGGGTCTTCGTCAACACCCAGGTGCTGCGGGTGGACCTGTCCGGCGACCCGTCGTTCTCCGATCTGCTGGCCCAGGTGCGGGACAAGGCCCTGGCGGCCTACGAGCACCAGGACGTGCCGTTCGAAATGCTGGTCGAGTTGATCAACCCCGACCGCTCGGCGGCGTACCAGCCGCTGTTCCAGGTGACCTTCGCCTGGCAGAACTTCGCGAAGCAGGACTTCGAACTCCCCGGACTCGAGGTGGAGTTCGAGCAGCACCTGGTTTCGGCCGCCATGTTCGACCTGTTCTTCAGCATGGCGCAGGACGACTCGGGGGCCCTGCGGGGCGACGTCATGTACGCGACCCAGCTGTTCGACCGGGACACGGTCGAGGCGATCGCCGCTCGGTTCGTGCGTCTTCTGGAGCAGCTGGTCGCCGATCCGCGTTCGCCGGTGAGCGGGGTCGAGGTGCTGGCGGAGGACGAGCGGGACTGGTTGGTGCGGCGGGTCAACGACACGGCGTATCCGGTGGCCGAGGGCACTCTGCCGGATGCGTTCGAGGTCCAGGTGGAGCGGACCCCGGACGCGGTCGCGGTGATCGGTGAAGAGGAGACGCTGAGCTACGCGGAGTTCAACCGGCGCGCCAATCGGCTGGCGCACTGGCTGGTCGAACAAGGCGCGGGGCCCGAGCGGATTGTCGCGGTGCGCATCCCGCGTTCCGTCGAGATGATGGTCGCGATCTACGCGGTGGCCAAGGCCGGTGCGGCGTACCTGCCGATCGACACCGAGCTCCCCGAGGACCGGGTGCGGCAGTTCCTCGACAGCGCGAAGCCGTTGCTGGTGCTCGACGACGACCTTCCGGACGTGTCCGCGTATCCGGAGGCGAACCCGGAACGAGTCCTTGTGCCGGACAACGCCGCGTACGTGATGTACACCTCCGGTTCCACCGGTGGTCCCAAGGGTGTGCCGGTGCAGCACCGCTCGATCATGAACCGGATCAAGTGGGGACTGGAGCACTTCGACGTCACGGCCGAGGACCGGATGCTGCTGAGTACGACCGCGAGCTTCGACGCCTCGGTGCCGGAACTGTTCGCGCCGCTGCAAGTCGGGGCCTGTGTCGTCGTCGCGCGCCCGGACGGACGCAAGGATCCGGCGTACCTGGCCGAGCTGATCCGGCGGGAGCGGGTGACCGGCGCGGACTTCGTGCCGTCCCTGCTGGAGGCGTTCGTCGCCGAGCCCGCGGCAAAGCAGTGCACGACCCTGCGCTGGATCGAGGTCGCGGCCGAGCCGTTCCTGGCCCCGCTGGCCAACAGGTTCGTCGAGCTGTTGCCTCGCTGCTCCGCGAACAACCTGTACGGTCCCACCGAGGCGACCGTCGAGGTGACCGCGTGGCAGCACGTGCCGGGGGCGGACCGGGTGCCGATCGGCGCGCCGATCTGGAACACCCAGGTCTATGTGCTGGACGAGGCACTGCGCCCGGTCCCGGCCGGGGTCGCCGGTGAGCTGTACCTCGCCGGCGCCGGGCTGGCCAGGGGGTACCTCGGGCAGACCGCGCTGACCTCGGAGCGGTTCGTGGCCTGCCCCTTCGGCGAGCCGGGGACGCGGATGTACCGCACCGGCGACGTGGTGCGGTGGAACAAGGACGGGCAGGTCGAGTACATCGGCCGCACCGACTTCCAGGTCAAGATCCGCGGGCTCCGCATCGAGCTGGGCGAGATCGAGCACGTGCTGGCCGGGCATCCCGGTGTGGCACAGGCGGCGGTCGTGGTGCGCGAGAACCAGCAGGGCGACAAGCGCCTTGTGGCCTATGTGGTGCCCGACCCGGATGCCGCGGCAGCCGATGCCGGTGACCAGGTGGACGAGTGGCGCCAAGTCCACGACGAAACCTATGACAAATCCCGCGACGAGGCATGGGGCGAGGACTTCCAGCTGTGGAAGTCGGCCTATGACGGCGAGCCGATTCCGCTCGAGCAGATGCGGGCGTGGCGGGACGCGGCGGTGGCACAGGTGCTGCGGTTCGCGCCGCGGCGGGTGCTGGAGATCGGTGTGGGCGCCGGTCTGCTGCTGTCGAAGATCGCCGGCGAGGTCGACGAGTACTGGGGCACCGACATCTCCGCCACCGTGCTGGACCGGGTCAGGGGCCAGGCCGAACAGGCCGGCCACGGCGACCGGGTCCGGCTGCGTGCACAGGCGGCCGACGACGTCTCCGGACTGCCCCGGGGCGGGTTCGACACCGTAGTGCTCAACGCGGTGGTGCAGTACTTCCCCAGCGCCGCATACCTGGACCGGGTGCTGCGCCAGGCCATGGAACTCCTCGCGCCCGGCGGCCGCATCATCGTCGGCGACGTCCGCAACGCCTCGACGCTCCGGCTGCTGCTGACCGCGGTGCAGCGTGCCGCGCGGCCGCACGCCTCGCAGGAGGAGATGCGGGCGATGGTGGAGCAGGCGGTGCTGGCCGAGCGGGAGCTGGTGGTCGCCCCGGAGTGGTTCGCCGCGTGGGCACGTGAGCATGCCGGTGGCGTGGACATCCGGCTGAAGGCGGGACAGGCGCACAACGAGCTGACCCGGCACCGCTACGAGGTGGTCCTGCACAAGGACCCGGCCGATCTCCTGGAT
This sequence comes from Streptomyces sp. GC420, assembly GCF_009916105.1. Lineage (GTDB taxonomy): Bacteria > Actinomycetota > Actinomycetes > Streptomycetales > Streptomycetaceae > Streptomyces. The sequence goes on along the minus strand of NZ_JAAAXQ010000003.1, from coordinate 48,959 downwards.
CTGACCGGTGTGCCCACGGCGCCGTGGGGCCGGGAGGTGTCCGACCTGGCCGGCCTGGGCGACCGTCTGGACCGGGCGGGCGGCGCCCCGCTGAGGGTGACCGGGATACCCAACGCGCGGCTGGTGGAGGAGTTCGCCGCGGCGATGTCGGCGGGTGTGCTGAACGCGGCCGCTCCCGCCACCGTGCCCGTCGACCCGGAGGACCTCGCCGCATGGGCACGGCAGCAGGGCCGGGACGCGGTCCTCACCTGGTCGGGCGAGACCGCCCACACCTTCGACGCGGTGCTGCTGCCCGAAGAGCGGGCCGTTTCCAACGGGTTCGTTCCCAGTGGTGTGGTCCGGCGGACCCAGGTGAACGCCCCCGCGCTGGCCAAGTCGATCGGTCCGCTGGTGGCCGAGCTGCCCCCGTACCTGCGGGAGCGGCTGCCGGACTACATGGTTCCGGCCGCGGTGGTGCCGCTTCCGGAGCTTCCCCTGACTCCGGCCGGCAAGCTCGACCGGCGAGCGCTGCCGTCGGAGGCCACGACCACCACGAGCGACGGAGAGCCTCGCAACGCCCACGAAGAGAAACTGTGCGCCGTCTTCAGCGAACTGCTCGGCGTGGAGAGCGTCGGTATCGACGACGACTTCTTCACGCTCGGCGGTCATTCGCTCCTGGCCACCCGGCTCAGCGCCCGCATCCGTAAGCAGTTCGGAGTCGACATGCCCGTCAGGACGATCGTCCGGTACCCCACGGTGTCCGAGCTGGCCGCGCTGGTGCTCGTCGGCGGCATCCCCGACGAACACGTCGACTCGTTCGCGGTCGTGCTGCCGCTGAACAGGGACCCCGGCACGGGCAAGCCGCCGGTGTGGTTCTTCCACGGAGGGGGTGGCCTCGGCTGGGCGTACTTCACCTTCGCGCCGTACGTGACGGACCGGCCGGCCTACAGCCTCCAGTCCCGAGGCTTCCAGGGCACGGAGCCACTGGCGGGATCGGTGCAGGAGATGGTCGACGACTACCTCACCCAGATCCTCAAGACCCAGCCGGAAGGACCCTACTACCTGATCGGCTGGTCCTTCGGAGGCCCGGTCGCGCATGCCGTCGCGGAGGCGCTGGACCGGCGCGGGCAGGAGGTCGCCCTCTTGGCCATCCTGGACACCCAGCCCGCGAGCGACGCCCCGGAGAACGGGTTCCAGGCGGTGGCCGGCAGGACGCAGGAGCTCTACCGGGCGGACATCGAGGATGTCTTCGGCAAGTTCATGAACACCGGCAACATGGACGACTTCCTGGAGAACATGTCGAAGGTGGGCGCCAACAACCTGAACAGGATGGCCGAGTTCCAATCGCCGGTCTTCCGCGGCGATGTGCTGTATTTCAACGCGACGTTGGACAGGCCCGACGGGATGTCGACCTATGCGCCCGACTGGCGGCCGTTCGTCCTCGGTTCCATCGAGGAGCACGACGTGGACGCATCGCACCACGACTTGCACATGCCCAAACCCGCGGGCCAGATCATGAAGGTCATCACCCGCAAGTTCGCGTGGTGACGGTGGAGGGGGGCGAGCGGGACCAGGCCGCGCTGCTGTGCGTGCCGTTCGCCGGAGCAGGGCCTTCGTTCTTCCACCCGTGGCGGGAGTTGTCCGCGGGCCGCTGGCGCGTGGTCCCGGTCGAACTGCCCGGAAGGGAGCGGCGGATCCTGGAGACGCCGTACCGGAATGTCGTCGAAGCGGCCAAGAACGAGGTCGACGCCGTCGCCGCGGCCCTCGGCGAGGGAACGCGGACCGTGCTGTTCGGGCACAGCCTGGGCGCGGTGCTCGCGTACGAGTTGGCGCATCTGCTGAGCACGCGCGATGTGCGCGTCGAGCGGCTGGTCGTCAGTGGTTCGCCGGGGCCGTGGACCCAGCGGGAGAGGCGGGCGACGGGGCTTGAGGACGACGAGTTCCTCGCCCGGGTCGAGGAGTTCGCGGGATTCAGGCACGAGGCTCTCGATCACCCGGAGATGCGCGAACTGATTCTCCCCGTGCTCCAGGCCGACTGCGAAATGCACGAGAACTACGTTCCGAGCGTCGACGAACCACTGTCGGTGCCGATCTGCTCGATTCGGGGAAGCTCCGACGGCCTGGTCTCGGCGGAGCAGGCGCGGGAATGGCGGAGAGCGACCACGGGTGAATTCAGCTGCGCGGAGCTCCCGGGCGACCACATGTACTTGGTCGATCAGGCCCGGGAGGTACTGGACCTGATCGAAGCGGCATCTGTACAAAGAAGTGAAGGAGACGACGATCATGGCTGAGCCGATCGTGAGCCTGCTCAACCCTGAATTCGAAGACGACCCCATCGGCGCCTTCGCGCGCCTGCGGGAGAAGGCCCCGCTCGTCCGCATCGGATTTCCCGGCGGGCCGCCGGTCTGGCTGATCACGCGCAGCGAGGAGTTCAAGGCGGCGTGGAGCGACACGCGGCTCGTGACGAACATCAGCAATGTGCCGGGCCACCAGGGGCCCAGCATCGCGGACCAAGCACTCATGTCTCTCGACGTGCCGAAGGAACTCCTGCGCTACTTCACGTCCAACCTGATGCTCCAGGACGGCCAGGATCACGCTCGGTTGCGCCGGCTCGTGGCGCCCGCCTTCAGCGTCCGGCGCATCACGGCACTGCGGCCGCGCATCGAAGAGGTCTCCACCCGGCTCCTCGATGCCTTCGCAGAGAAGGGATCCGGCGATCTCCTCCGGGAGTACGCCACACCGTTGACCGGTGCCGTCATCTGTGAACTCGTCGGCATCGACGAGCCCGACCAGCCGCAGATACGGCAGTGGATGGACGAATACGCCAACGTCGACGCCGACTTCACAACGAGCGCCCTGGGCCTGTTCGACTACACCAAGAAGCTCATCGAGCGGCGCCGGGCCGAGCCCACGGACGACATGATCTCCACCCTGGTGCATACGACGGACAAGAACGGTGACCGGCTCAGCGAAGACGAGATCATCGCGATGGTGGGCGTACTGGTGAACGGCGGCTACCATTCCACGGCTCATTTCATCCCGAACGCGGTGCTCACCCTCCTCAAGAATCCGGATCAGCTGGCTCTGCTGCGCGCCAGGCCGGAAGCTCTGCCGCACGCCATCAACGAGTTGATGCGGATCGCCAACCCCATCCCGAGTGCCGGACCGCGGTACGCGGCCGAGGACATGGAGCTCGCCGGGGTCTCGATCTGCAAGGGCGATGCCGTGACGGGCTCCCTTCAGTCCGTCAACTACGACTCGCGCGTCTTCTCCGAGCCCGAGCGCTGCAATGTGGAGCGTGAGCTGAAGCGTGGGGAAGGCCACCTCGCCTTCGGTGCGGGCCCGCACCGCTGCATCGGTGCGGCGCTCGCCGAACTCGAGGGCGAGGTGGCCATCGATCACCTGTTCCTGAAGCGTGACACTCTCGAACTTGCCGTGAACAGCAGTGAATTGCGGTACCGCGAGGTCATCCCCGGCGGCGCCCGGCTGTTCAACAGGTTTCCGGTGCGCTTGTGAGGACCTGGCCGACGGCACGTACGGGCGCCCCCGAACGCGATGCGTTCGGGGGCGCCCGTACGCGAGGTGTCGGTCAGCGCTTCACGGTGCCCGCGCGCAGACGCTCGATCATGTGCCGGGTCGACTCGATCGGGCTCTTGTCGGGGAGGTCCCGTGAGCGCGCCGGCAGCGCCTCGTTGAGCGTGGCCACCCTGTCACTCCACGCGTCCCGCCCGGCGAAGGGAATCGTCTCGCCGTCCTGGTAAGCGGGGAACGGGCGATAGCTGTTGAGGCCGCCCGTGTCGGTTCCGCGGACGAGCAGCGGGTCGAGGTAGATCCCTTCACTGTGGATCCGCGTGGTCGTCGAGATGTAGCCGATGTCGAGACCACACCGCCGCTTGGCGGACGTGTTCGCCTCCGAGCAGTGCAGCAGATGGGGATGGTGGATCGAGACGTCGCCAGGTTGGAGTTCGATCTCCACGATGCCGCGCTTCTCCGCCCACTCCCGCACCAGGTTCTCGTCGGAGGCGGAGAACAGCATGTTGGGCTCGTCCGTGCGGACCGACGGCTTGTGCAGCGGCAGTTCGTGACTACCGGGGATCATCCGCAGGCAACCGTTCTCCGTGGTGCTCTCGTCGACGGCCAGCCACACCGTCAGCGCCTCCATCGGACTCAGCGTCCAGTACGCGCCGTCCTGGTGCCACAGCACGGGCTGCCCGTCGTACGGCGGCTTGCAGATGTAGTGGGCGGTGAAACACGCCACGTCCGGGCCGAGGAAGAACTCCGCGATGTCCACCAGACGCGAGTCCGAGACCAGACGTGCCCAGAAGGCGTCATTGCGGATCAGGGGGTGGTGGAAGTGCTCGGGACGCAGATCCGGATATTTACGGGTGAGCCATTCGACGTGGGCGCGTGCCTCGTCCAGGAGTTCCGATGGCACGACGTTGCGGATGATGGAGAAGCCCTGCTCGGCGTATTCCGCCGCTGCCTTCTCCAGAATGCCATCGCCAATTTTGTTCATGCGTCGGCTCCTTCTCGGGTTTGCCAGGTGCTTGCCGTGCGGAATGAGTTCATTGGAGCCGCCACGGCCTACGCGGGATTCACCCCTTGTGCCCAGCCGCTGTCGGCAGCACCCCCCCGGGCCTTTCCGCGGTTCCTCAGCAGTTCAATACTCTGCCCGCGGAGCAGGAGGGTGTCAATCGTGGGCCCGCCCCTGGCATATCCGATCGAAATCACCGTAGGTCTCCACTGGAAATGATGCTTCTCGGTGAAGTAACAATGGCAATAGGGTGACAGATGCCGACCGGAGCGTCGGCAATGCGGCGAAAGGCGACTGTCCCGCTGACAGGACATATATGGGGCGGCGTACGCCGACGTGGTGTCGGCGTACGCCGCCCCGGGCGGGACGAGCCGCGGGAGTTGCCCGCCGCTCATGTCGCCTACTTCGGGTCGCGGTTGAACTGTGCCTGCGACCAGCGGTAGCCGAGGACGATGAGGCCCAGGCACCAGGCGAGGGCGATCCACCAGTTGTTGCCGATCTCGGTGCCGAGCAACAGGCCGCGCAGGGTCTCGTTGGCGGGCGTGAACGGCTGGTACTTGGCGATCGGCTGGAACCAGCCCGGCATCGTGTCGGCGGGGATGAAGGCGCTGGAGATGAGCGGGAGGAGGATCAGCGGCATCGCCATGTTGCTGGCGGCTTCGGCGTTGGGGCTGGCCATGCCCATGCCGACCGCGATCCAGGTGAGTGCCAGGGAGAACAGCGCGAGCAGTCCGAACGCCGCCAGCCACTCGACGACGGTGGCGTCGGTGGACCGGAAGCCGATGGCCACGGCGACAGCACCGACGAGGACCAGACTGGCGAGCACCTGAAGCACGCTTCCGACGACGTGACCGATGAGCACCGATCCGCGGTGGATCGCCATGGTGCGGAAGCGGGCGATGACACCCTCGGACATGTCGGTGGCGACGGACACCGCGGCCCCGATCACGGTGCTGCCGATGGTCATCATCAGGATGCCCGGGACGATGTAGGCGATGTACACGGAGCGGTCCGCGTGGCCGCCCGCGATGCCCGCGCTCATCACGTCTCCGAAGATGTAGACGAAGAGCAGGAGCAGCATGATCGGCGTGAGCAGCAGGTTCAGGGTGAGGGACGGGTAGCGCCGGGCGTGCAGGAGGTTGCGGCGCAGCATCGTGTTCGAGTCGCGGACGGCGAGGGAGAGCCCGGCCGGGCGGGCCGGAGCCAGGGGGGTGCTCATCGTGTGGCCTCCTTGGCCTGCGTGGAGACGGTGGTGCTGTCGGTGAGGGCGAAGAACACGTCGTCGAGGTCGGGGGTGTGCACGGTGAGCTCGTCGGCCTCGATGCCGGCCGAGTCCAGCCAGTCGAGGATGGAGCGCAGTTCGCGCTGGCTGCCGTCGCTGGGGAGCTGGAGTGCCAGCGCCTCGTCGTCCCGGGCGGCCTCGCGCAGTGTGGTGGCGGCGGACTGGTAGGCGGCCGGGTCGGTGAAGCGGAGCCGGACGTGGCCGCCGGGGATGAGTCGCTTGAGCTCCTCGGCGGTGCCTTCGGCGACGATCTTGCTGTTGTGGAGGACGGCGATGCGGTCGGCGAGTTCGTCCGCCTCTTCCAGGTACTGGGTGGTGAGTAAGACGGTGACGCCGTCGGAGACCAGCCCGCGGATGATCTGCCACATGCTGTGGCGGGAGCGGGGGTCGAGGCCGGTGGTCGGCTCGTCGAGGAAGATGATCCGCGGGCTGCCGACCAGGGTCATGGCAAGGTCGAGGCGGCGCTTCATGCCGCCGGAGTAGGTGGAGGCGGGCTTCTTCGCGGCATCCACCAGGTCGAAGCGCTCAAGGAGTTCGGCGGCGGTGCGGCGGCCCTCGCTGCGGGAGAGGTGGTGCAGGTCCGCCATGAGGAGCATGTTCTCCTCGCCGGTGATCAGATTGTCGACGGCGGAGAACTGCCCGGTGACGCCGATCGCGGCCCGCACCGCCTGCGGGTCGGTGGCCAGGTCGTGACCGCCGACGCGCAGATCGCCGGCGTCGGGGGAGATGAGCGTGGAGAGGATCTTGACGGCGGTGGTCTTGCCGGCGCCGTTCGGGCCGAGCAGGGCGAACACGGACCCGACCGGGATCCGCAGGTCGATGCCGTCGAGCACGAGCTTGTCGCCGAAGGACTTGCGCAGGCCGACGGCGGAGACGGCGGTCGGTGACGGGTGACCGTCACCCTGCCTGGATGTGGGCATGACAGAAGGGGACATGGAGTCCTCCCTTGTGAAGGCTGGAGTGATGGGGGATCGGAGGAGACGAGGCTGATGTGGGGACGAGGGTGCTCAGGCTTTCGCGCGGAAGATGTCGATGTTGCCCCAGTTTGTTCGTACGCGGACCTTGACGGAGTCCTCGGTCGGCGCCGGGGCCTCGGCCGTGGCGAGCGTGTTGCGCACCTGCCCGTGGTTGGTGTTGACATCGAGCCAGGCGGCGGTACCCTCGCGGATGCCGATCTCGACTGAGCCGTTGGAGGTCTCCAACTGGACTTCGCCACGGGTGACTTCGCCGAGGCGAACGACGCCGTTGGTGGTGGTGCCGGTGACCGAGGACTCGGCGCGCGCGATGTCGATGGCGCCGTTGGCGCCGTTCAGCCGCAGTTCGCCGGTCACGGCGCCGACGGTCGTGGTGCCGTGCGAGTTCTTCAGGACGGCGGGGCCGTCGACCAGGCCGACGCGCACGTTGCCGGTGCTGCTGGTGATCTCGGCCATGCCTTCGACCCGGTCGACGGTGCTTGAGCCGTGCGGCGCCTTCAGCTGCAGCGTGCCGGTGGTGTCCAGGCGGACGTCGCCGGCCGAGGTCTTCACTCGGACCTCGCCGAGTCGGCCCTCGCCGATCACATGGGCCCCGGCGCCGTCCAAGTCGATGTCCGAGCCCGTGGGCAGTTCGACCGTCACGTCGACGGTGCCGCCGCGCCCGAACAGATTGGCCTTGGGCGTGCTGACGGTCAGGATGCCGCTGGTGTAGGTGACCTCGGTCTGGTCGGCCGTCCGCACGTCGAGATCCTTCTTCGGGTCGCGGGGCCGCACCTCGACGACGGTGTCGAGGCGGTCGCCCGCGGTGAACCGGATGGAACCGGCGTACACATAGGCAGTGACCGAAATCGGTTTGAGAGTGTCGAAAGCAGGCATGGTTGTCCCGTCCTCATGAGTCCTTGGGCCGTCCCAGCCGGTGGGACGTGGTGTGGGCGCTGTACTTCTTGTCTTGGGGGCGCGGGCGCGGCTAGCGCACCCAGCCCGTGAAGCTCTGTCCGAGGTTGCGGGTCCGTTGCGTCGGACGTTGCCGTGCGCCGCCGCCGTCGACCGCGGCCGACACGGCCCGCACCAGCCATGCGTTGACCGACAGGCCCTCGTGGCTCGCGGCCTCCTCGGCGCGTGCCTTGAGATGGGCCGGCAGTCGCAGATTGACGCGGGCGATGCTCCCCTCGTCGCCGTCGGCCGGAGCCGGTGCCTTGAGCGGTTCGAGGCGCTCGGCGGGTTGGATGGGGCCGCTGTCGGTGGGGGGCGGTGTCACCACGAAGTCGGGGTCGATCCCGCGCAGCCGTACGTCGACCGAGCCGGGGGCGAGCTCGCGGGTGACCTCGTCCATCGCGGCGGAGAGCACATTGAGCATGGCCAGCCGGGTCGCCGACTCCAGGGGAGCGGTGAGTCTCTCGGCCAGTTCGCGAGCTTCGTCGCCGCCGGCTTCCGCGGCCACCGCGAGTTCGCGGCGGAGCGTGTCGACGTAGGGGGTGAGGTCCATGACGCCAGAATGGCATCACCCTGGCGCCTACGCAAGCCTGAATGGCACCTTGTGTCGGGCGGCCGCGAGGGAGGCGCCTCTGACGTGGGGAAACGTGAGGAAGGAAATGTGCGCCATCGTGGCGCCGCGCCCGCCCACTCGCTTTCGGTGGCGCCGGCTGGCGCTGTGTGCCATTGCGTGACGCCAAGCGGCGCCATCCGGCGCCATGCGTGTGCAACCGCGTGGTGCGCGGCGAGGTCCAGGCTCTCGATGCGCATGCCGGGAATCCGGCAGAGGATGCGAGGGGGCGGGGCCCGACGTGCCTCGACATCAACACCGTCGCCACTGCAACCGGCCTCGGACCGACATGATCACAACAGCGGTCGAAGGATTCGACTCGGCGCCGGAAGCGAGGAAGCAGACACCCGCCCGACGCGGCAGGCGGGCCGGCACGCGGGATCGCGCCCCGGCCCGCGGCCCCTCACCAGTCGAACGTCTCCCCGTCGGCCCGCTTCTCGATGCAGTACCGGCGGAAGGCCTGAGCCTTCGCGACGATGCCGGCGTCCCCGGAACGCCGCGCGGCCTCTTCGTACCAGTCGAAGACCGCTGCGGCATGCGCGTGCCGCTCGTAGTGGAGTGCGGCGAATCGACGGAAGTCCGCCCGTATGGTTTCCGGGGTCATCGTCCGGCCGGAGCCCACGAGTTCTTCGAGTTCCGCTTCTGTCGCCGCAGGGCGTTCGATGATGCGGATCGGCTCGGTCGCGGGAACGTCGTTGCGGATCGCCACGGGCTCCTCGGCGTCCGAGAAGTCGAGACAGAGGGAGAGCCGGGCGGTCCTGGCGGTGCTGCGCGCGGAATGCGGCTCGGTCGTGTGTATCTTCCACACCTCACCGCGACGGAGGTGATAGACGATGTCATTCTCGGAATGGAGGGATTCCTCGCTGGTGCGCAACGGAACCTGCAACCTGGTGCCGGGTTCGGCGAATTCGAGAAAGTCCACATGCGGGGCCATGATTCCGTCGCGGAGGCTGAAGATACGCACCCACTGCAACCGGTCCAGGGAGAAATGCTCGGTCACCAGGGACATGATGCCCGGCAACTGCTTGCCCAGTTCGGTGAGGGCCAGACGGCCACTGTGGGGGCGGAAGGCGATGTCGGACTCTGCACCGCTGCCGTTGGCCAGAACATGGCACGACCACGCCCCGAAGGTGAGGGCGTCGTACTCGCCGCCGTACTCGTGGCGGTCCACGACGGACAACTCGGCATCCAGATCGTATGAGTCGATGGGCAGCACCGCAAGCCGTTGCGACTTAAGCAACGAAATCCCCTTCACTGCATGATTTTTTGACGCGTCGGCCGTCACCGTAAGACGCGCCGGTCGTCACGATAATTCGCAGGCTAGCCGCACGGTGCGGTTAATGGCCAGAGAGCCCGGTCTGCCGTCTACTGTCCCGTCGGCGGGACAGCCGGATGCCCGGGTGTCCCGCCCGGTCATCTCTTGCGCGGGGTTTCCTCGGCTATTTACCTTGGCGTCGCGATGGTCCCGGATCCACATGTCCAGTACGTGATCCATGACATCGGGGCACGAGCCACTCGTCCGGCGGAGAAGGAAAGGCTGGTAATGGAATTGGGGCCACGGGTCCACCAGCAGGACGGACAGGATGAGGCGTCAGAACCACCGGCCGAGCCTTCCGGCGCGCCGGTGTCACTCGTGCATGAGATCTCGGCGCTGTGGGGGGAGTACCTCGATGGTCGCGAGGTCGGCGCGGATGACGACTTCTTCGCACTCGGCGGCAATTCCCTGATCGGAATCAAGATCATCGATCGGGTGTCCCGGGACTACAACGTCGAATTGTCCGTGCGCGACTTCTATGTGGCGCAGACCCCGGCCCGGGTCGCCGAGCTGATCGCGCAGGGGAGGGCACGGACGTGAGATTGGCGCCGGGTACCGGGAACGACATCGATCTCGGTCGGGTCGACCTGTTCGACCTCGATCTCTACACCGCGGGCGATCCGCACGCCATCTGGGACGTGATGAGGGCGACGGCGCCCCTGCACCACCAAGTCCTGCCGGATGGACGGGAGTTCTGGTCGGTGACGCGCTACGACGACGTCTGCCGCGTGCTCGGCGACCATCGCGAGTTCACCTCGGAACGCGGCACTGTGGTGACCCACCTCGGCGTGGACGACGTCGCGGCGGGCAAGCTGATGACGTCCACCGATCCGCCGCGGCACACCCAGGTCCGCAGAGCGATCGGCTCCAGGCTCACCGCGCGGGCGGTGGCGCCCTGGGAGGACCGGATCCGGCAGGCGGTCGTGCGCTTCCTCGAACCGGCGCTGGACGGCGGCAGCTTCGACCTGGCCGAGCGGGCGCTGCTCCTCCCGGCGATCGTCACGGGCCCGATCCTGGGGATCCCAGAGCGCGACTGGGACGAACTCGTGCAGCTGACCGCGATGGTGACGGCCCCCTCCGACCCACACTTCCAGCACGGCAGCGAAGCCGCGACGCTGGCCATCTCCCACCACGAACTCGTCACCTACGTCACCGAGTGGGTCGGCCGGCGGCGGTCGGCCGGCGGCGAGGACGGCAGCCTGCTCGACCACCTGATGAACGTCCGCGCGGGAGACGCGCCGCTGACCGACGAGGAGATCGCCCTCGACGGCTACAGCATTCTGCTGGGCGCCAACGTAACGACCCCGCACACCGTCTCGGGCACGGTGCACGCGCTTATCGAGCGGCCCGAGCAGTTCCAGAAGGCGCAGGCCGACCCCTCGCTGGTCCCCAACCTCGTCGAGGAGGGGCTGCGCTGGACCTCGGCCGCGTGCAACTTCATGCGGTACGCGGTGCACGACACCGAGATCGGCGGGGGCACCGTTCCGGCCCTGGGCGCCGTCGTCGCGTGGATCGGGTCCGCCAACCGGGACGACTCCCAGTTCCCCGATCCGCACACCTTCGACATCACGCGGAGCGCCGCGAAGCGCCACGTCGCGTTCGGGTTCGGACCGCACTTCTGCATCGGCGGACCGCTGGCCCGGCTGACCCTGCGCGTCTTCTTCGAGGAACTGCTCCAGCGGTTCGCGTCGATCGAACTCGACGGCGAGCCACAGCACTTGCGGTCGTTCTTCATCGCCGGAATGACCCACCTCCCCATCGTCGCCCAGAAACGACAGACACCATGACATCCGGCTACGCCGCCGCCACGTCCCCGTGGTTCGTCCGGCCGCAGTCCACGGACCACTCCGCCCGCGTCTTCTGCTTCCCCTACTCCGGCACCGGGGCATCGGCCTTCAGCGCCTGGCCGGCCGCCCTCGACGACATCGAGGTCTGCCCCCTCCAGTTCCCCGGCCGCGAGAACCGGCTGGGCGAACCCCACTACGACACCTACGAGAACCTCGCAGCCGACCTGGTCGAACCGCTCGCACCGCTGCTCGACAGGCCGTTCGCGTTCTTCGGGCACTGCGCGGGCGCGCTGCCCGCCTACGAGACCGTGCTCCGGCTCGCCGAACTGGGTCTGCCCGGTCCGGACCGTCTCTTCGTGTCGGGCCAGCCGGCGCCGCACGATGCCGCACGCGACCGGATGCTCACCTTGACCGAGCCCGAACTGCGCGCCGAGGTCGAGGCGTTCGTCCGCGGCCGGGGCATCGAGCCGCGGCCGGACCTGATCGACATGGGCATGGCCGTTCTGCTCCGCGATCACGCCGCCGCGCGTCGGTACCGCCGGGCGGAGCCGGTCGCGGTGGGCTGCCCCATCGTCGTACTGCACTGGCGGGACGACCCCGACGTGAGCCTCGACCACCTGCAGGGATGGCATCGGTACGCGGAGTCGGTCGACATCCGGGTCGTCGAGGGCGGGCACCACGACTTCGCGAAGGCGCCCGACGAATTGCGGAGGTTGTTGACCTCTTGGCGATGAACGCAGTGCGCCCCGAAGTAGCCGTCATCGGCATGTCGTGCCGCTTCCCCGGCGTGCACGACCTGGGGGAGTTCTGGCACTTGCTGCTCGACGGGAAGTCGACCGTCGGAAGGTTTCCCGAGCACCGGGCAGTCGCCTCGAACCCCACTTCTCACCCGGACACGGCCACCGTGACCTCGGGTTCGTTCTTCGATTCCATCGACGGTTTCGACGCGCGGTTCTTCGGAACGGGCCCGGCGGAAGCCGCCGCCATGGACCCCGTGCAGCGGCTCGGGCTGGAACTCGCCTGGGAGGCCGTGGAAGACGCCCGGCTTCCGGCGACCGCGCTCGCCGAACGCGAGATCGATGTCCTGGTCGGCGCCGCGTCCTCCGGATACGACGTCCTGCGCCGACTGTCCGGCAGCGACCGGGACGACCACTACGCCGCGCTCGGCTCCAGCGGCTCCTTGATCGCGAACCGGATCTCCAGCCTGTTCGACGTCCGCGGCATGAGCCTGTGCGCGGACTCGGGCCAGTCCTCCTCCCTGGTGTCGGTGGCGCTGGCCTGCGACCGGATCCGCGGCGGCGCCGTCGACATGGCGCTCGTGGGCGGTGTGCACCTGATCGTCGATCCGGAGGCCGGACTGGGCCTGGCGAATCTGGGCGCCCTGTCGCCCGATGGCCGCTGCTTCACCTTCGACGAACGGGCGAGCGGTTTCGTACGGGGAGAGGGCGGCGGATTCGTCCTGCTGAAGCGGCTCGACCTCGCCATCGCCGACGGTGATCGTGTCTACGCGGTGGTGCGCGGCTGGAGCGTCGGCAGCGGTGGCGCCTCCTCGCGGATGCCGGATCCCAGCCCCGGCGCACAGGCGGCGACCGTGCTGTCCGCTCTCGACCGCGCGGGTGTTCCGTTCGAGGGTGTCGACTACGTCGAGGCCCACGGCACGGGTACACGACTCGGCGATCCGGCCGAGATTTCCGGTCTGCGCGAGGTGTTCCACGCGACCGGCCGCAGCCGCCCCCTGGTGATCGGCTCGGTGAAGACGAACGTCGGACACCTGGAGCCGGCCGCGGGCATCGTCGGCTTCCTGAAGACGGCGCTCTGCGTGCACCGCGCCCATCTGGTCCCCAGCCTGAACTTCCGGTCCCCGAACCCCGCCGTCCCGGGCTTCCACGACGACTTCGAAGTCCTCACAGCCGCGCGCCCCTGGCCGAGTACGCCGGACCGGCCGCGCCGGGCAGGGGTCTCGGCGTTCGGGATGGGCGGCACGAACGCGCACGTGATCCTCGAAGAGGCACCCGGGACACGGACGGAACCCCGCGCCGCAGGCGGAGGAGCGCTGCCGTGGGTGCTGTCGGCCCGTTCGGAGCCGGCCCTGCGGGAGCAGGCGGCACGGCTACGGGATCTCGTGACCGCGGACACGTCGCTGTCGGCGGCCGACGTCGGCTACTCCCTGGTGTCGACGCGTTCGTCGTTCGAACACCGGGCCGTACTGCTGGGCGGTGACCGTGAGGAAGCGCTGGGCACGCTGGCGGCGGGTGAGGACTCGGCGCGGGTGATCCGCGGAGTGGCCGCAGGGCCGGTGGGGCCGGTGGTCTTCGTGTTCCCCGGCCAGGGCTCGCAGTGGGTCGGCATGGGACGGCAGCTGTACGCGGAGTCGGAGATCTTCTCGCGCGGCATCGACGAGTGCGCGCATGCCTTGGCCCCGTGGGTGGACTGGTCACTCGTGGAGGCGCTGACCGGTACGGAATCGGCTGCGGCACTCGACCGGGTGGATGTGGTCCAGCCGGCGCTGTTCGCGGTGATGGTCTCGCTGGCGCGGGTGTGGCGCTCGCTGGGCGTCGTCCCCGAGGCCGTGGTCGGGCACTCGCAGGGCGAGATCGCCGCGGCCTGCGTGTCGGGCGCGCTCTCGCTCGAGGACGCGGCCCGGGTCGTGGCCCTGCGCAGCCGGGCCCTGACCGAACTGGCCGGCCTGGGCGGCGGGATGAGCGCGGTGTCCGCGTCCCCCGCGTGGGTTCAGGACCGGCTGGGGCAGTGGTCCGGGCGGCTCGCCACGGCCGCCGTCAACGGACCGGCGTCGGTGGTGATCTCCGGGGACGGCGAGGCGCTGGACCGGTTCGCCGCGACGGCCGACGGCGACGGGGTCCGGGTGCGACGGGTCAAGGTGGACTACGCGTCCCACTCCCACCACGTCGAACGCATTCGAGAACGTCTGCTCGTGGACCTCGCGGGCATCTCGCCGAGGGAGACCGCGGTGGAGTTCCACTCGACGGTCACCGGGGAAGTGCTCGACCCCCACGCGCTCGACGGCTCGTACTGGTACGACAACCTGCGCTCGATGGTGCGGTTCGGCGAGGCCGTCGAGCACCTGATGCGCGAGCGTGGCGGGGCCTTCGTGGAGGTCAGTCCGCATCCGGTGCTGACGGTGGCGATGGAGGAGACCGCCGACGCCCTGGCCACCGCACCGCCGGTGGTGGGCACCCTCGACAAGGACGACGGGAGCGTGGGCAAGGTCCTGGCGTCGCTGGCCGAACTGCACGTGCGCGGTGTGCCGGTGGACTGGGCGGAGGTCTTCGCCGCGCACCGTCCGCGCCGGATCGGCCTGCCGACCTACCCGTTCCAGCGGCAGCGGCACTGGCTGACGGCGCCCGAGGACACCGGCTCGACAGCCCCGGGCCCCACCGTGCAACCGATCGGGTCGGAGTCGTCGGCCCTGAAGCTCGTGTGCGCCGAGACGGCGGCGGTGCTGAGTGCGAAGGACGGGGGGCTGACGGCCGCCGATCTCGCGGCGAGGTCGACCGAGACCTTCAAGAACCTCGGGTTCGACTCCGCGATGGCCGTGCGGCTCCGCAACCGGCTCACCACGGCGGCCGGAGTGCGGCTGCCGGCCACCGTCGCGTTCACCTACCCCACTCCGCAGACGCTCGCGCGCCACATCTTCTCCCTCCTCGCGCCGGAGGTGCCCGATGCCCCGGGCCCGGAGAGTCCGGAAAGTCGTGGTGATGATGACTTGTTCGAATTGATCGACCGCGGATACGTCTGAGCAACTCGTGGGGGAGGCCCTGGTGGAAGACGTCGACAAGCTCCGGTCCTACCTGCGACGCGCCGTCGGTGACGCGCAGACGTTGCGCGAGCGGGTGCGCGAGCTGGAGGAGTCCGCTCGCGACCCCATCGCGGTCGTGGGCGTGGGGTGTCGCTTCCCGGGCGGGGTGACGTCCCCCGAAGAGCTGTGGGGGCTGGTGTCCGGCGGTGTGGACGCGATGGGTGGGTTCCCGCTGGACCGTGGGTGGGAAGTGGAGGCGCTGTACGACCCGGACCCCGAGGCGCGCGGGAAGACGTACACCCGGTCGGGCGGGTTCCTGTCCGGCCTCGCGGACTTCGACGCGCCGTTCTTCGGGATCAGCCCGCGCGAGGCGCTCGCGATGGATCCGCAGCAGCGGTTGATGCTGGAGACGTCGTGGGAGGCGCTGGAGCGGGCGGGGATCGACCCGGCCGGGTTGCGGGGCTCGGCGACCGGGGTGTTCACCGGGATCTACGGGGTCGACTACGGCCCGCGGATGGGCGGCGGGGCCGCCGCCGAGGTGGAGGGTTTCGCGATCGCGGGGACGTACACCAGCGTGGCCTCGGGCCGGGTGGCGTATGTGCTGGGGCTGGAGGGTCCCGCGGTGTCGGTGGACACCGCGTGCTCGTCGTCGCTGGTGGCGGTGCACCAGGCCGTGCGGTCCCTGCGGTCCGGGGAGTGCACGTTGGCGCTGGCCGGCGGGGTGTCGGCGCTGCCGACTCCGGGGCTGTTCGTGGAGGTCGCCCGGCAGCGGGGTCTGTCGGCCGACGGGCGGTGCAAGTCGTTCGCGGAGGCGGCCGACGGAACCGGCTGGGGCGAGGGCGCGGGCGTGCTGGTGCTGGAGCGGTTGTCGGACGCGCTGCGCAACGGGCGCCGGATCAGGGCGGTGATCCGGGGCTCGGCGATCAATCAGGACGGGGCGTCCAACGGGCTGACGGCGCCGAACGAACTGGCGCAGCGGCGGGTCATCCGGGCGGCCCTGGCCGATGCCGGCCTCGCACCGGGCGAGGTGGACGCGGTGGAAGCGCACGGGACCGGCACGAAGCTGGGTGACCCCATCGAGGCGGAGGCACTGCTGGCCACCTACGGACAGGACCGGGACCCCGGCAGCCCGCTGTGGCTGGGCTCGCTGAAGTCGAACATCGGGCATACACAGGCGGCCGCGGGCGTCGGCGGGATGATCAAGATGATCATGGCGATGCGCCATGGGGTGTTGCCCAGGACGTTGCACGTGGACCGGCCCACCCCGCATGTCGACTGGTCGGCGGGGGCGGTGCGGCTGCTCACCGAGGCGAGGCAGTGGCCCGGAGCACCGGGGCGGCCCCGGCGCGCGGGGGTGTCGTCGTTCGGGGTCAGCGGGACGAACGCGCACGTGATCCTCGAGGAGGCTCCCGAGACCGTCGATCAGGTGCCCACGGATGTCCCCGGTGCGGTGCCGTGGGTGCTGTCGGCCCGGTCCGCCGAGGCGTTGCGGGAGCAGGCGGGGCGGCTGCGGGACAGCGTGGCCACTGACCTGTCGACAGCCGACGTGGGGCATTCCCTCGTGGCGACGCGCTCGCTGTTCGAGCACCGCCAGGTGGTCGTCGGAGCGGACCGGGAGGAGCTGCTCGCCGGCCTGGCCGCCGTCGCCGAGGGGAGCCGGAACCCCGCCGGAGTGGTGTCCGGCGTCGCCCGGCCGGTGGGCAGGACGGTGTTCGTCTTTCCCGGCCAGGGCTCGCAGTGGGCCGGGATGGGGCGTGAACTGTGGGAGTCGTCCCCGGTGTTCGCCGAAGCGATGCGCGCGTGCGAGGACGCGCTCGCGCCGTGGGTGGACTGGTCGCTGACCGACACTGTGTGCGGCGGGCCGAGGGCGGGGGACCTGGACCGGACCGAGGTCGTCCAGCCGGTGCTGTTCGCGGTGATGGTGTCACTGGCACGGGTGTGGCGGTCGCTGGGGGTGACACCGGACGCGGTGATCGGCCACTCCCAGGGCGAGATCGCCGCGGCCTGCGCCGCCGGCGCCCTGACCCTGCCGGACGCGGCCAGGATCGTGGCCGTGCGGTCCCGGATGCTGGCCACCAGCGCCCAGGACGGCGGCATGGCCGGGATCGTGTTGCCCGAACGCCGGGTGCGGGAGCTGCTGGAGCGGACGGGGTCCCGGGCCACGATCGCCGCGATCAACGGACCGTACTCGACGACGGTCGCGGGCGAAGCCTCGGCGGTCAGGGAACTGGTCGCGATCTGCGAGTCGGAGGGCGCCCGTGCGCGGTGGTTCCCGGCGAGCGTCCCCGGCCACTCACCGCTGATGGACCAGTTCGAGGACCGGCTCCGCGACGAGCTGGGCCGGATCGCTCCCACGTCCTCGCCGGTGGCGTTCTATTCGACGGTGACCGGCGGGCCGATCGACACCGCGGAGCTGGACGCCGCCTACTGGTTCCGCAACATGCGGGAACCGGTCCAGTTCGAGGCCGCGGTGAAGTGCCTCCTCGACGCGGGGTACGGCGCGTTCGTCGAGGCCAGCCCGCACCCGCTGCTCACGATCAACGTCCAGGACATGCTCGACCACACCTCCGGTGCCGACGGCGTGGTGGTGGGCTCGCTGCGCCGCGGCGACGGCGGCCTCAAGCGGTTGTACCGGTCGGCGGCCGAGGCCTTCGTGGCGGGCGTCGCGGTGTCGTGGGAGGCGGTGTTCCCGGGCAGGGACGGCCACTGGGTCGAACTGCCCACGTATCCCTTCCAGCGGCAGCGCTACTGGCTGAACACACCCGCCGAGAGCACCACCCGCGGCACCTCCGACCACCCGCTCCTCGACGCCGTGATCGACCTGCCCGACGACGCGGAGCGCGGGGGAGTGGTGGGCAGCGGGCGCCTGTCGCCGCAGCGCCACCCCTGGCTCTACGACCAGGTGGTCCACGGCGCTGTGGTGGTGCCGGGACCGGTGCTGGTGGAGATGGCGGTGTGGGCGGCCCGCAGGGTGGGGTGCGACGTCGTCGACGAACTCACGCTGGAGGCACCGCTGGTGCTGTCCCGAACGGCCGGCCGCGAGATCCGGGTCGTCGTCGACGGCAAGCGGGTGCTCGGCGTGCACTCACGGGGTGAGGACGAATCCGCGTGGACGCGGAACGCGGTCGGGGTCGTCGGGTCCGGCACCGGAGGAACCCGTGAGGAGGAAGACCTCGTCCCGTGGCCCCCCGCGGGCGCGGTCGGCGTGCCGTTCGAGAAGAACGTCGAGCACGTCGGGCTGAAGCAGGTGTGGCGCCGCGACGACGTTCTGTACGCCGAGGTGGAACTGCCCGCCCTCCACGGCGTGGATCCGCGCGGTTTCCGGATCCACCCGGCGCTGCTCCACGCCGCGTTGCGCGCGATCGGCCTCGGGCGGTTCGTCGACGGCTCCCGGCCCGAAGAATGGCTGCCGTACCGCTGTGCGGGGATCCGTCTGAAGTCCGCGGGGGCGGCGACCGCACTGCGCTTCCGGCTCGCGCCCGCAGGCGAGAACGCGGTCGCCATCGCCGTAGCGGATCAGGACGGAACACCACTCGGCGGCGTCGATTCGCTGCTCCTGCGGCCCGCGGACGCCGGGCAGCTCACCGAGCTGAACTTCGACCACCGGGACGCGCTGTTCCGGGTGGACTGGATACCGTTCCCGGTCCCGTCCGGGGCGGCCGCCGGCGAGTACGCGGTGGTGGGCCCGCCAACCGAGGTCACCGCATCCTTGGGCCGGGGCGGAGCGGCCTATGCGGACCTCGACGAACTCGCCGCTTCCGGCCGGGCGATACCCCCTGTCGTCGTCGCCTGTGTGCAAGGGGCGTTCGACGACGACACCCCCGCCGCTGTCGAGCGGAACATCCACCAGGTGCTGCGCTGGACTCAGGACTGGCTCTCCGACGACCGGTTCTCCGACTCCCGCCTGGTCGTCCTGACGCGCGAGGCGATCCACGATGACCACGTGACCCGCCCCGACCCCGCGGCGGCCGCGGTCTGGGGATTCGTCCGCAGCGCACAGACCGAGAACCCGGGCCGGTTCGTGCTCGTGGACACGGACGACCAGGTCGGTTCACGGGCCTGCGTTCCGGCGGCGGCCTCCACCGGAGAGCCCCAGCTCAAGATCCGGGCCGGCGTCATGACCACCCCTCGACTGGTACACGTCCAGGGCACATCCACCGGTCGAAGGTCCCTCGACGGGACCGTCCTGATCACGGGCGGCACCAGCGGCCTGGGGGCGATGCTGGCCCGGCACCTCGTGGAGCGGCACGGGGTACGCCGGCTGGTGCTCACCAGCAGGCGAGGGCCGGCGGCACCGGCGGCGGCAGGACTGAGGGAAGAACTGACCGCGAGGGGGGCGTACGTCGAGATCGTCGCCTGCGATGTCACCAGCCGTGACGCCGTCGCCGAACTGATCGCCGCGGTGCCCGACGAGCACCCGCTGACGGCGGTGGTCCACTGTGCGGCCGTACTGGACGACGGGATCGTCGAGGCGCTCACCGAGGACCGGGTGGACGAGGTGCTGGCGCCGAAGGTGCGCGGCGCCTGGTACCTGCACGAACTGACCAAGCACCTGGACCTGTCCGCGTTCGTGCCGTTCTCGTCGGTCGCGAGCGTGCTCGGAACGGCGGGGCAGGCCAGCTACGCGGCGGCCAACGCGTTCCTCAACGGGCTGGCGGAGGCCCGCCGGGCCGAGGGACTGGTCGCCGCCTCGTTGTGCTGGGGTTACTGGGCGGAACGCACCGAAGCGGGCGCCGGCCTCCATGCGGGGGACATCGAGCGCCTCCAGCGGCAGGGCGTGCGGCCGATGGCGTCGCACGAGGGGCTCGCCCTCTTCGACGCGGCGATCTCGCGGGACGAGCCGGTGCTGGTGCCCGCGCGGCTGAATCCCCCGGCCCCGGGCGCGCCGCTCCTGCGCGGCCTGGTTGCTCCCCCCTCCGGCCCAAGGAGCCAGGAGGTCGCCGACGCCGGACTCGCGCAGCGGGTCAGGTCGCTGCCGCGGGCCGACGCGGAAGGGGTGCTCCTCGATGCCGTACGGGCCCAGACCGCGATCGTCCTCGGCCACGTCGACACCGAACGGGTCGGTCCCGCCGTGGCGTTCAGGGATCTCGGGATCGACTCGCTCATGGCGCTGGAGCTGCGGAACAGGCTGGTGGCGGTCACCGGCCTGAAACTGCCCGCCACGCTCGCGTTCGACCACCCGAACCCGAACGCCCTCGCACGGTTCCTGACCGCGGGCGTCCACCCCGGCGCCGACCGGCAATCCGCGGCCGCCCGCCTGGCCAAGGAGATCGAAGGACTGGGAGCCCGGCTGGCGGACGCCTCGCTCGAACTCGCCGAGGAGGACAGGAACACCATCGCCGCCCTTCTCGGCGAGCTGCAAGACCGGGTCCGCCCGACGGCGGGCGATGGATCACCGGTCGGCATCGTCGACCGGATCAGTTCGGCATCAGCCGGCGAGCTTCTCTCGCTGCTGGACAAAGAGCTCGGCCAGGGAGAGCGATGACACACGACAACGACGCCGATGTTCTCGACTACCTCAAGCGGACGTCGATCGAGCTGATCGAAACCCGCCAGCGCCTGAACGAGCTGACGGAGGCCGCCGCGGAGCCCATCGCCATCGTCGGTGTCGCCTGTCGCTTCCCGGGCGGGGTGGCGTCCCCGGAGGCGTTGTGGGAGCTGGTGGCGGCGGGCCGGGACGCGATATCGAACTTCCCGAAGGACCGCGACTGGGACCTGGAGGGCCTGTACGACCCGGATCCGGACAGGCCCGGCACCTGCTACACGCGCTCCGGCGGGTTCCTGCACGACGCCGGTGACTTCGACGCCGACTTCTTCGGGATCAGCCCACGCGAGGCGCTGGCCGCCGACCCGCAGCAGCGGCTGCTCCTGGAGACCTCGTGGGAGTCCCTGGAGCGGGCCGGTATCGACCCGCGGAACCTGCACGGCAGCAGCACCGGTGTCTTCGCCGGTATCGCGTACTTCGGGTACGGCAATCACCTGCACACCCCCGAGGCCATCGCGGGCTACGGGCAGACCGGTTCGCTGCTGAGCGTGGCCTCCGGGCGCGTGGCGTACACGCTGGGTCTGGAGGGCCCGGCGGTGTCGACCGACACCGCGTGCTCGTCGTCGCTGGTGGCAGTGCACCAGGCGGTGCAGTCGCTGCGACAGGGCGAGTGCACGCTGGCCTTGGCCGGGGGCGTCACCGTCATGGCGACGACACAGGTGTTCCGGGAGATGTCACGGCAGCGGGGCCTGGCGGTGGACGGCCGGTGCAAGGCGTTCGCCGAAGCGGCGGACGGCACCGGCTTCTCCGAGGGGGCGGGCATGCTGGTCCTGGAGCGGCTGTCGGACGCGCGGCGCCACGGACGCCGGATCTGGGCGCTGATCCGGGGCTCGGCGATCAACCAGGACGGGGCGTCCAACGGGCTGACCGCACCGAACGGTCCGTCCCAACAGCGGGTGATCCGCGCGGCGTTGGCGAACTCCCGGGTCCGGGCGAGCGAGGTGGACGTCGTGGAGGCGCACGGCACCGGCACGACGCTGGGCGACCCGATCGAGGCCCAGGCAGTACTGGCCACCTACGGACAGGACCGAGATCCCGACCGGCCGCTGTGGCTCGGAGCGTTGAAGTCGAACATCGGGCACACGCAGGCGGCCGCGGGCGTCGGCGGGATCATCAAGATGATCATGGCGATGCGCCATCGGACGATGCCCAAGACACTGCACGTGGACCGCCCGACGACCCATGTGGACTGGTCGGCGGGGGCGGTGGAACTGCTGACCGGGACCGTGAAGTGGCCGAGCGTCCCGGGACGGCCCCGGCGCGCGGGCGTGTCCGCCTTCGGGGCCAGTGGCACCAACGCGCACCTGATCCTGGAGGAGGCGCCCGAGGAAGAGGTGGCGCCCTGCGCCTCCGAGCACCTGACCGGCTTGGTGCCGTGGGTCGTATCGGCACGCTCGGAGGGCGCGCTGCGGGCGCAGGCGGAGAGACTGCGCGACTTCGTCGTGGCGGATCCGAATGCCGAAGTCGCCGACATCGGCGCGTCGTTGGTATCAAGCCGGTCGCGGTTCGAGCACCGCGCGGTGGTGCTGGGGCACGACCGGGACGAACTGCTGCTCGGTCTCACGTCGTTGCGCGACGGCACGGAGTCCGCCGGGGTCGTACGGGGTGTCGCCGGTGAAGTCGGCGGCACTGCCTTTCTGTTCCCCGGGCAGGGCACCCAATGGGAGGACACCACACGGCAGTTGTACGAAACCTTCCCCGTCTTCGCGCGCACCCTCGACGAGGTCTGCGCACACTTTGACGCCCATCTCCCCTACGCGCTGAAGCCGTTGCTCCTCGCCGACGTGCCCGCGGAAGGCGGACAGGGCCGGACCGACATCGCGCAGCCGGCCCTGTTCGCGCTGGAGGTCAGTCGGTACCGGCTGATGGTGACGTTCTGCGGGCAGCCGGGCCACCTGATCGGCCACTCCATCGGCGAGATCGCCGCCGCTCATGTGTCCGGCGCCCTGGACCTCGACAGTGCGACACGGCTCGTGGCCGCGCGCGGACGAGCCATGCAGATGGCCGAGCGGGGCGCAATGCTGGCGGTACGCGCCTCGGAAGAGCAGGTGAGCGCCCTCTTCGGCCCGTACGACCGGATCGGCGTCGCCGCTGTCAACGGCCCGGAGTCGGTTGTGGTCTCGGGCATCCGCGACGAGGTCCTCGGCCTCCGGGACCGTCTCGTCGCCGGCGGCACATCGGCGAAACTCCTCGACGTCGACCACGCCTTCCACTCCCCGCTCATGGACCCGGTCCTGGACGAGTTCGCGAGCTCGATCGGCGAACTCCCCGCGGGCCGCATGACCGTTCCGGTCGTCTCGACCAGACTGGGCCGCGAGGCCACGCTCCGGGAACTGACGTCCGTCGCGCACTGGGTGCGGCACATCCGCGAACCCGTGCGCTTCCGCGACGCCGTGGAGTACGCCCGGGCAGCCGGGACCGACGTCTTCCTCGAACTGGGCCCGGGCTCGACCCTCACGAGCATCACCAAGGAGGCCTTCGCCGCCGAGGGCGTGGACGACGCGGTAATCCTGTCGGCGGCGCGGCGGGGGCGGGGCGCGGTGGAGACGCTGGTCGGCTCGCTGGCCCACCTGCACGTCCGGGGCGGAGACGTGGACTGGGACGCCCTGTTCGGGCCCCGCCGCCGGGTGGACCTTCCGACGTACGCGTTCCAACGGCGGCGGTACTGGTTGGACTTCCTTGCCGGGACGCGTACCGCGGACGTGACCTCCGCCGGCCTGTCGGCGTCGGAACACCCTCTGCTGGGCGCGGTGGTTGAACACCCCGGCACCGGCGAGGTGGTTTTCACCGGCCTGTGGTCCCTGCGGACCCACGACTGGCTGGCCGATCACACCGTGTTCGGCTCGGTCGTCGTACCGGCGACGGCCTACCTGGACCTGGCGCTGTCGGTGGGCGACTTCGTCGGCTGCGCCGCTGTCGACGAACTCTCCCTGGAAGTCCCCCTGGTCCTTCCCGACCCGGGCGACGTGCGGGTGCGGGTCGTCATCGGCGCGGCGGACGAGAGGGGGCACCGCACCCTGGACGTGTACGGGCGCCCGGGCGACGACGACCGAACGGTCGGCGACTGGACCCGGCACGCCACGGGGAGCCTCGCACCAAGCACACTGCCGACGGCCAGAGGGACCGATGAAGCGGGCTCCCTCGCCGTATGGCCACCGGCCGGAGCGAAGCTCCTGCCCATCGACAGCCTGTACGACTCCTTCGCGGACGCGGGTTTCGACTACGGCCCGGCCTTCCGCGGGCTGCGCGAGGTGTGGCAGCGCGGCGACGACCTCTTCGCCACGGCCACGCTGCCGACGGCCGCCGACGGTTCGGGCGGTGCCGGGTTCACCCTGCATCCGGCGCTGATGGACTCCGTGCTGCACGCGGTGGTGGCCGGCGGGGTCATCGAGATCGCGGGTGACCAGGGCTGGATGCCGTTCTCGTGGTCCGGGGTGGAACCGGCCGGGGAGTGCGGCCCGACCGTGCGGATCCGGGTCTCCCCGGCCGGGGAGGCCGCCGTGTCGGTGGCGGTCGCCGACGAGCACGGCCACGGGATCGCGCACATCGGGGCGTTGACGTTCCGGCCGGTGAGCCCCGGGCAACTGCGGTCGGCGCACGGCGGCCCCGGGCAGTCGCTGTACGAAGTGGCATGGCGGCCGGTCCGGCCGGGCGAGCGGGAGACCGATCGGGGGCGGTGGGGAGTTCTCGGCGCGAAGGACGGCCTGGCGTCTCGCCTCTCCGAGGCGGGTGTGCTCTACGCGTCCCTCGACGACGTCCTCGCGGGGGAGACACCCCGACACCTCGTGCTCTGCGTGGACGATCTCGTCGATGCCGAGCCCGACCTGCTCGCCACGGACACGCGTGTGCTGGCACAGGTCCAGCGGTTCCTCGCCGAGGACGCGCTGGCCGGATCCACGCTGGTGGTCCTCACCCGCCTCGCGCTCGCCACCGGTGGCGAGGACAGTGTCGAAAGCCTCCCCGGCGCGTCCGTCTGGGGCCTGATCCGTTCCGCCCGGACGGAACACCCCGGCAGGTTCCGGCTGCTGGACATCGACGACGAGGAGAGCTCTTGGGCGCACCTCGCGGACGCGCTCGCCCTGGGCGAGGACCAACTGGCTCTGCGTGACGGCGTGTTCCTGGTCCCCCGGATGACGGCGATCTCACCCGCGAGCAACCGGATGGAGCCGCCGGTGTCCGGCGCGCACCGACTGGGCGTCACGAGCAAGGGGACGCTGGAGAACCTGACCTGGGTCCCGTGCCCCGAGGTGGAGGCGCCCCTGACGAGCGGGCAGGTGCGCGTCGCCGTGCACGCCGCCGGGCTCAACTTCCGCGACGTCACGATCGCCCTGGGACTGGTGGAGCGGACGGCCATCGACGCCGGGATCGGCAGCGAGGGCGCCGGAACCGTGCTGGAGGTGGCGGACGACGTCACCGGTCTCGCACCGGGCGACCGGGTGACGGGCATCTTCTCCGGCGCCTTCGGCCGCGTGGCCGTGGCCGACCACCGCCTGCTCATGCCCGTCCCCGACGAGTGGAGCTACGTCGAGGCGGCATCCGTGCCGGGGGCCTTCCTCACCGCCTACTACGCCCTCTTCCACGTGACGCGCCTGGAGAAGGGCCAACGGATCCTCGTCCACGCGGCGGCGGGCGGTGTCGGGATGGCCGCCGTACAACTGGCGAAGCACGTCGGTGCCGAGGTCTACGGAACCGCGAGCCCGGCCAAGTGGCCCGCCCTGCGGGCCCTGGGGCTGGACGACGCGCACCTGGCGTCGTCGCGGGACCTGGAGTTCGCGGACGCCTTTCTGGACTCCTCGGGCGGTCGCGGGGTGGATGTCGTCCTGAACTCCCTCGCGCACCACTTCGTCGACGCATCGCTGAAGCTGCTCCCCGGGGGCGGGAGCTTCGTGGAGATGGGGAAGACGGACATCCGCGATCCCCAGCGGGTGGCGGCCGATCACCCGGGCGTCGACTACCGGGCCTTCGACCTGTACGAGGCCGGCCCGGACGTCATCCACGAGATGTTCCGCGCCGTCATGGGGTTGTTCGCCGACGGGCGGCTGCACCTGAAGCCGATCGCCGTCCGCAACATCCGCGACGCGCGCAAGGCGTTCCGCGAGATGAGCCAGGGCCGCCACACCGGGAAGATCATCTTCGACCTGGGGAGCGGCTTCGGCGGCGGGACCGTGCTGGTCACCGGCGGGACCGGGGGAGTGGGCTCGCTGGTGGCCCGGCACCTCGTCACCGAACACGGGGTGCGCAGCCTGGTGCTGGCGAGCCGTCGGGGCATGGCGGCCGACGGGGCACCCGAACTGGTCGCGGAGTTGGAGCGGGCGGGCGCGGCCGTCAAGGTCGTGGCCTGCGATGTTGCGGACCGGGACGCCGTGGCCGACCTGCTCGCGCACATGCCCCCCCGGTCTCCGCTGACGGCGGTCGTGCACGCTGCGGGTGTGCTGGCGGACGGCACCGTCGAGTCGCTGACCCCGGAGAGCCTCGACCGCGCGCTGCGCGCCAAAGCAGGCGGCGCGGTCAACCTGCACGAGCTGACCCGGGAACACCACCTCTCGGCCTTCATCCTGTTCTCCGCCCTCGCGGGCACGCTCGGCACAGCAGGACAGGCCAACTATGCCGCGGCGAACGGGTTCCTGGACGGTATGGCAGCGCGACGCAGGGCCTCCGGCCTGGTCGGCACCTCGCTGTGCTGGGGCTGGTGGGAGCAGCTCAGCGGTATGACCGAGAACCTGGACGAGGTGGACCTCGCGCGGGTCCGCAGGCTCGGCATCGCCGAGATGCCGACCGCCGAGGCGCTGGCTCTGTTCGACGCGGCGTGTGCGATCGACCGTCCGGTCGTGATCCCGGCCCGGCTGGACGTCGCCGCGCTGCGCAACAGGACCGGAGACGAACTGCCGCCCCTCCTGCGCGACCTTGTCGGCACCGGTCGCCCGGCTCGGAACAGGGCGAGCGCGACCAGGGACGGCGACCTGCCCGCCAGGCTGGCCGCCCTGCCGGAGGGCGAGGCGGAGACGGCCGTACTGGACTGGGTAGGCGAACAGGTCGCCGTCGTGCTCGGGCACCCGTCCGGTACGTCCGTCGACGCCGACCAGGCTTTCACCCACCTCGGATTCGACTCGCTGACCTCCGTCGAGCTGTGCAACCGCCTGGCCTCCGCGACCGGCCTGCGTCTACCGTCCACCCTCGTCTTCAGCTACCCCACACCGCGCGAGCTGGGCGGGCACATCGCCGGCCTGCTGCGCCCGGCACCGAGCGCGAGCCCGGACTCGGACACCGGTGCGGACGAACTGGCCGCCATGGACCTGGAAGCACTCGTCGACCTGGCTCTGGACGAGAGGGGCAATTGACATGAACAACTCCGCGGACCGTACGGCGGAGGGCGGGGACCGGGTCGAACGGGCGCTCCGCACCCTGCTGGAAGAGCGTGACCGCCTCCGGCAGGAGAACGAGGCCCTCAGAGCCGGCCGCGGCGAGCCGGTCGCCGTGGTGGCCATGGCCTGCCGCTACCCGGGAGGCGTGACCTCGCCCGAGGAACTGTGGGACATGGTCCGCGGCGGCGTGGACGCGGTGGACGAGTTCCCGGCGGACCGCGGATGGCGCGACCTCTACGACCCGGACCCCGACGCGGTCGGCAGCTCGTATGTGCGGCACGGCGGATTCCTGACGGACGTGGCCGATTTCGACGCGGGCTTCTTCGGCATCAGCCCGCGCGAGGCACTGGCGATCGATCCGCAGCAGCGCCTGCTGCTGGAGACGTCGTGGGAGGTCTTCGAGCGGGCAGGCATCGTGCCCGCGGAGGTGCGCGGGACCGACGTCGGTGTCTTCACCGGGGTGAGCTCCTCCGAGTACGGCTCGCGCTTCCTGGAGGGGAGCAGGAGCGAGCTGGAGGGCTACCTGATGCACGGGAGCGCGCTGAGCGTCGCCTCCGGCCGGGTGGCTTACGAACTGGGGCTGACCGGGCCGACGTTGTCCGTGGACACGGCGTGCTCGTCGTCGCTGGTGGCCCTGCACCTGGCCGTGCGGTCCCTGCGCGCGGGGGAGTGCTCGCTCGCGCTGGCGAGCGGGGCGTTGGTGATGTCGACGCCCGCGATCTTCGTGGAGTTCTCCCGGCAGCGCGGTCTGGCGGCCGACGGCCGGTGCAAGTCCTTCGCGGACGGCGCCGACGGCACCGGCTGGGCCGAGGGGGTGGGCGTGCTGCTCCTGGAGCGGCTGTCCGACGCCCGCCGAGGCGGCCACCCGGTGCTGGCCGTCGTCCGCGGCAGCGCGGTGAACCAGGACGGCGCCAGCAACGGACTGACCGCGCCCAACGGCCTTGCCCAGCAGAAGGTGATCCGGCAGGCATTGGCCAACGCCGGGATTGCGCCCTCCGAGGTGGACCTGGTCGAGGCCCACGGAACCGGAACCGCGCTGGGCGATCCCATCGAAGCGGGCGCACTGCTCGCGACCTACGGACAGGACCGGGCCGAGGGCAGGCCGCTCTGGCTGGGGTCCCTGAAGTCGAACATCGGTCACGCCCAGGCCGCCGCAGGGGTCGGCGGGATCATCAAGGCGGTGCAGGCCATGCGCCACGGGTATCTGCCGAAGACCCTGCATGTGCGGACGCCCTCACACCACGTGGACTGGTCCTCCGGCGCGGTCGAACTGCTGGTGGAGGGGCGTGAGTGGCCCCGGGCGGAGGGTCCGCGACGGGCCGGGGTGTCCTCGTTCGGCGTCAGCGGCACCAACGCGCACGTGATCCTTGAGGAGGCACCGCCGCCGGAGCCGCGGGACGAGCCCGGCCCGGCCGTCGCCGGCGGCCTGGTGCCGTGGGTGGTGTCGGGCAAGAACGCGGCGGCCCTGGAACGGCAGGCGGGCAGGCTGCGCGATTTCGTCGTGGCGAACCCGACGGTGGATGTCGCCGATGCAGGTTGGTCGCTGGTGTCGAGCCGGTCGGCCTTCAAGCACCGTGCCGTCGTCCTGGGCCGTGGCCGGGACGAGCTGCTGAGCGGACTGTCGTCGGTGCGCGACGGCGCGGAGTCCGCCGCGGTGGTGCGCGGGGTCGCCGGGGACCTCGGTGGTGTCGTCTTCATGTTCCCCGGGCAGGGATCCCAATGGGTCGGCATGGGAAGGCAGTTGTACGACACCTTCCCCGTCTTCGCCGACAGCCTCGACGCGTGCGCGGCCGCGTTGGCCGAGTGGGTCGACTGGTCGCTGCTCGACGTGGTGCGCGGTGGGGAAGGCGCGCCGACACTGGACCGGCTCGACGTGGTGCAGCCGGCGCTGTTCTCGGTGATGGTGTCCATGGCCGCCCTGTGGCGGTCCTGGGGCGTGGAACCGGCCGCTGTGGTCGGACACAGCCAGGGCGAGATCGCCGCCGCCCACGTCTGCGGTGCGCTGTCGCTGCGCGACGCCGCCAAGATTGTGGCGCTCCGCAGCAAGGCACTGCTGGATCTGATCGGACATGGCGGGATGGCGTCGGTCTCGGAGTCCGCGGAACTCGTGTCGGCGCGCCTCGCCTCCTGGAACGACCGGGTGAGCGTCGCCGTGGTCAACGGACCCCGCTCCGTGGTGGTGTCCGGTGAGTCGGACGCCCTCGACGAATTCGTCGAGAAGATGACGGCCGAGGGCGTTCAGGCCAGGCGTATATCGGTCGACTACGCTTCCCATTCCCACCAGGTGACCAAGGTCCGCGACCAGGTGATCGGACCGCTGTCCGACATCCGCCCGAACACGTCGACGCTGCCCTTCTACTCGACCCTGCTCGGGGAAACGGTCGATACCGCGGAGCTGAACGGTGTCTACTGGTACAACAATCTCCGCGAGAAGGTCCGCTTTGAAACATCCGTCCGGCAGCTGGCCGAGGACGGCTTCCGGGTGTTCGTCGAGATGAGTCCGCACCCCGTTCTGACCGTCCCGGTGCAGGAGATCGTCGAGGACATCGACGACGCGCTGGTCCTGTCGTCGGCACGGCGGGACCGGGGAGAAGCGGAGGCGCTGCTCGGCTCGCTGGCCCACCTGTACGTTCGGGGCGGAAGTGCGGACTGGGGAGCCCTGTTCGGGGCGCGCCGACGGGTGGAACTGCCGACGTACGCCTTCCACCGGCAGCGGTACTGGCTGAACTCCTCTTACCGTGCGGTGGCGGCGGAGGTGCCCGAGACGGAGCTGCCGGCAGTCGATGACCAGCCCCTTTCCCTGCCGGACACGCTCTCCACCCTCTCCGACCAGGACGCGGAAGCACTCGTATTGGACCAGGTCCTCAGGAAGATCGCCGTCGTGCTCGGACACCCTTCCAGCGAGACCATCGACCCCGACCAGGAGTTCAAGCACCTCGGATTCGACTCGCTGTTGTCGGTGGAGCTGAGCAAGCGCCTGGCCGCGGCGACCGGGCTCCGGCTTCGGGCGAACGTGGCGCTGAGGTACCCGACCGCGCGGCTGATCACCGGGCACATCGTCTCCTCTTTCCGTGCCCGGTAACTGTCCCGTCGGCGGGACACCGTGAGTGTGCCGACGGCTCGGCCAGCCCCCGAACCCCGTTGTCTTGACCGGCTGTTCCAATGTCCGTGAAGGTGGAGGCGATCTCGAATTCCTCCGAATCCCGGGCCTGTTCGCTTGAGGAGATGATCCGTGTGCGCTCGTTCGGTGCGTCGTCTGCGCAAAAGGGAATGTGGCTGGCGCAGAAAATGACCCCCGACACGCTGAACCATGCGCTGTTCATGTGGGATGTGGACGGTGAACTGGACGCGGCGGTCATGGAATCCGCATTCCGTCACGTACTCGGCGAGGCGGAAGTGCTGCGCGTCAACTTCGTCGAAGTCGACGGCGAACTGCGGCAGGTACCCCGGGAATTGGGGGACTGGCAGCCGTTCTTCATGGATGTGAGCGACGCTGCCGATCCCGAGCAGACGGCCCGCGAGGCGCTGGCCGACTTGGTGAGGCAGCCGTTCGACCTGGAACGTGACCTGCTGGTCCGACTGGGCGTGGTCAAACTCGCGTCGGCCCGCTCCCTCGTGGTGGTCGCCTACCACCACCTCGTGTCGGACGGGTACGGCGCGGGCGGCCTGCTGTCGCGGCGCCTCGCGGAGGTCTACACGGCGCTCGCACGGGGCGCTCGAGTACCGGAGTTGCCGCAGCCGTGGGACGCCGAGTCGTTCGCGGCCGAAATGTCGCAGTACCGCGAGTCCCCGGCGTTCGCCGAGGACACCGAGTTCTGGCGCTCCTACCTGACGGACGCGCCCGCGCCCGCACAGGTCCCACGCATTGCCCTGTCCGACGCAGCGCGGTCCGCGCTGTCCGAGCGGACCGGCACCGCCGACCGCTGGGGCCAACTGGCCGACGTCATCGGCATGGTGAGTCGAACACTGACCATTCCGCGCACCGAGGCGGACACCTGGACCGACGCCGCGAAGTCCATGGGCGTATGGATGTCGTCGCTGCTGACCGCGGCCGCCGCGGTGTACTTCCGGCACCGCTGCGACCACCCGGAGTTCCTTCTCTCGATGGCCGTGGCCAACCGGACCGGGGTGGCTGGCAGCACGCCCGGCCTGACGGTGAACGTGGTGCCGATGAGGGTGCGGGTCCCGCTCGGTACGACCTTCGGCGAGATCGCCGACGCGGTGGTCGACGAGACGTACGAGATCTTCGGCCACACCGCCTGCCACTACTCGGACATCCAGCGCGCGAGCGAAACCAGCCCGAGTGGACGCGGCAGTTTCGGCGCCGTCGTCAACGTCGTCGAGTTCGCGGAGCAACTCCACTTCGCCGGCCACCCGGCGCGCCACCTCGGCGCGACGACCGGCGCCTTCGACGAACTGTCCATCGGCGTCTACACCGACGGAAGCGCCGACAGCGACCTGTTCCTCCGCCTCGACGCCCCCGCGACCCTGTACTCCGGAGCGGAGCTGCGCTTCATCGGCCTGGAGCTGATCTCGTTCATACGCGCCCTGCTGGCCGCCGACGCACAGCTGCCGGTCGGTGCGCTGGACGTGGTCGGTGGCGCCCGGCGGGACCGGGTGCTGACAGCGCCGAACGACACGGATGTGCCGGTGCCGGGCTTGACGGTTCCGGAGCTGTTCGCCCGCCAGGTGCAGCGGGCTCCCGATGCCGTCGCGCTGGTGTCCGGGGACTCGGCCCTCTCGTACCGGGAACTGGACGAGCGGTCGAGCCGCCTGGCCGAGGCGCTGCGACGTCGGGGCGTCGGGCCCGGGACGGTGGTAGCGGTGGCGATGCCTCGCTCGGTGAACCTGGCCGTTGCCCTGCTGGGGGCGGCGAAGGCGGGCGGAGCCTACCTGCCCGTCGACCCGGCGTTCCCTCCGGAGCGCATCAGGTCGGTGGTGAGTGATGCCGCGGTGCGCTTCCTGCTCGCCGAAGCGGCGACAGCCGAAGTGCTCGCCGCCGGTCTGGATGTTCCGTCGATTCCTTTCGACGGCATCTGGTCGGACACCGCCGGTGACAACGACGGTGCGCGGGTCCCCTTGCACCTGGACAGCCTGCTGGCCGTGATGTACGGATCCGGATTGGCCGGCGCGGCCACAGGAGTCGCTGTCACGCACCGGAACATGCAGCGGTGCGTCATGGATCGCCAATGGCGTGAAGGCGGCCGCAGCACCGTGCTGTGGCATTCGCCGCACACCTCCGACGCGCTCGCCCTCGAACTGTGGGTGCCTCTGCTGAACGGCGGCCGGGTGGTCGTGGCTCCTCCGGGCGAGCTGGACATCGACACGCTGACCGAGCTGCGAGCGGTCCACGAGATCTCCACGCTGTGGCTGCCCGTTGGCCTGTTCTCGGCGATCGCGGCGCAACACCCCGAGAGCTTCACCGGGTTGCGCGAGGTGTGGACCGGTGGTGACCGTGTGTCCGCAGCCGCGGTGCGACGGGTGCGGGAGGCGTGCCCCGAGCTGACGATCGTGAGTGGCCACGGCCCGACGGAAACGACCGTGTTCGCAGTGGTCCACCGCCTGGCCGCGGACGACCCGGCGGACCACGCGGGCGCGGTAGGCCGCCCGGCGGACAACACCGCCCTCTATGTGCTGGGGCCGGGGTTGGCCCCTGTCCCCGTGGGCGTGGCCGGAGAGCTGTACGTGGCCGGACCCGGCGTGGCCCGCGGTCTTCCCGGGCGCCCCGGGCCGACCGCGGAGCGTTTCGTGCCCTGCCCGTTCGGTCCGGTCGGCGGGCTCATGTACCGGACCGGAGACCGGGTGCGGTGGGGCACCGGCGGCCGCCTCGAGTACGTGGGCCGGGCCGGCACCCAGGCGGAGATTCGTGGTGTTGCGGTCGAACCGGCGGAGATCGAGGAGGTGCTGTCCGAGCACCCCGGGCTGGCACAGTCGGTGGTGGTCGCCAGGAAGGACGGCTCCGGGCAGAAGCGGCTGGTGGCCTACGTGGTCCCGGTGGGCGGGCGCGACCGCGGGGCCGGCCCTGCGGTCCAGGAACTGCGCCGGTTCGCCGCGGAGCGGTTGCCGGAGTTCATGGTGCCGTCGATATTCGTGGTGCTGGAACGCCTGCCCGTGACGGCCGGGGGGAGAGTGGACCGGGCGTCGCTGCCGGAGCCCGCGTTCGACGACAGGCGGCACCGGGCGCCGCGCAACCCCACCGAGCGGGTTCTGGCCGAGGCCTTCGCGGATGTGCTCGAACTGGACCGCGTGGGCATCGACGAGGACTTCTTCGAGCTCGGTGGGAACTCGCTGCGGGCAATCAGACTGGTCGGTCTGATCCGGGCGGAGCTGAATCTCGAAGTGTCCATCCGGACGTTGTTCGCGGCACGCACCATCGCCGGCCTGTCGGACAGATGGAAGGACGTAGCCCGGTCGAGCAGGCCGACTCTGCGCAGAAGGACGAAGGACGGCGAAGCCCTCTGAGCGATTTACGTGTGAATTCGTGTCCCGTCGGCGGGACATAAACGCGTCCGGCGTACTTGAATGGCTCATCGTGCCGGGTCTACGTTGGCGGCGCGACGGATGAAAATGCCAGCGGGAGAATTCTCTATGAGTAATCGTGAACACGAGATCTACGACGTGGTCGGCGTTGGGTTCGGTCCGTCCAACCTGTCGCTCGCCATCGCCCTGGAAGAGTACGGGGCGCGTGGTCCGGAGGACGGGATCAGCAGCCTCTTCTTCGAGCGTCAGTCCTCTTTCGGCTGGCACCGCAACATGCTGCTGCCATCGGCGACCATGCAGATATCCTTTCTCAAGGACCTGGTCACCTTTCGCAATCCGACGTCGAGTTTCAGCTTCGTCGCATACCTGCACGCGCAGGGGCGGCTGCCGCAGTTCGTCAACAATCAGGACTTCTTCCCTACGCGCCAGGAGTTCCACCAGTACCTCGAGTGGGCGCAGGCAAAGGTGGCCGACCGCATCGTGTACGGCTCCGAGGTGACGTCGATCCGGCGGCCGCCGGGCGCCGTTCCCGAGCTGTCGGACCGTCTGCTGCTGGAAGTGGCCGATGCCACCGGCCGAGCCGGCCGCGTGGTCGAGGCACGGAACGTGGTGATCTCGACCGGCCTGGTCCCGAGCATGCCCGAGGGAACCGAGCGCGACGAACGGGTTTGGCACAGCTCCGAGTTCCTGGCGAAGTACCGCCGGACGGATCCCGGGGAGCTGCGTCGGGTGGCGGTGGCCGGAGCGGGCCAGAGCGCCGCCGAGATCGCCAGGTTCCTGTACGACGAGCTGCCGCACGCCCAGGTCTGCGCGATCGTCCCGTCCTACGGCTACTCCGTCGCGGACGACACCCCCTTCGCCAATCAGGTCTTCGACCTGGGGGCCGTCGACGAGTACTACTTCGGCAGTGAGCAGACACGGGAGGCGTTCTGGCGGTACCACCGCAACACGAACTACTCGGTCGTCGACGACGAGGTGATCCGGGATCTGTACCGCAGGTCGTATGACGACGACGTGCGGGGGGTCAGGCGCCTGCAGTTCCTCAACCTGACGAGGGTCACCGGTGTGAAGCGCGCCGGCGCCGAGACCCGTGTTTCCCTCCAGGAGGGCTCGGACGGCGAGGTGCGCGAACTCGACTTCGACCTGCTCGTCTGCGCGACCGGCTACAACGCGATGGAGCCCACGGACCTGCTCGGCGATCTCGACCGGTACTGCCTGCGCGACGAGGCGGGCCGGTACCGGGTGGAGCGGGACTACCGCATCGTCACCGCCCCCGACATGCGATGCGGCATCTACCTTCAGGGCGGCACCGAACACACCCACGGCCTGACCTCCTCACTGCTGTCGAACATCGCGGTACGGAGCGGTGAGATCGTCGACTCGATTGTCGCCCGGCGCGCCGGGCCGAACGACGAGAGCGACGAGAGCACGGTCCTCGCCGAGGCAGGAAAGGGAACATTTCGATGAGTGGTCCGGTGGAGGACCGGTGGCTGCGCCCCTACCGCGATGACGACGGGTGCGAGACGAAGCTCGTCTGCTTTCCGGCAGCCGGCGCCGGGGCGAGCGCGTATCGCACCTGGGCTCTGGGACTGCCGTCGGACATCGGAGTGCTCGCCGTCCGGTACCCGGGCCGGGAGGACCGGTTCGGCGACCAGTTCGCGCCCAGGCTGGAAGCTCTCGCGGACGACATAGCCGACGCGCTCTACGAGCTGACGCAGTATCGGCTGGTGTTGTTCGGTCACAGCATGGGGGCCTCGGTGGCGCACGAGGTGGCGCTGCGCTTCCAGGAACGGGGGTGTCCCCCGGCCGCCTTGTGCGTGTCCGGCAGGCGGGCGACGCATGCGCTGGCCGGCCGGCAGATGATCTCCGGCACGGACGAGGAGATCATCGCGCATGTCGTGGGCTTCGACGCGAGCCGTGCCGCGGTCTTCGCCGACCCCGACCTGCGGGAGATCGTGCTCCCCGCGGTCCGCGCGGACTACCACTTGGTGGACGACTATGCCGGTGGCCCCCGGCCTCTGCTCGACTGCCCGGTGTACGGCTACACCGGTGACGCCGATTCCGAAGTGACCCCGGAGCAGATGTGCCGCTGGGGGGAATTGACGAACGATGCCTTCCGGCTTCGCGTGTTGCCCGGCGGGCATTTCTATCTGAGAGCCGAGGAAGCCGCGCTGTTGGCGGACTTGAGTGACGTATTGGGCGACGTCAAGTTCCGTACGAAGACAGCCACTTGACGTGTGCAATGCCATGGTAAGGTGATTTCGATATGGCGCGGGAATGTGTATCGGTGTGTGATTTAACCATCGTCCATTTACCGGGTGCCAACTTCCGCTCGGTCGCCGAAACTGAGCCAGCAAAGGTCGCGTCGAATCCGGCAGTGCCCTATTGAGCAACCCACGCGCAGTTTCATGAGCGTCCTCGGCCTAGGGATGGCAGATGGCAAGTAGATCGAAAGCGCTGACTGTGCCCCGCGCGCTCCCCTCGTTGTGGGGCGGTCCGACCGATCCGCCGTGCCTGCTCGATGCACTGGCCATGACCGCGGCGACACGGTCGGACGACATCGCGGTGTGCGACGAGGACCATGAGCTGACCTACCGGGACCTGACCCTGTGGACCAGCAGCATCGCCGCGGTCCTCGTGGATCACGGCATCCGCCCGGGCGACCGGGTGGCGATCACCGGCTCGCGAAGTGCCGCGATCGTGGCGGCGATGCTGGCCACGGTGTACATCGGGGCCACGTACGTGCCGCTGGACGCCGACTATCCGGTGAAGCGTCTTGAGTACATGAACGCCGACAGCGGTGCCAAGATACTGCTGTGCGCCGACCAGGAACCCGTGTTCGCGACCGGTGTGCAGTCCCTGCGCATACCGTCGGCACCGGGCCGGCCGACCACGAGAACGTCCGGCGACGTGGCCATGCCGCGGCATTCCTGCCGGGCGGACCTGCCCGTGTACATCATCTACACCTCCGGGTCCACGGGCCTGCCCAAGGGTGTCGCCCTGCCGCACCGCTCCATCGACAACATGGCGGAATGGCAGCGAAGTCATTCGGTGCGGCCCGACCTGCGCACCGCCCAGTTCACGCCGCTCAACTTCGATGTGTGGTTCCAGGAGGTTCTCGGCACGCTGTGCGGCGGGGGAACGCTGGTGATCATGCCCGAGCCGCTGCGCCGTGACGCGATCGCCCTGCTCGACTGGCTGGCGGACAACCGGATCGAGCGCCTGTTCCTGCCGTACGTGGCCCTGAACATGCTCACCACTGCCGCTGCCGCCGCCGATTCGCTCGACGGTCTCGCGCTCCAAGAGGTGAACCTCGGCGGCGAGCAGCTCGTCTGCACCCCGGTCCTGAGGAACTTCTTCCGGCGCCTGCCGGGCTGCCGGCTGAACATTCACTACGGCCAGAGCGAGTCCGCCATGGTCACCGCGCACACGCTGACCGGGCCGCCGGAAGACTGGCCGACCTTGCCGCCGATCGGGAGCCCTCTGCCGGGCTGCGAGGCGATCGTCGATCCGGTCGGCCATGACGAGCCAGGGGTGGGGGAGCTCCTCGTGGCGGGCCTGCCCCTGTCGACCGGCTATCTCAACCAGCCCGGCCTCAACGCGGCGCGGTACATCCCCCTCGACCTCACCCGGCACGGCCACAACCGGGCCTTCCGTACCGGAGACCTGGTGCGCGTCGAGGACGATGTCATCCACTACGTCGGCCGTGCCGACAACGAAGTGAAGATCCGCGGAGTCCGGGTGAATCCGCTGGAGGTGGACGCCTGCCTGCTCGAACAGCCTGGCGTCACGGAAGCGGTGTGCGTTCCGATCCAGATCGCGGAAGGTTCCCGTCAGCTACGGGCAGCCGTCACCCTCGACGGAGAGGAAGGCGCCTTTGACGCCGGCCGAGCGTTGGCCGCCCTGACCGAGCTACTGCCCGGCCCCTCGGTGCCAGTCTCCATCACGGTCCTGCCGGAGCTGCCTCGCACACCGAGCGGCAAGGCGGACCGCAAGGCGGTCGCCCAGGCACTCGCGGACATGCACCTGCAAGGACATGGACGGCCCGGCCGTTGACGCAGATCGGGTTCGAGTTGTTGTCGAAGATTGCGGACAAGACGCCAGCGCAGACAGGGGTGTGACATGGAAGGCGACTTCGAGACGGAGACGGAACGTCGGCTCGCGATGATCTGGGCCGATGTCCTCAAGATCGACAAGGTCGGGCGCGACCAGGACTTCTTCGGCCTCGGCGGGGATTCGCTGCTGGCCACCAAGGTGGTGCTGGAAGCCCGCCGAGTCTGGAACATCGATTTCACGGTGCGAGTTCTCATCGACACGCCGGTCCTCGCCGGCCTGGCCGAACGCATCGACCAGTGGGTCGACAAGGACCGTGGGACGCCCGGACAGCCTTCATAGCCACGCATATCGACGAGACAGCGGCACAGGATTCGGGGCGGAGGTCCGGAATGCTCATCGAAAGTATCCCGACTAGGGTCGGGAGCGGAAACCAAGAGCGCAAGAAAGTCGTGCTCGTCGAAATTCCCACCTATGAGAACATTCTGCCGCTTGCGTCCGGCTACATCCAGGCGTGCGCGCAGGAAGACATCGAGGTGGGGCCGGCCCACACCTTCGAAATAGTCTCCTACCCGGTGACCGACGACCGGCACAAGCTGCTGGAGGAACTGGCCGGGAAGTATGCGGATGTCTACACCTTCAGCTGTTACATCTGGAACATGAAGCTGGTCGGCTGGCTGCTGAAGGAGCTCCGGGAGAGGCAGCCGGGCGCCCATTACCTGCTCGGCGGCCCGCAGGTGATGAATCACGCCGCGACCTATCTGGCGGGTGCGCCGGAGAACGTCTATGTGTGCAACGGGGAGGGGGAGCGGACGTCCGTGGAGCTGCTCAGGCAGCTCAACAGCTCGACGCCCGACATACACCAGGTCCCCGGACTCAGCTTCTGGTCCGGCGGCGAGCTCGTCACCACGGAACCGGCGCCGCGGATCAACAACCTCATGGAAATTCCTTCCCCCTTCCTCACGGGCGTCTTCGACGGCCGGGAGTTCAGTATGGGGATCCTGGAGACGAACCGTGGGTGTCCCTTCCGCTGCACCTTCTGCTACTGGGGCGCGGCCACCAACTCAAAGGTGATCAAGTTCGAGGAGGAGCGGATCAGGGCCGAGCTGGACTGGATCGCCGACAACGGGCTCTCCGGGCTCTTCATCGCCGACGCGAACTGGGGGCAGTCACCTCGTGACGTGGCGATGACCGAGCACATCGTGGAACGCAAGAAGGAAGTCGGCTATCCGCTGGTCGTGTATATGGCGGCCACCAAGAACCGGCCGGAGCGCATGGCGCAGATCACCGAGATCTTCGTACGTGGCGACCTCATGGTGACTCAGCCCATCTCGCTCCAGACCCTGAATCCCGAGTCGCTCAAACTCGTGGAGCGGTCCAACATTCGCGAAGAGACCTTCGTCGAGCTGCAGCGCACGCTCAGGGAAAAGCAGATCAGTTCCTATGTGGAACTGATCTGGCCCCTGCCGGGGGAGACCTTCGAGTCGTTCAAGGACGGGTTGACCAAGCTGTCCCGGTCCTACGCCGACACCGTGATCGTCTACCCGCAGCTTCTCCTGCACAACACGCCGATGTACAACCAGGTGGAACTCTACGGCCTGACGACGGAGCCCGTCCCGAGCGACGTGTCCGAGGCGGAGGTCGTCGTCGCCACGAACTGGGTGTCGAAGGACGAGTGCCGTGAGGCGTACTGGCTGTACAACGCGATGCACACCACCTACAACATGCGGGGCCTGTTCCTGCTCTCCGGCTACCTCGACGCCGCCGGCATCATCTCCTACGGAGATCTGTTCGCCAGTGTCGCGCGCTACTTCCAGAGCCGGACAGGTTCCGAGGTGCTCCAGCTCATCGCCGAGTCCTTGGCCAGCCTGACCAACTACGACGTGCTCCTCAGCGGAAAGATCGGGCACATGATCCTCAGCACCCATCGTGAGGAGTTCGACGAGGTCCTGGCCGACTACGTCACATCCCAGGAGTGGTGGTCGGACCCGATGGCCCGGCAGGCGTTCGAGATGGACCTGATCGCGCGGCCGTACATCTACCGCGAACCGGTGAGCGTGCCGGACTACGAGTTCACGGAGATCACCGTGCACGGCCTCGGCGATGCCGAGACCTTCATCGTGGAGGTTTCCGCGGAGCTGGCCCGGCTGCTGACGGAGCGCGAGATGCTCGACGCCGACGTGCGGGGCGACGCCGTGTCAGGACGGGTCACGCTGAGCGTCAACCATCATGCCCGGCAGAAGATGCCCTACATGCCACAGCGGAGCCTTGAGCACAACGCCAACTACTGCCACGGCACCGTCCTGCGCTTCCGCGAGATTCTGCCCTTCGTCGAGGTTCACTCACCGGACACCGTTCAGGCTCCGGCCGCTGACTGACCGTCCCGGGCCATGGGGATGGCCTCCTTCTGTCCGTACGCGCTCGACGGCTACTTCGCTCGCCGCCCATCGATCACCGGCAGGAAAGGACGCCATCCCGTGGAGCTGTCCCGATCCGGAACCAAGATGGCCAGTCTGTCAGGACTTCGGCTCATCATGGACGACATCGCCACCACCACCGGCTCCGTCACGGGAACGCAGTGGCTCAACCTCGGCATAGGAAATCCGGCGGCCATACCCGAGGTCATGGACACCTGGCAGCGGATGACCTCCGAGGCGCTGGTCACCTCCTTCGGCGATGTCAGCTGCAAGTACGGGCCGTCTCGTGGACTGCCGGAACTCGTCGACGCGGTCGCCGAGTACTTCAACAGGCGCTACGGCTGGAACGTGGGGCCGCGCAACATCGTGGTGGGTCCCGGCAGTCAAATGCTCTGCTTCATCGCCGCGGCGCTCTTCACCGGGGCGGGCGCGAGGGGGGACACCAAGCTGGTCCTGCCGATGACCCCGGACTACACCGGCTACCAGGGGCTCTCCTTGACGCCCGGCGGAATCCGGGGAGTCGAGCCCCTCCTGCGGCTCGAAGGCGAGCGGTCCTTCCGCTATCTGCTGGATCTGCCCGCCCTCGAGAGCCTGGCGGACGTCGGGCTCATACTGCTCTCCAGCCCGAGCAACCCGGCGGGCCGCTGCGCGTCGCTCGACGAGATCCAGCGGCTCATCTCGGCTGCCCGAGGCCACGACGTACCGCTCTTAGTCGACAACGCCTACGGCGCTCCGTTCCCGGGTATCGGCGGATCCTCCATGGCACCGGTGTGGGACGAACGTGTCATCAATGTCTTCTCGGTCTCGAAGGCCGGGCTTCCCGGAGAGCGCCTGGGCTTCGCCGTGGCCGACGAGCGGCACATCGATCCCATCGTCTCGTTCCTGTCCAACTCGGCGCTGCACGCCCCCCAGCTGGTGCAGTCGGCACTGGCCCACGCGCTGCGGTCCGACGTTCTCGACACGCTGGTCGCGTCGGTCATCGGCCCCTTCTACGCCGAGCGCAGGAAGTTCGTCGAGTCGCTGCTGGCGGGGGCACTGCCGGAGGACGTTTCCTGGCACTTGCACGCCGCCGAAGGGGGCATGTTCTGCTGGGTCTGGGTGGACGAGGAGTGGTTCGACGACCTCCGTCTGTACGGGACGCTCAAGCGCAGGGGCGTTTTCGTCGTACCGGGACGGCATTTCTTCACCGACGTCGAGCACAGCCAGGGCCTCGGACGCCACCCTCAGCAGTGCTTCAGGATCAGCATCACTCCCGATCCGGACACCATCGCCGCCGGCATCAAGGTGATCGCGGCGGCGCTGAGTGACATGCGTGCCGGAAGTGTTGCGCCATGACGAGGCAAGAGGGCCGGCGGGCATCCGCCCACGTCAACTCGCCCATCAAGAGTCGGGGCTGACGCCAGGAGGACGGTCCGGCAACAATGCGGGCTCAGGAAACGCCTGCTCGACGGTGACCGTGCCCAAGCAAGCCGCGGGCGGAGCTCGCGTCAGCCACCGCCGGCAGCGCACTCCAGGGCGGTCGGGAGGAGGCCGCCCCGGGGCGGGACGAGCTGTGGACGGCGGCCCGGAGCATGCGTTCGCCGGTCGGCGGTCTTCGCGGGTGCGCAGCAGCGGCCCGCAGCCTGGTCGGTGCGGCGGTGCCCGGGCGTGTGACACGTCATCGACCATCGGGATCGGGCGGCTCGAGGCGTCGTGTTCGAAGCGGCGGGCTGTTCGGAACCAGCTCTGCGCCCCTCGTTGCGGAGCGGAAGTCCCGTGAACGGAAGCGTTGCTGATTGAAGAGGCGAGACCTCAGCCGGCCGGGCTCATACGATCGCGTACTGCCGCACGACCCCGCCCGTGGCGTCGGCGACCGTGACCCCGCCTCACCAACCGGCCCCACGATATCGCTTGCGCAAGTCAGCTGACCTTGGGCGCAGAGTCCAGCTGCACTGCGACGGACAGATAGCTCGATGCGAAAGAGAAGTAGCGAAACTTGACGTCGAACGCGTCGACGAACTCCATCAAGGCGCGGTACTCGTGCTGGCGCCAGCCGGGGTAGTTGAGGAACTCGTCGAAAACGATGATCGACCCCGCCCGCAGCCGTGGGGCAAGTCCGAACAGGGCCGTGTGGGCGCTGGAGTACAGGTCCGAGTCAATGTGCAGGAGAGCAACCGGCTCGTCGTTGCCGGCCAGGTACTTGGGCAGCGTGTCCTCGAACAAGCCGACGTGGAGCTTTGCATTGGACGGAAGGCCGGTCGGTAGCCTCCCCTCGGTGCTGTAGGTGCCGACCGGACTGTCGTGGGTCCAGTCCTCGGGCAACCCCTTGAAGGAGTCGAACCCGTGCACAGTGCGATCCTCGAACTCCTCACAGAGGATGGCCAATGTCTGCCCACCCATCACACCGAACTCCAGCACGTCGCCGTCTATCCTCACCGAGAGGCAGGCATGCCGAAGGAGGTTCTCCCGGCCACCGAGGTTCTGCGCCGACGCGAAATGCTCTTCCAGGAATCGGGCGGCGTCTACCACTGACACGATCTTTGCCATGCGCGCATAGTCGGTCAGCAGGCTTGTGATGTCCATTCCGCGTAGGTCTGGTAGCAGGCGACTGAGCTCTGGAAGCACTGGTAGCAGGCCTTCGGTGACGTCGTCGTCCATGTTCCTCCTCGACTCGAATCACTGAATAGGACGGTACAGATGACCGTTCCGCGTGACAATGGCGAGTAAGCCACAATTCGCTGACCGGAAACGAGCCCTGAGGATTTCATTGGCCGTCCGCTCATTCCGCCGAGCTTCTAACGCTGTTTAATTATCTCTACGTTCACGGAAGCGGGTCAGCCGGACAAGACAACGCCGGCGCCGGGATGGCGAGCCGCTGTCCCGCCGGCGGGACAGCCCCACGC
Organism: Streptomyces sp. GC420; assembly: GCF_009916105.1. Classification (GTDB taxonomy): domain Bacteria; phylum Actinomycetota; class Actinomycetes; order Streptomycetales; family Streptomycetaceae; genus Streptomyces. Next base: position 6,049 of record NZ_JAAAXQ010000003.1, on the reverse strand, counting down.
GGCGGAAACCACAGCCCTCGGCCGCGCCCCTGTAGCCTGCACGAGGAAAGTGCTCTCATGCCGACGGATCAGGACTCGCAATCTTCGGCTCTTCCGTCGCCCGCCCGGTCGTCGTCCTCGCGTCCGGAACCGGCCCCCCGATGGGGCAGAAGTCGCGCGCCGCGAGGCTGTGGCACTGGCTGTGCCGTGAGCGTGACGCCACGGAGGTGAGCCCGTGCAGGCGCTGGAAGGCGTACGCGGCGGAGACGAGGGCCATGTGGTGGTACCAGCCGGGGAACGACCGGCCCTCGAAGTCCAGCAGCCCGAAGTCCTGCTCCATTGAACCGATCACGGCCGCCGTCCCGCTCTGGAACGCGGCGATCGAGCCGACCTCCGCGACGGCGTGGTGGGCGAGGCTGGTAAGCCACAGTGGGCGGGGACAGTTGCGGCCCACCTCGGTGAAGAGCCGGTAGAGAGGGCCGGGGGAGCGCCCCTGGGAGCTGCCTGGCAGATGAACGAGCGACGTCTGGAATGGTGTGCTGGGCTGTTGTCCGTCCGGCAGGGAGACGACGGCCGTCCCCTGGCTCCGCGCGTGGACCAGGGTCCTCGCGCTCACCGGCGCCGGGGCCTTCTCGCCCGCGGGCAGCACCGCCAGGTGCGGCGGCACGGCGACGACGAAATCGCGGCGGCGCTTGGTGAGTCCGTGCAGCAGATACCCCACGTCGGGTTCGTCGCTCATGTCGACGAGGACGACGGAGGACGAGGAGCCCGTGCGAGCCGACAGCCGTTCGACGAGTCGGAGTGCTTGCGCCCACAGCGGCCGGTACTGCTCGGATTCCGGTATGCGGGCCTCCGCGCGGCGGTCGGGTTCCCGTGTCCAGGTCGTCGGCAAGTGCAGGCACCAGTCGACGGGAACTTGAGCGCCGTCCACGCACAGGAAGGCCCCCAGCCCCAGCTGGCAGTTCAGCGTACGGCCCGAGGACAGGTCGAAGTAGCGATGGACACCCACGGACCGGTCACCGCGCTTGGGCAGAACAGCCCGGCCGATGGACCAGACAGCGGCGGGGCGATGCTGCGTCACCCAGTGGGTGAGTTCCGCCATGACCTCGTCGAAGTCCCACGGGCTGAGACTGACGAACTGGCGCAGCGACTGCACGACGGACGGGTCGCGGGAGATCGCGGTGGCGATTCGGCGCACCGACTTCTTGCCCGATGTGACGAGCAGACCTCTCAGATAGGCATGTGCCCACTTGCGTTGATCGGTTCGGCGCAGGCTCTTGAAGATCGTTCTGCTGTATAGGTCCAGGGCTAACTCGGGATCGTCGGCGCAAGTCGCGTGGCGTGAAGACGACGAGCCATCCGATTGGACCGTATCCATGCCGCTAATAACTCCCCCGACGTTACTGAGCGTTGGGGGAGAAGTCTAGGGCGCACCTCAGCGCGGTGTCACTCTCTCCGGCTTGCTTTGGCGTTGCCTGAGCCGGCCTTGGCGCCTCGACCGACACATAGCCAGGTCACGTCCGCGGAAATGGTGTATCGACGGACACTCGATGATGAACCGTTCCGGGTTCGGTAGAGGGCACTGGTCCTTGGAAGGATGCGTCCACGCCTGCCCAGTGGAACTCGCCCCCCCGACCGCCGCGCTGATCCGACTTCCATGCGGCAGGCCGGGACCGGCTGTGGGCAGCGGACTTCACCTACGTGCCCTGTTGGGCCGGCACCGTCTGCGTTGCGTTCTGCGTTGATGCCTTCTCCCGGCGGATCCTGAGGTGGAAGGCATCGATGAGCAGGCACACGAGCCTGGTCCCGGACGCGGTCGAGCAAGCCTTGCGGCAGCGCGGCTACCGGCCGAATGGCCGGGGGTTTGGTACACCACTCGGACGCGGGCAGTACACCTCGACCGCCTTCACCGAGCGCCTGGCTCAGGCCGGCTCCCCTCGACCGGCAGTGTCGCCAATGCGTATGACAACGCCCTCGCCGAGTCCACCATCGGTCTGTTCAGGACCGAGCTGATCAACCGCCGTGGGCCGTGGAAGAACTTCACGGACGTCGAGTCGGCCACCGCCGAGTGGATCGACTGGTACAACCACCGCCGACTCCACGGGGCTCTCGGCCATGTATCACCGGCCGAGTGCGAAACCGCCTGCCACCACCAGCACACCCGCGCCCGGCAGAGCCGACGCCTGGTGAGCCGGCTCAACCAACTCGGCTACCAAGTCACCCTTCAGACAGTGGAGGCCGCCTGAACCGCGCAGCAGATCGGGACTCGCTGCGGCGAGGTTGTCTTCCGCGATGGTGTGCAGGGGCAGACAGTCTGGTGCGGTCATCGTGCTGATCTCCTTCGAGCCTTCGACATCTCGAAGATCAGCCGGTGGCCGTTCTCATATCCGGGCACCCACTCCGACGCCGGGGCATACGCCCGGTTCGGGTGGGAGCCCGTACACCACTTCCCAGAACGCAGCCCAAGCCCCGGAGCGCGAGGCGACAGGATAATGGCTGGATTCCGCTCATGTCTTCTCGGGTGGGACCCTTGCTTTCTTGCGCGGGTGGCTCATCCCGCCCTCGGCCGCGGTGTTCGAGTGTTGCGGTCATAAGGCTATGACCTGCAAGGATGCGGGGCGATTCGGTTTCGGTGGGGCGATTGGCGGTGGCACTCGACGTGGCCGACTTAGAGCGTTGCAGGCTCTGAGTATCCCCTCAAATCACGCCATTCAGCGAACTGGGGCGCTAAGATTTCATTAAGAGGTTCGAACTCTGCAAAGTAGTGTTCGACGGCGCCAAGATCCTTGAACTGGGCATCATTGTCGGGATCTACTCGGGAGCGCGGCGGTCGGCCATCTCGACCTCGACAGGAAACCGTGCATTGGCCGGTTCGTTCGGGTCATCCGAATATATCTGCGAGCGGTGGTCGCTGCCCTGGGCATGCCTGCGCAAAGAACGGGGGTGAACGCTTTCTGTATTTGATGGGAAGCCATCGCGAACGGTCCGGTTTATACGCGCGTTGCCACGGAGGCGTGATGACGAATCAGGCCGAGGAACACAGAGACTCCAAGGCGCTCATATTCGGCAAGACCACAGAGACCATGTCGAGGACCCGGAAGACTTCCGGGGCGGAGTCGCGGCGCGACCAGGTACTGACTACAAAGGTGGGGCTGCACATACCCGTAGGACTCTCCTTCGAAGAGTGGGAGCGCGCCGGGCGTCAGCTTTCCGGGCTGCTCAACTCCTCGTCCTGGTGGCTCGGGGACTGGCTCATCTACGGCAAGGACCAATACGCCGACCGCTATGACCGCGGTATTCGCGCGGCCGGCCTCCAGTACCAGACGCTGCGCAACTACGCCTGGGTCTCCCGGCGGTTCGAACTGCACCGGCGGCGGCCCGCGCTCAGTTTCCAGCACCACGCGGAACTGGCGTCCCTGCCCGTCGACGAGCAGGAGACGTGGCTCGATCGTGCCGAGCGGATGAAGTGGAACACCAAACAACTGCGCGATGCCATTCGGGCGGAGCGCGAGGGCACCTCACAGCGGACGAGCGCCGTGGCGACGATGCGTCGGCTCGCCGTGCCCGACAACCGGCTCCAGTGGTGGCACAAGGCGGCGGCCCATGCCGGCGCCGAGTTGGGGGAGTGGGTGACGGCCACGCTCGACGCCGCCGCCAAGCAGCTGCTCGAAGAGGTGGACCGGCCGCCTGCCCGTACGGCGAGCGCGTTGGAGGCACACCTCGGTGTCCGTCCGGCGCAGTGAAAGTTGCGGGGTCCGCACCCCTTGGGGTGCGGACCCCGGAACACCGGAAAGACCGCTACGACAGGCGGCTCATGAGATCCGCCGTCTGCGCGTGGCGGGTGCATCCGCGCCCGGCGAACGACTGGACGACCCGTTCGCGAATCTCGGGGCGCTGTTCCTGGCTGAGCTTGAACATTCCCTCGGCTTTGGTGACCCGGACACGGAAAGCGCCCACGCCGGGTACTATCTTCCGGAAATAGCCGATGGATTCGCTCATGTCCCAGCTGTCGCCGAATTCCTTCTCGAATGCCTGCACTGTCGCCCGCACGACGCCCAGTGTCTCCTCCGCCGACTCGATCTTTTCCACTACTCCGTGCACATGCACCGAGGTGAAGTTCCATGTCGGTGCGGCCGGCGTGATGTCGTAGACGGTGGGTGAGACGTAAGCGTGAGGACCGGTGAACGCCAGCAGGATCATCGACCCGGTGTTCAGCGTCGCCCAGTGCGGATTGGCTCGGTTCATGTGACCCAGCAAGGGCATGTCGGCCAAGTCCGAGGCGGCCGGCCCTTCCCACTGAGGATCGGTGATGACCGGAAGGTGGGTGGCGTACGGTCCGTCAGCGGGAGTTCCGTTGCTCACCATCAGCGCCAGAGGGTTGCCGCGCATCAGGTCGACCATCCATGAAACATCCGGTTCCCGGTATTGGCTGGGGACGAACATACAGTACTCACCTTTCATAAGGCGCTGGGGGAATGGGGCGAATAGTCTACGAATCCTTCGTGGTGTCCTGTCGACGGGACAATCGGGTTCTCCATCATGGCCTGTCGCCGTCTCCGGCGCAATGAAGGAAAAGAATGATGGCCGTGCGTAAAAATTTCATTCGGCCCTCTGGGGAAATTCTGGAAAATGGGCAGGCGGTCGACGAGTACGGCTTACGGACGACTCACAGGAGTGCGGAATGACGATACGGAAGAGATCAAGGACCGGCGTGGTCGGTCTGGCGGTGGTTGCGATGGCGGTCACCGCTTTCACGGGTCCCGTGCAGGCGTCGCGGGACACGGCCTCCACGGCGGTTGAGCATCGAGCGACACAGCTGGCGATGGACGCGGCCGTGCAGGCAGGCGTTCCCGGTATCACCGCCGAAGCACGCGACGCCGACGGGGTCTGGAAGTCGGCGTCGGGCGTGGGGAACCTGAAGACGGGTGCGCCGCGCGGTAAGAACGACCGGTTCCGCGTCGGCAGTATCACCAATACGTTCGTGGCGACGGTCCTGCTTCAGATGGAGGCGGAGAAGCGGCTCGGTCTCGACGACACCGTGGAACGTCACCTGCCCGGCCTGGTGTCGGGCAATGGCAACGCCGGCCGTCAGATCACCGTGCGGCAGCTTCTCAACCACACCAGCGGCCTGTTCGACTACCTCGCCGACCAGGCGTACGGCGAGAGGTACCTGGAGGGCGACGGCTACCTCCAGCACCGGTACGACACCCTGACGCCGGAGAAGCGCGTGAAGGTGGCCCTCTCCCACGAGCCGTTGTTCGCGCCCGGTGCCAGGCACTCCTTCTCCACCACCAACGATGTCCTGGCCGCGCTGATCGTCGAGAAGGTCGGCGGCAGATCGTACGAGGACGAGGTGCGTGACCGCATCATCGGACCCCTGGGGCTCAAGGCGACGTCCCATCCCGGGAACGGCGTCCGTCTGCCCCGGCCGAGCAGCCGCGGCTACTCCAGGCTCTTCCCCTCACAGCCGGACCGGATCGACGACGTCACCGAGGTGAACGGGTCACAGGGCTGGGGCAGCGGCGACATCATCTCCAGCGCGGCGGATCTGAACCGGTTCTACGGGGCCCTGATGCGCGGGAGGCTGCTGCCGCCGCGGCAGTTGAAGGAGATGAAGACGACCGTCGACAACCCCGATTTCCCGGGCGCGTCCTACGGCCTCGGCATCGAACGGTTCGAGCTGGGCTGCGGCACCACCCTCTGGTACCACGACGGAGGCATGGCGGGGTGGCTGACACTGGCCGCCACCACGGAGGACGGCCGCCACCAACTCACGCTCGACTACAACGCCAACTGGGGAGCGGAGACCATCCTCCCCATCGTGAACGCGGAGTACTGCACCCCGTCTCCCTGACACCGGGTGGACGGCTGAACCTCCATGCCCGTTGTCGACGAGCATGGGGGTTCGCCGCCGTGAACCGGTGACTTCTGGCGGCGCCTCACCGCTGGAGGGCCGGTCCGAACCAGGTGCCGAGGGCGGTCCGGAGCGCGGAGGCGTCGAGCGCGCCGGCGTCAGCGGCCCAGGCGACATGGCCGTCGGGGCGGATGAGGAGCGCGGTGGGGGCGGGGA
>NZ_JAAAXQ010000039.1 GCF_009916105.1 Streptomyces sp. GC420 | reverse complement strand
GTACTCCCCCGAGCAGCACCTCCCGCTCACCGGAAACCAGGTCACCATCGGCCGCCGCCGGCACAGCACCGGGGAGTCGCCCGACATCGACCTCGCGGTGCCGCCGGAGGACCCGGGCGTCTCGCACAAGCACGCGGTGCTGGTCCAGCAGGGCGACGGCTCCTGGGCCGTCGTCGACCAGAACTCGACCAACGGCACGACGATCAACGGCGCCGAGGACCCGATCCAGCCGTTCGTGCCGGTCCCGCTGAAGGACGGCGACCAGGTCCACGTGGGCGCCTGGACGACGATCACGGTCCGCCGGGGCTGACGGCCCCCGCCCCGTCCCCTCGCGTGCCCCGGCCCGGGCACGCGAGGGGACGGCGCCCCGCACGCCGCCACCTGCAACCCCGCCGCTGGGCGCAAGGGCGGACGCGCCGAGCCTCTGCCCCGTGCCGACGGGCCCGCATCGCACCGCGAGCTGGCCGCCCGGGGCCGCCCGTTCGTCCGCCGCCCGTTCATCCGCGGCCCGCGCCCAGTGGCCAGGCGTAGAGGCCGCCCGGGTCGTCCAGCCAGGCCCACTGCTCCGCCCCGCTCACGGTCACGCCGAACCGGGCCCTCCCGGGCCTGCCCTCCCGCAGCCACAGCTCCGTCGCCTCGCTCGGGTCGAGCCGGCCCGCTGTCAGCGTCAGCAGGAAGCGCAGTGCCTCGCCATCGGCCTGCCGGCCCCGCAGGCCGGCCGGGGGTGGCGGCGTGGCTCCCTGTCCCCCGCCATCGCCCCCGCGCAGCGGCATGAAGTACGCCGGCGTCCGCAGGAAGCGGCCTTCCGCGTGCCCGGCGTCCCCTACCCGCAGGCCGAGCACCCCGGTGGACAGCGGCGCCAGTACGAACCCGCCCGGGCGGCACTGGGCGAGCCAGGCCGGCGGCACGGACGGCACCGCGCAGGTCGCGACGATCCGGTCGTACGGGGCCCGGGACGGTACGCCGAGGACGCCGTCACCGGTGACCACGGCCGGGCGGTACCCAGCGGCGGCGAGGTGGCTCCCGGCCGATTCGGTGATCGCGGGGTCGAGGTCGACGGTGGTCACCCGGCGCTCGCCGAGACGGTGGCAGAGCAGCGCGGCGTTGTATCCCGTGCCCGCCCCGATCTCCAGCACCTTCTGCCCGTCCCGCGCCTCCAGCGCCTCCAGCATCCTCGTCATGAGCGAGGGCTGGCTGCTGGTGACGATCTGTTCCCCGTCCCGCAGCCGGGTCAGCAGCGGCTCGTCGGCGTAGACCCCCTCCAGCCAGCGCTCCCACCGCGCCGGGTCCGGGTCCTCGCCCCACCGCCGCTCGTATCCCCGGGGGGTCGCCACGTAGTAGGACGGCACGAACAGGTGCCTGGGCACTTCCGCGAACGCCGCCCGCCAGACCGGATCGCGCAGCGCGCCGTCCGCGACGAGCCGCCGCACCAGCGCGGCACGGGCGCGGGTGGCGGCGATCTCGGTGGCGGGACCCGTACGGGCTCCGGCACGCACTCCGGACATACCTCCACTGTGCGGTGCCCGGCGGTGAGGGGCGAGTGGTCCTAGGACCCCGGTCCTCCGCCGCGGCGTCTGAGACCATGGTGGGGTGAACGAGATTCCGCGCGGCACTCTCCAGGAGCAGACCTTTTTCGAGCAGGTCGGTGGCGAGCCCACCTTCCGCAGGCTCGTCCACCGCTTCTACCAGGGCGTCGCCGAGGATCCTCTGCTCCGGCCCATGTACCCGGAGGAGGACCTCGGCCCCGCCGAGGAGCGCCTCGTCCTCTTCCTCATCCAGTACTGGGGCGGCCCCCGCACCTACAGCGAGCGGCGCGGCCATCCCCGGCTGCGCATGCGGCACGCCCCGTTCACCGTCGACCAGGCCGCCCATGACGCCTGGCTGAAGCACATGCGGGTGGCGGTCGAGGAGCTCGGCCTCTCTCCGGAGCACGAGCAGCAGTTGTGGCACTACCTCTCCTTCGCCGCCGGCTCGATGATCAACACTGCGGACTGAGCCGCCTTCCGGCGCGCGCTGGCGCTGGGCCTAGAGGTCCTTGGCGGGCCAGTCCAGCAGCCGGGCGCCGATCACCGCCGTCTGGAGCGTGTAGCGCTGCACGGCGTCGGCCGGGTCGGATCCGGTCAGCTCGTAGATGCGTGCCAGGCGGTAGGTCAGGGCCCGCACGCTCAGGCTGAGCCTGCGGGCCGCCTCGGCCGCGACGCAGCCGGAGTCGAAGTAGACCGTGAGCGTCTCGAGGAGCGGCTCCGGCCCCCCGCGGGCCCGCCGCAGCGGGCCGAGGGCGGTGCGCACGAGGTCCGCCATGGCCTGCCGGTCGCGGGTGAGGACCGGGTAGACCAGCAGGTCGGCGGCGTGGAGGACGGGCTCGTCCAGGTTCATCCGGCGCGCCAGGTCGAGGGCGTTCAGCGCCTCCTCGTAGGAGTGGACGACGCCGCCGGCCCCGGGGTGCGGGCGGCCTATCGCGACGGGTCCGCCGCGGGTGGCGGCGTGGGCCTGCTCGGCGAAGTAGGTGAGCACGTCGTTCTGGTTCCCGGGGGCTACGCAGATCAGCCTGCCGTCCTTGGTGGTGAGCAGGATGCGCCGGTCGCCGAAGCGTCCGGTGACCGCTCGTTCGACGGTGCGCAGCACGGGATCGGCCTCGGCGTACGCGTCGGAGCCCTGGGCGACGGCGACCGCGTGGGCGTGCGAGAGCAGCAGGCCGAAACGCTCGGCGCGTTCGGCCAGCCGGCCCAGGTCGCTGCGGCCGTAGAGAAGGTCGTCGATGAACTCGCGCCGGGCGGCCTCCTCCTTCCGTACGGCGTACCGCTGGGCGCGTTCATGTCCTTCGGCGAAGGCGTCGACGGCCTGCTCCACGGCGGCCAGGGCGCTGTCCGCCGAGGCGGTCGCGCCGACGGCCTCCGACCATGCCGCCCGGGTCGCCGCGAGGTGCGCGCCGACCAGCGAGCGAAGGCTCAGGCCGGCCTCGGCCGCGCGTTCCCCCAGCACCCGGCGCGACTCGATCTCGTCCCGGTTCAGCCGGCGGCCGGTCGCCGCGGCCTCCTTGATGATGCCGGCGTATCCGTCCAGGTAGTCGTCGTCCGTCTCCCACTGCGTCACAGGGTCCCCCGTATTCAGCTCAGTTCGGCGAAGGCTTCCACAGCCCGGGTCTTGCCGGTGACGACGATGACGTCACCCTTCTCGACGACCGTCTCGGCGGTGGCATGGGTGAATGCCTCACCCGGGCGTTTGATCCCCACGACCGTCACGCCGTACCGGCTGCGCACGAGGCTGTGCCCCAGGGTGACACCGGTGACCACCGCGGGCGCCACCGTCTTGACGAGCGCGTAGTCGTCGTCGAACTCGATGAAGTCCAGCATCCGGCCGGTGACCAGGTGGGCGACGCGCTCGCCCATGTCGTGCTCGGGCAGGACCACGTGGTGGGCGCCGAGGCGTTCGAGGATCTGGCCGTGCTGGCGGCTGATGGCCTTGGCCCAGATGTTGGACACCTGCGCGTCCAGCAGGTTGGAGGTGATCAGGATGCTCGCCTCGACGTCGGTGCCGATGCCCACCACCGCGCTGGCGAACTCGTGCACGCCGAGCTGGCGCAGCGCTTCGGGATCGGTGCAGTCGGCGACGGCGGCGTGCGTCAGGTCGTCGCTGATCCTCTGGATGAGAGCCGGGTCGGTGTCGACCCCGAGGACGTCCCAGCCGCGCCGCATCAGCTCATGGGCCAGGGAACTGCCGAACCGGCCCAGGCCGATGACGGCGACCCGCTGGTCGCCGAGGACCGGGGCCCGGTCGGCGGCCGACCGCTTGCGGCGCAGGCGGCGCACGGAATGCAGGAAGTCACCCAATGACAGGTCGCTCCTCGGGTAGCTGGTAGCGGCGGGTCCGTTCGCGCAGGGCGAGGGCCGAGACCAGAGTGATGGGTCCTAGCCGGCCGACGAACATCAGCAGAATCAGTATCAGTTGGCCCACCGCCGGGACGTCGGCGGTGATGCCGGTGGACAAGCCCACGGTGCCGAACGCGGAGACGGCCTCGAACAGCACGGACTCGAAGGGCTTGTCGACGACGGTGAGCAGGGCGAGGGTCGCCGTCATGACGAAGCCGATGCCGGCCAGCGCCACGGTCAGCGCCTGGCGCAGCGCGTGCGGGGCGATACGGCGGCCCATCACGACGGACTGGGGCTCGCCGCGCACCTCGGCGAGCATGGCGGCGGCCAGCAGGGAGAAGGTGGTGACCTTGATGCCGCCCGCGGTGCCGGCGCTGCCGCCGCCGACGAACATCAGCATGCACGTCATGAGGAGCGTCGCGTCCGTCATCGCGCCGACGTCCACGGCGTTGAACCCCGCGGTGCGGGTCATCGCCGAGTGGAAGAAGCCGTTCAGGAGTTTGGCCGGCCAGTCGAAGTGGCCGAGTGTCTCCTCGTTCGTCCACTCCAGCAGGCAGGTCAGCACGGTCCCGACGAGCAGCAGCACGGCGGTGGTGACGAGCGTCAGCCGGGTGTGCAGGGACCAGTTGCGCCGGCCCGTGCCGCGTCGCCGCTCACGGTGGCGCAGCAGTTCCAGCAGCACCGGGAATCCCAGGCCGCCCAGGATGACCGCCACGGCGATGGGCAGGGTTACCCAGGGGTCCTGGGCGTACCGGGTGAGGCTGTCGGCGTGCAGCCCGAACCCGGCGTTGTTGAACGCCGAGACCGCGTGGAAGAACCCCAGGTAGGTGGCGTCGCCCACGGACCGGCCGTATCCGAAGCGGAAGCGCAGCGCCAGGAACGCCCCGACGGCCAGCTCCACGGCCAGGGTGGATCCCGCGACGCCGAGCAGCACGCGCCGTACGTCGCCGATGCCGAGGCTCTTCGTCTCCGCCTGCGCGGTGAGCTGCATCCGCAGCCGCAGCTTGCCCGAGACCAGCAGGGCCAGCAGCGAGGCCGTGGTCATGATGCCGAAGCCACCGACCTGGATGAGCGCGAGAATCGTCCCCTCGCCGAAGCCGCTCCAGTAGGTGCCGGTGTCCACGACCGCGAGGCCTGTGACACAGACCGCCGACGTCGCCGTGAACAGCGCGGTCACCAGGCCGGTCCCCGTGCCCTCCTGCGCGGCCGCCGGAAGGGCGAGCAGGACCGTGCCCAGCAGGATCGCCGCAGCGAAGGCCATGACCACGGTCCTGGCGGGATGCGCCATGAACAGCGACTGCCACAGCCGCGCCGCCCGTCCCGTCACTCCTTGTCCTTCTTCCGCTCGAACCGCCCGTGTTCCGCCAAGCATCCACCAGACACGGTCAAGATCCAACGCGGGGAGGGGCGCTCCGGACCCGGTGTGCGTCGTGCCGGGGCTTGCCGGGCGCGACGGAGGGCGCGGCGCGGACCCCGGTGTGCCCGTACGGGCCCCTCCTTCCGACCGCTCGGTTCCCGCACCCGCTCAGGCGGGGACACCGAGCGTCTCGCCGGGCGCTTCACTCGTCCTGTCGTCGTGACCGCCGGGGATGCCCGCCAGTTCGTCGACGTGGAAGATCCGGGCGATCGGCACGTCCGTGCTGCTGTGCGCGACGGTCGAGAAGGCGATGCACACCGCGATCAGGGTGAAGGCCTCCTCCCCCTGCGGGATCCCGGACTGGAGCACCAGCAGCCCGTACACGACCGACGCGAAGCCCTTCGGGCCGAACCAGGCCGCGACCAGTTTCTCCTTGCGCTCGATCCGGGTGCCGAGCAGAGAGATGAGCAGGGAGGCCGGCCGGATCAGCACGATCGCCAGGACGACGGCCACGTAGCCGCCGAAGGACAGGTCCCCGAACAGCCGCGGCGTCAGCAGCGCCCCGGAGACCAGGAGCGCGGCGGACTTCGCCAGTTCCGCCAGCGCCTCGCCGAGCGGCTCGAAGACCTGCTTCGACTCGGGCGACACGGAGGCCAGGACCGCGCCCGCGGAGAAGGCGGCGAGGTAGGGGTTGGCGTGCGTGAGGTGGCAGGCGGCGTAGAGGATGATCCCGGTCGCGAGCGGCAGCAGGGGCTGCAGCTTGGGTTCGGCGCCCAGCAGCCGGAACCGCACCAGCCGGTTGACCAGCAGCGGCAGCACGACGCCCAGCGCCAGTCCGAGGGCGCTTATGCCACGTCGGCAGCCCTGGGGACAGCTCACGGAAACCCTCCGGGCCGACCGGGCATCGGAAGCGGCCCTTTGCTGCCGGAACCCGGCATCGACGGTGAGCACCCGGCGCTCTACGGTGACGATGCCACCGCAGCGGCCGGCACGCCCGTGCGGGTTTCCCGGGGGGACGTCCATGAGGGCCGCGGAGAGAACCGGTCCGGCGCGCGAGCGCTGCCGGTACGGCGGCTGGGAGGCGCCGCTGACGATCCTGCTCCTGCTGTTCGGCGCCTTCCTGTGCGGGGGCGGATCACACCCTCCTCGCCGCGCTGTGGATCGCGCCGCTGGTGTCGGCCGCGCTGCTCTTCAGGGGCGCCTCCATGCGCGGCCCGCGCACGGAGCGCTGAAGGGGCGGCCCGTCCGCCTGACGGTGCCGGTGTCATGCGGCCCGGGCGTCCGCAGACGGCATCGAGAAGGGGGGAAGACTGCCGGGAACGGGCAATGTGGTGTCGCTCACCTCTGTGAGAAGGTCGGCGCGGCCAGGAGAACCGGGCTGCGGATGGAGGGGGCGGGCATGTCGTGGTTTCTGGGTTTCGGCATCGCCGGGCTCGCGCTGCTCGCCCTCTCGCTGCTCTTCGACGGGCTGCTCGAAGGCGTGCTCGACGGTGTACTGGACGGGATGTTCGACGGGCTGCTCTCCTTGCCCGTCGTCGCCGGCTTCCTGTCGATGCTGGGCTTCAGCGGGGCGATCGTGCTGGGCACCACCGGCCTGGGAACCGTCGGCGCCACCGTCGTCGGGGTGGCGGCGGGCGCCGGTGCCGGCTGGGCGGCGTACCGGCTCAGTCGTGCCCTGATGCGGGACCGCTCCGCGGCCGCCCCGAGCAGCGGCGACCTGGTCGGCAGCGCGGGTTCCGTGGTCACGGCCATCCCGGCCGGTGGATACGGCGAGGTGCTGGTGTACCTGGCCGGGCAGCCGCTGAAACTCGCGGCCAGGAGCGAGGGGCCCGTGGCCGGGGGCACCGAGGTCTGGGTGGAGGGGGTTCTGTCCGCGACCTCCGTCGCGGTCCGCCCCGTCGAGCGCTGAGCCGCCTCCCCACACGTCCGCCCGCGCGTCCGCCCGCACGTCCGCCCGCACGTCCACGTGCATGTACACCCGCTCGTCCATCCGCACGTCCACTCACCCGACCATCACGTCCGCACACTCGATCCGCCGTCCCCCGGGAGGGCTGAGGGGGTTTTTCGACATGAGTCCAGTACTGATCGCCGTGATCGGAGTCGTCGTACTCCTTGTCCTGCTGGGCCTGGTGGTGATCACTCGCTACAAGGTCGCGGGACCCAGCGAGGCGTTCATCGTCACCGGGCGGCGCGGCAAGAAGTCCACCGACCCGGAGACCGGGCGCGTCTTCACCGACAACAGCGGCCAGAAGGTCGTGGTCGGCGGCGGCGTGTTCGTCGTGCCGTTCGTCCAGCAGAAGTTCACGCTGGACCTGTCCAGTCGGCACATCCCCGTGGCCGTGCGCGGCGCGGTCACTCTGCGCGGGGTCAAGGCACACCTCGAAGGCGTCGCCATCGTCAAGGTGGGCGGCACCGAGGACTCCATCCGCGCCGCGGCCCAGCGGTTCCTCCAGCAGCAGAACGGCATCGTCGGCTTCACCCAGGAGGTGCTGTCCGGAGCGCTGCGCTCGATCGTCGGCCGGATGTCGGTCGAGGACATCATCCGCGACCGGGCGGCCTTCGCCGGGCAGGTGGCCGAAGAGGCCGAGGCGAGCCTGTCCGGGCAGGGACTGGTGCTGGACGCCTTCCAGATCCAGGACATCACCACCGAGGGCTCCTACTTGGAGGACCTGGGCCGGCCCGAGGCCGCCCGCGCCAAGCAGGAGGCCGACATCGCCGAGGCCGTGGCCCGGCGGGCCTCCGAGCAGGCCAGGCTGAAGGCCGAGGAGGAGATCGCGATCGCCCAGCGGACCTTCGCCCTCAAGCAGGCGGAGATCAAGGCGGAGACGGACGAGGCGGCCGCGCGCGCCAACGCCGCGGGGCCGCTCGCCGAGGCCGCGCGGCAGCAGGAAGTCCTCGCCGAGCAGGAGAAGGTCGCCCAGCGCCAGGCCGCGCTGACCGACCGGGAACTCGACACCAAGGTCCGCAAGCCCGCGGACGCGGCTCGCTACCGGGCCGAACAGGAGGCGGAGGCCCGTCGGATCGCACTGGTCAAGGAGGCCGAGGCGGCCGCCGAGCGGGCCCGGCTGACCGGTGAGGGCGAGAAGGCCCACCGTTCGGCGCTCGCCGACGCCGTACGCATCGAGGGCGACGCGGAGGCGGCGGCCATCGCCGCGCGGGGCTCCGCCGAGGCCGGTGCCATGCAGAAGAAGGCCGACGCCTTCGCGCAGTACGGCGAGGCGGCGGTGCTGCAGATGCTGGTCGAGGTGCTGCCGCAGGTGGTCGGCAAGGCGGCCGAGCCGATGTCCGCCATTGACAAGATGACGGTCATCTCCACCGACGGCGCCGGCCAGTTGTCGCGCACGGTCGCCGACAACGTCGCCCAGGGCATGGAACTCCTCAGCTCCACCACGGGAGTCGACCTCGCACAACTCCTCAAGGGCGTCGCCGGCAAGCACACGGCGCCGCAGCAGAACGGCACCGCGCCGGCCACCGAGAGGGTGGAGATCGCCGACAGGCCCTGACCGCGTGACAGATCCGGCCCCCGGCCCCCTGCCCGTACGAGCCAGGACTGTACGAGCAGGACCGTACGAGCCAGGGGCCGGCCGGGCCGCGGGCCCACGCACGGGGCCGTTGCCGCAGGCACCGGGCCGGGGCCCGGCTGCACAACACCGCTCGGCGGAACCCCGCCCCGGGGCGCGCCCAGCGACTGCCGTCCCCGGTCCACCGGACCGCAGCGCGCGGACGCGCTCGCCGAAGACGCGCCGGCGCCGTTCGTTCTGGTGGACGGGGACGGCCGACTGGGCGAGGAGATCCGCCGCGCGGTCCGTCAGTCCGGAAGCCGAGTAGAGGTATGCGGGGGCATCCCGCTCACCGCGCAGGTCGGCACGCAGCCCGGCGGGCGTGAGGTCCACGCGGGCCAGCAGATCGAGGGCCCGGCGCAGCAGCCGCGCGACGAGCGCGAGCATGTCCGCGGACTGCCAGTCGTTGGCGATGATCCCGTTGGCGTTCCCCGAGCAGGTCGGCGAGCGCCGGGTACGCGGTCAGGAGCCCGGCCACCTCCCATGCCTGCTCCATCGCGTGCGCCGGCCACGCCCGGTCTGCTCGCTGTCGTCGGCAAGGACCGCGAGTTCCCGTTTCAGCCGCAGGAGTTCGGCGGGCTCGCCCTCGCCCTCGCCCTCGCCATCCATGAAGAGGATGCCCGACGCGGCGACAGGGCCGGCGGCGCTGAGGTCCTCCGCACCGGCGAACGGACTCGCCGCCGAGGCCTCACCGGCGACGGCCTCGGTCCACCGGTCGGCCAGCGACTTCAGGGCCCGTGAGTGGGCCTGGAGGTCGCCGGCCCGCCGCAGTGGTGAGCGTGAGTAGAACTGCTCATGCTCCCGGTGGAACCGCGTGAGGTTGGCGATCACCTGCAACAGCGGTTCGGGAGGGGTACGCCGCGCGTTGTCCTCGGACATACAGAAGCGTGCCAGAAACCTGACAGATACAGATGAATAAGGACATATGGGGACGCACGGGCCCGCGTGGCAACGGCACTAGCCGGCGTCGAGTTCCGCGACGGCCACGAGCAGCCGGTCGACGTCCGAGCGGTCGTTGTAGTGGACGAGCCCCGCGCGGACCGCGCCGCCGATGGCGCGCAGGCCCAGGACCTCGGTCAGCTCCCAGGCGTAGTTGTGGCCGTGCCAGACGTTGACGTCGCGGGCGGCAAGGTGCCCGGCGACCTCGGCGGGGGTGTGGCCGGCGACGCGGAAGTAGGCGGTGGCGGTGCGGCGGGCCGGCTTGCCGTAGAGGGTCACGCCGGGGAGTTCTTCCAGACCGCGCAGGAGGACGCCGAAGAGATCCTGCTCGTACGTCTCGACGGCGGCCATCGTCGCGAGGAGCCGTTCGCGGCGCGAGCCCTCGCGGATTCCCGCCAGGGCGGCGAGGTGGTCGACGGCGGCCGTGACCCCGGCGAGGTCGGCGAAGGGCGCCGTGCCCGTCTCGAAGCGGTGCGGGACGGCGTCGGAGGAGGATGCGAGTTTGTCCGGGCGGAGTGTTTCCAGGAGCGCGGGATCGGCGGCGACGGCGCCGATGTGGGGCCCGGACCACTTGTAGGCGCTGGTGGCGAAGAAGTCGGCGCCGAGGGCGTTCACGTCCACCGGCCCGTGCGGGGTGGCGTGGACGCCGTCGATGTAGGTGAGGGCGCCGGCGGCGTGTGCCTTCGCGGTGATGGCGGGGATGTCGGGGCGGGTGCCGAGGATGTTGCTTGCGGCGGTGACGGCGACGAGGCGGGTGCGGTCGTTCAGGAGGGCGTCGTACTGCTCGGCGGGCAGTTCGCCGGTGGCCGGGTCGACCTCGGCCCAGCGGACGACGGCACCGGCGCGGGCGGCGGCCTGGATCCAGGGGCGTACGTTCGAGTCGTGGTCGAGCCGGGAGAGGACGATCTCGTCGCCGGGGACCCAGGTCGCGGCGAGGGTCTGCGAGAAGCGGTAGACCAGGGTGGTGGTGTTCTGGCCGAGGACGATGCCGTCCGGGACACCGCCCACCAGGTCGGCCACGGCGCGGCGGCACTCGTCGACGACCTCCCCGGAGCGGTGGCTGGCCGCGAAGGGGCCGCCGACATTGCCGAGGCCGGACCGGTACGCGGCGGCGATCGCCTCGATGACGGACTCCGGCACTTGTGTGCCCGCCGCACCGTCGACGTAGGCGGCGCCGTCGCGGAGCGCGGGGTACGCCTCCCGTATCGCGCTCACGTCCAGGGTCGTCATCGCGGTGACTCCTCTCGCTTCCTGTCCTGCCGGTGCTGCTGCCGGGTGCTCCTGCCGGGTGCTGCGGGTCAGCGTCCCGTACATCCGGCATCATGAGAAGTGAAGACTGGGAAAGCGGGCGTTCACGGATCATGAATGACGGCACGGCAGACGGGGTCTTCAAAGTTGAGCGTGCGGAGGTGTCCGCGGGCTCGGCGGGTGGTGACGCAGCGTGTGCGTAGGCGTTGGTCCTCTGCGTTGCGGAAACCGAAGGCGTTGCGGGCGACGAGCTTGATCACGCGGTTGATGCCCTCGCTTTTGGCGTTGCTGTGGCCGGTGTCGAGGAATGCGGCGATTTCCGCCCACCACCGGTCCACGGTCACGGCCAGCCGGACGACCTCGGGGATGCCCGAGTCCGCGCACCAGGTGAGGAACTTCCATCGGGCATGGCCGACTTGGTGTCGGTTGGCGCCGGTGCTGGCCAGGGCGAGGAGATTGCGCAGGCTCTCCTTCGCGATCCACGCGGTCAGCAGCGTCTGCCCGATCTGCCCCTCGTCCAGCAGCGGGTTCCACATCTTCGCGAACTGCTCATCGGTGAGGTCCTCGCGGTTGCGCAGGAGACGTCGTCTGGCCTTCCACTCCGAGTCGCTGGCCCGTCCGGGTCGGCCGCGGGTCTCGGCGGTGGTGCGGCGCCTGACCATGGACAGCATTTTGTTGGCGAGCTGGACGACGTGGAAGTGGTCGACCACGACGATGGCGTCGGGCAGGCCGGTGCGGATCGCGGCGCGGTAAGTGGCCGACATGTCGATGGCGACGTGGGTGATGTTCTTGCGCCAGGTCAGCGGTGTGGTGGAAAGCCAGGCCAGGACGTCGGCGACGGTGCGGCCCTCGACCTGGCCGAGCAGCCCGCCGTGGCCCAGTGCGTCGACGAACCCGGTGTGCCACCGATCCCGGGTCAGGCGCCACTTGCCGCTGTCGGGGTCCTGCTCCCACTTCGTCCTGCCCCGCCGGGTCTCGTCGACGCCCAGCACCTTCACCTCGGGCAGCGGGACGTCGACGACCTCGCGCGCCGATGCACGGAAGGCCCTCATCACCGTCGGCCAGGACGGGTGCAGGTCGCGGGCGGCCTGGATGACCGTGGAGCCGGCATCGCGCACCCGGCGCCCGGCCGCCTGGCGCAGCCGGGTGGTGATCCGCGCCCCGGCCGGTATCTGGGCGACGCTCTCGGTAATCGACTTCCTCGGGCACTTCGGCTCGCGGCACCACCAGCGGCGCTTGTGCCACAACAGCACCAGCCCGCGCTCCCCGTAGGGAAGATCCCGAGGACGGGTCCGGGCCGTGCCTTTCACCTTCCAGGAGAAGGCGCCGCACTCCGGGCAGGCCCGAGCCGCTTCCTCCGCCGTGGCCAGATGCACCCGGCGGG
The DNA here is from genome assembly GCF_009916105.1 of Streptomyces sp. GC420. GTDB lineage: Bacteria > Actinomycetota > Actinomycetes > Streptomycetales > Streptomycetaceae > Streptomyces. Next base: position 19,414 of record NZ_JAAAXQ010000039.1, on the reverse strand, counting down.
TGCCGTCCTCACGCCGCTCGACCCGTATGACAGACACCCCGTCGAGGTCGAGCAGCAACGTCGCTTCGTTGGGCAAGCCCGTGGCTCCTGCTTGATCTCTCCCCGGAGAACAGAAATGATCACGCGCTCGATGGCGAGGCAGCAGCGGCCCGGGGCCGACGTTGCGGCGGATCGGCTCTGGCCGTCGGGTCAGTGGCGCTTCGCAGGGCAGTGTGCTCAGGCGTCATGACGTGGGCCCGGATCAGGTGGTGGTCATGCGGCCGCGTCGACGAGGGCTTGGAGCAGGCGCTGGGGGTCTTCGGCGATGCGGTTGCAGACGTAGAGCCACCATTCCGTGCCGAAGACGATGTACTCCCGGGTGGGGTGGCCGCGCTCGGCCATGGCTTGGAGGCGGTCGGGCCCGAGGCCGAGGAGGGTCTCGAACTCCCAAGGATCGGAATCGGTGCCCTTCCCTCCGAGGTGCTGGTCAATGCGGTTGATCAGATCCCAGTCGTGGGTGGCGAAGGAGCACAGATGGCCCGAGTCGGCCAACTGTTGCGCATACGCAAGATAGGCGGCGGTCAGGGCCGGGGCCTCGCGCCGGTGGGCGATGGCCTCAGGTTCGAGGAAGGCGCCCTTGACCAGGCGGATGCGGCCGGGACGGGAAAGCAGCTCCGGCAGGTCGTCTGCGGTGCGATACAGGCGTGCCTGGACGGTGATGCCCACATGGTCGAACCGCTCGCACAGCTTGCGGTGCAGGGCAAGAACCTCGTCGGTCCGGTCGGAGCCTTCAGCCGAGATCACCATCTCCCGCCCGGTGTCGGCGGTGGCCTGGGCGATGCGGGAGGCGTTGGCAAGGGCAAGCTCCGCATCGACGGCGAGGCCGATGTGGGACAGGTCGAGGGAGGTCGAGCACCCGGGTGGCAGCAGACGGGCTGCGGAGAGGAACGTGTCGGTCTCTTCCGTGGCTCGCTGCGGGTCGCGGCAGCTCTCGCCCATGTACTCCACGTTCACGCGGTGGCCGGCGGCTAGGACCTGCTGCGCCCGATCCAGGGCGTCGGGCAGGGTTTCACCGGCCACGTACCGCCGCGCAACTTTGCGGGCCAGAGGGCCAAGGACCGGGTCGCCTGGGACGCGCCACTTCAGCTCCTCGTCGAGCGCGAGCCCACGCAGGACTTGGGCAGCCTGTGACGAGAGGGCGGCGTTGGTGGCGGGGGTCTGCGTGGTCATGCGCTGTGCCTAGCTGTTCGCGGGATGGATGAACGCCTGCGAGCCTTCCAGGCCGGTGCTCCCACCTGAGAGTGGCAGAAACGTCAGGTAAGCTGAAATTCCTGCCACTGTCGTAAGAAGGGATCGGGAACCTGTGCTTCACGACGTCGCCGTCCTGGCCCTCCAGGGTGCCCACGCGTTCGAGCTGGGCGTGTTCTGCGAGGTCTTCGGGATCGACCGCAGCGACGACGCGCTGCCCGCGTACGACTTCGCTCTTGTCTCGGCCACCGGCGACAGCGTGCCGACCCGCCACGGCTTCGAGGTGCGGGCCCGGCACGGCTTGGAGCGGCTGGCCTCGGCCGACCTCATCTGCGTCCCGGCCTACGACCTCAATGTGCGCCAGCCGGACCACCTGACCGAGGAACTGCGGGCTGCTGTGAAGCGTGGCGCTCGGGTCCTGAGCATCTGCACCGGGGCCTTCCTCCTTGGCGATGCCGGACTGCTCGACGAGCGACGCTGTACCACGCACTGGCTCTACACCGACGAACTCGCCCGCCGCAACCCGCGTGCCCGTGTCGAGTCGGACGTGCTCTACGTCGACGAGGACCCGGTCATCACCGGCGCCGGCACCGCCGCTGGCGTCGACACCTGCCTCCATCTCATCCGCAAGGAGCACGGCAGCGCCGTCGCCAACGCAATCGCCCGCCGCATGGTCACACCCCCGCACCGGGACGGCGGCCAGCACCAGTACCGCCAACGCCCCCTCCCCCGGGAGGGAACCGGGTCCCTCGCCCCTGTCCTGGCCTGGGTGGAAGCCAACCTCGACCAGGACCTGACCGTCGACGCAATGGCCTACCGTGCCCACCTCTCCCCACGGACCTTCGCCCGACGCTTCCGGCAGGAAACTGGGACCACGCCGCTGCAATGGCTGACCGGACAGAGGGTCCTGCTCGCGCAGCACCACCTGGAGACCACGGACGACCCAGTAACCGCGATCGCCCACCGCACGGGCTTCGGTACCGTCGACAACCTCCGCCACCACTTCGCCCGACACCTCGGCACGACGCCCCAGGCATACCGGCGGGCGTTCAGAGCCCTGCCCACCAGCCGACGATCCGCGCCCCTCACAGTTTCACAAGGGCCGCGCAGTACTGACTGATCGCTGTCCGGTCTTGAGAACAGAACCAGGTCGGCAAGCCCGTCACTCACCGTGACTGCACGGCGGTGGCCCAGACGCTGCGCACCGCTCAAGATAGAAGACCCGGCAGACGGCCGGAACGTCGACCCCCGGCTGCTGAACACCCTCATCAGCGTGCTCAGGCACGGCTCGATGACCGCCGCGGCCGCCGCGCTCGGCTACGTGCCGTCGGCGGTGTCGCAGCAGATGAGCCGTCTGGAGCGGCAGGTGGGGGTGGAGCTGCTGTCCCGGCGGCCGGGCGGCGGGGTGTCGCCGACCGCCGCCGGGCGTGCGCTCGCCGACGGTGCCGCCGGAGTACTCGCGGCCGCCGCGGACTTCCGGCGGCTGGTGGACGTGGTGGCCGGGTCGGGGGTGCCGGAGGTGCGGATCGGGGTGTATCCGTCGGCGGCCAGCAGGCTTCTGCCGACGGTGCTCGCCGAGCTGCGCGCCGCCCATCCCGGGACGGTGCTGCGGCTGCTCGAACTGGAACCGGCGCAGGGACTGCGGGTGTTGCGCACCGGCGAGATCGACGTGCAGCTCGCCTACCGCTACATGCCGGAGGACCCGCCCGTGGCCGCCGAGGACCTCCGTTTCATCGGTCTCGGGCGGGAGCCGCTGTGGCTGCTGACGGCCGCCGGCTCCTCAGCCACGCTCGACGCGTGCGCGGCGGCCGACTGGGCGGCCGGCCACCCCGGCCGCGCGGACCGGCGGCTGCTGGACCGCTGGGCGCACCAGCACGGGCTGAACCCGGCGATCCGCTACGAGACCGACGACTACCACACCGTTCTGGCGCTGATCGTCCAGGGCCTGGCCGTGGGTCTCGTACCCGCCTCGGTGGCGGCCCCGCAACTCGGGGCCCTGGCCCGGATTCCGGCCCCCGGCCTGGACCGCGAGGTCCTCGCGGTCACCCGGGCACGCTCCCGTCACCCGGTCGTCGACGAACTGGCCGGCCTCCTGCGCGCGTCCATCACGCGCGCCGCCGCGGCCGCCTGACGGGAGCCCGGCGTGCGACGCGGTCCGAGGCGGTGGGGCTCAGCTCTGACGTTGGCGCCGACCGAGCCGCAGCCGTTGCGCCGGGACCCGTGGTGCACCGGTCCCGGGGGAGCCAGGCGAGGAAGGGCCTGAACCGTCCGGGGGACCGGCTGTTGCGAAAAGGCGCCGGACGGCGCCGCCAATGGCGTCCAGGATGCGGGGAACAAAGGGAACGAGAGTGAACCCACCGACAGTGAAGGCCAGCGTCATCAGGGCGATCTCTGGACGTGGTGATTCCCCGGACTTCACCGTCTCCCCGGTATAGAAGTCATACCAGATGAATACGCACTGGAACACCGTGAGCGACGTGAGCGCCATAATGATCTTGTTGCGGAACTCGTCGCGCTTGTTCGCAACACGCTCACGTCTGAGATTGAAGATCTCACGCAGCGACGCCATCCGGTCCGTGAGCGTCCGCCCTTCCTCGGAGATTCCCCACGCTTCGTCGACAGCATCCTTGACTCGGAGCTGAGAATTCGAGACGTAGCGCACACTTTCACTGAAGACCACACTGCGAAATGCTGCGCGGTCGGTGAGGTCAAGAATCTCGTCGTACTGCCGGTCAATTTCCGTCTGATTATATGGCCCATCCAATTCAATACGCATCAAACGGCCGGCGGTCAGCCGGGTCGCATCATCAATGATCAGCCAGTTCTGGGACGCGAGAATCAATCCACTGATCACCTCACGAAGCGTCTCCGAGTCGCCACCGATCAAGCTCGTGAAAAGATAACCGACAGAACAGCTCGCTCGCCCAAGTTCATAGTGGACACCGGTGCGCAGACTGGACGGGATATTATCCCCCGGATCGATGAGAATGCGATGCATCCAGAGCATCTTTCCCGACGGGAGGAGCCCTTCCACATTGCTTCGCTCTTCCACGAAGGGAAGATGGAGTAGGGCGATCTCCATCCGTTGGCACCACAGTCGGATATGACGGCCGAGCACTTTCCGGTACGGTGCCTCAAGGGCCCGCAACCCCGCTCCGTGCCCCTTCTTATCGATATCGAGATCCAAGTCGTCCGGGCACTCAGGGAGTTCGACAACGACGAACCCCACGGAAAGGCTGCTGACGTAGACTCGGGCTTCGAATTCCAGATCGGTATCCGCGTCGGAGATCCTCACTCTCCCATCGACGAGTGCGTTTTCGATACGGGCGGCTACGTTGGGCTCGGGATAATCCAGCAATACGTACTCGTCCGACGCCCCGTCGATTCCGTCGGCAGCACGGTCGGATTCCACCAGACCGGGAAAGCATGAATACAATGGGCCCAGAACATCCGCCCGCCGCTCGATGAGTCCCCCCATGGAGAAAGTAACCGGTAAGGCGAAAGTCACCATTTCTACGATTCGCACAACACCCCCACAGTCACACGATCGACGGAGTCACCACTTCCGGTGACCTGCATCGCCCGGTATGATACTTCCCGCCCGAATCGGATGGGCAAAACACAAACACGATCGCCCGTACCGTACCAGAACAGGGGCCAACCTCCCCGCCCGACGATGGGATTCAGCCTGAATAGCACCCGAAACAACAAGGCCATCATACGAGGCGTCGCGTCCGTCACCGCTTCCGCCGTCGGCTTCGGACTGCTTCCCTTGCTGGTCACCTGGGGCGCGGCTGCCGGACTCAACATCATGACCCTCCTCGTCCTGCGTTTCGCCTTGACCTCGTGCATTCTGCCGCTGCTATTACGCGGCCAACCGAACGAGAAAAAGCCGGATACAAGAACGGGGACCCTTCTATGCATCCTCGGAATTCTCTTCGCCGCGCAATCGGTACTTTACCTTGTAGCCTTGCAGAGAATCAGTCCCGGCCTTGCGGTGCTGCTGCATTACCTCTATCCGGCATTCGTCCTGCTGCTCTCGTTGGCCATGCGGCATGAATCCCCCAGCGTCCGCATTCTGCTGCCGTTGCCCATCGCCCTTGTCGGTATGGCCCTGACCGTCGGCTCCCCTGGCGCAGTTGATGTGCTGGGAGTCGTCTGCGCGGTGGGCTGCTCCCTCGTCTACGCGCTGTACGTCGTCCTGGGTACAACGCTCTCGGCCCGATTGAGTTCACAGCGACTGACCCAATACGTCGTTGTACTCTCCGCCACCGCGCTCACCGTGTTCTCCGCGCCCACGGGCCGGTTGGACTTCGGGTTCCATCCCTTCGGGTGGCTGGTGATCGTGGCGGTAGCCCTGGTATCCACGGCCATGCCGATCGCATTGTTCTTCACGGGATCACGCGTCATCGGCGCCACTCAGGCATCGATCATCAGCATGGTCGAACCGGTCGTCGGAGTCGTCGCTGCGTGGATCGTGCTGGACGCGGGCCTGACCTGGCTCCAACTCATCGGCGGCGCGATCCTCGTGGGAGCCGCCGTGCTGAGTGTGTACGCGTCGTCGGACGTCGCCGGGAAGGCACCAGCCACCAAGGACGGTTCCGCCATGACGATCCCCTGACCTACGGGAGCATCCCCAAGCGCAGGCTCACCCAGTCCGGACCCGTACCCCTTGCCCGCATGCGCGGGATCGGCGGGCGCGGGGTCACGCAGGAGTCAGGGGCAGGCCCTGGAGCCCGTTCGTCGTACGGACGGCGACGGAGCCGTACGGGGTGCGCAGCCGCAGCCAGGCCCCGGCGGCGAGCAGGGCGAGCGGTTCGGGGCCGCCGGCCCCGGTGTCCGCGGCGCCGGCGCCCGTGGTCACGGCCACCGGCAGCGGGCGCAGGAAGCCGAGGGCCTGGGCGGCGTGCGCGACACGCAGTGGCAGGCCCGTCTCCCCGAGGGTCCGCGACCATATCTCGCGCCCGATGCGCTCCCGCTCCGCGCGAGTGCGCCGCTCGGCGGGCATTGCCTCGTCCCGGGCGCGGAACTCCGCGACGGCCGCCGAGACCGCGGCCCTGATCTCGGCGAGCGGCGGCAGTCCCGGCATCCGGCGCCAGCCGCCCCTGGGCGGCAGCACCCCGGCCCAGGGCGGGCCGGTGACCGTCTCGGGAACGGTGACGGCGAGGCCGCCCGCCGCCTCTGTCCCGGCGGTGTCGATGGCGTCGGCGAGCCGGCCCGCGGACACGGTGAGATCGAGGTCACCGGGTTCGGCGAGCCGCGCCGTGCGGATGGCGAGCACCTCGAACGACGGCGGCCGCCCGAAGACGGCGAGCGCGTCGCCGAAGACCTGCACGCGCACGGCCGCCGCACGGTCGTAGTGGATCAGCCGTGCGAGGAAGGCGGCGAGGTCGGCCGCCTCCCTCGCGTCGGCGAAGCGCAGGATCACGCTGGGCGCCGTCATGCGGCGACGGCCTCCTCCGGATCCTGCCGCGCGTCCTTGGCACCGTCCTGTCGGCCACCCTCCAGGTACTCCTCGAGGAAGGACTTCTCCTCGGCGGTGATGCGCCGGGGACGCTGCGCCTGGAGGTCGTAGGGCACGACGGTGGTCGAGGCCCGCACGTACACCTGGTCCGGGTCCTTGATCTCGTACGCGATGACCAGCGAGGCGGCACCGATCTTCGTCACCCAGGACTCCACGGTCACCGGCTCGTGCCGGTGCACGAGCGGCCTCTTGTACTCGATCTCGTGCCGGGCCACGACCGAGCCGCCCGAGAAGGACGGGCTGCCGTTCCCCGGCGCCAGCCGGAACATGAAGTCGATCCTCGCCTCCTCGAGATAGCGGAGGAAGACGACGTTGTTGACGTGCCCGAAGGCGTCCATGTCCGACCAGCGCAGGGGACAGCGGTAGATGTGACGAGCCACCTGGTGTCCCTCAGCCCCGGGTCAGCTTCTTGTAGGTGGCGCGGTGCGGACGCGCGGCGTCCGGCCCGAGCCGCTCGACCTTGTTCTTCTCGTACGACTCGTAGTTGCCCTCGAACCAGAACCACTTGGAGTCGCCCTCGTAGGCGAGGATGTGGGTGGCGACCCGGTCCAGGAACCACCGGTCGTGGGAGACGACCACGGCGCAGCCGGGGAACTCCAGCAGCGCGTTCTCCAGCGAGGACAGCGTCTCGACGTCGAGGTCGTTGGTCGGCTCGTCGAGGAGCAGCAGGTTGCCGCCCTGCTTCAGGGTGAGCGCGAGGTTCAGGCGGTTGCGCTCACCGCCGGAGAGCACCCCGGCGGGCTTCTGCTGGTCCGGGCCCTTGAAGCCGAAGGCCGACACGTAGGCGCGCGAGGGCATCTCGACCTGGCCGACGTTGATGTAGTCCAGTTCGTCGGAGACGACGGCCCACAGGGTCTTCTTGGGGTCGATGTTCGCGCGGGTCTGGTCGACGTACGAGATCTTGACGGTCTCGCCGACCCTGATCTCTCCGGAGTCCGGGGTCTCCAGGCCCTGGATCATCTTGAACAGGGTCGTCTTGCCGGCGCCGTTCGGGCCGATCACGCCGACGATGCCGTTGCGCGGCAGGGTGAAGGACAGGTCCTCGATGAGGACCTTCTCGCCGAATGCCTTGTTGAGCTTGTTGACCTCGACGACCACATTGCCCAGCCGGGGACCCGGCGGGATCTGGATCTCCTCGAAGTCGAGCTTGCGCATCTTGTCGGCCTCGGCGGCCATTTCCTCGTAACGGGCCAGACGCGCCTTGGACTTGGCCTGCCGTCCCTTGGCGTTGGAGCGGACCCACTCCAGCTCTTCCTTGAGGCGCTTGGCGCGCTTGGCGTCCTTCTGGCCCTCGACCTTCAGCCGGGACTGCTTGGTCTCCAGGTAGGTGGAGTAGTTGCCCTGGTAGCCGATGGCTCGGCCGCGGTCGAGCTCCAGGATCCACTCGGCGACGTTGTCCAGGAAGTACCGGTCGTGGGTGACGGCGACGACGGTGCCCGGGTACTTGGCGAGGTGCTGCTCCAGCCACTGCACGGACTCGGCGTCGAGGTGGTTGGTGGGCTCGTCGAGGAGGAGGAGGTCGGGAGCCTCGATCAGCAGCTTGCAGAGCGCGACGCGGCGCTTCTCGCCACCGGAGAGGTTGGTGACCGGCCAGTCGCCGGGCGGGCAGCCCAGGGCGTCCATGGCCTGCTCGAGCTGGGCGTCGAGGTCCCAGGCGTTGGCGTGGTCGAGATCCTCCTGGAGCTTGCCCATCTCGTCCATCAGCGCGTCCGAGTAGTCGGTGGCCATGAGCTCGGCGACCTCGTTGAAGCGCTTGAGCTTGCCCATGATCTCGGCGGCGCCGTCCTGGACGTTCTCCAGCACGGTCTTGGACTCGTCGAGCGGGGGCTCCTGGAGGAGCATGCCGACGGTGTAGCCGGGCGAGAGGAACGCGTCACCGTTGGAGGGCTGTTCGAGACCCGCCATGATCTTCAGCACGGTGGATTTACCGGCACCGTTCGGGCCGACCACACCGATCTTCGCACCGGGCAGGAAGCTCAGCGTGACGTCGTCAAGGATCACCTTGTCGCCGTGCGCCTTGCGCGTCTTGCGCATGGTGTAGATGTACTCAGCCAAGAGAAACCGTCCGGCAGCAATAGATGTGTGGGCAGATACACCCCATCCTGCCGTACGTCCACCCTCATGCGGAAACCAGTCCGGGCAAGAAGCCGGACTGCGGGCGGGTACGACCGGTGCGGGGCAGCGGAAACGTCCGGGTAGCCGGGGGGCGGACTTGGGGGAACGCGCCCCGTCCCGGACGACCATGAGAACAAACCGGGATGAAGCCGGTATTCCCGATGCCGGTCCCGGTCTTCCTGAGCCGGTACCGGTGTCCCGAGGCCGGGGCCTGCGTTCCGGGGGCGGTGCCGGTGTCCCGGTGCCGGTAGTCCTGAAGCCGGTGCCGGCGTTCCCGAGGCCGGCGGGATCCGGGACGCGGGCGGCTCGACGGACCCGCGCGGGGCCGGCGTGGTACCGGTCCGGCCGGGGTCCCGCTCCACGGGACGGGCGGGCACCGTTGGAGCCGGTCCGGGTGACGTCCTGTGACGCAGGTCGCTCCGGTCCCCGGCGTCACCCGGTCCCGCGTGCCCCTCGGGCCTCTCGGGTCACTCGCCCCCGGCCGTGTTCTTCCTGCGCATCACGAACACCGTCGCGCTGCCGGCCACCACCATCGCGACCGCTATCCCCGCGATCATCGGGGTGGCGCTCCCACCGCCCGTGTCGGCCAGGTTCACGTCCGCTCCGGTGCCGCCCGCCGAGGCGGGGCTGGGCGCCGAGGCGACCTCGTAGTCGTTGGCGGCCGTGGTGCCGGCGGTCTCGCAGTCGAGGACGCCGCGGAAGTTCCTCTCGAAGCCGTGGGGCCCGGTGATCGTGAAGTCGTAGGCCTGGTCCTCCTGCAGCGGTATGGTCACCGTTCGCGAGGTACCGGCCGCGATCGTGTACTCGATGCCCATCAGCTCGAAGGTGAAGTCCTCGTCACCCTCGTTGGCCGCGGTGATGTCCAGGCCGTGCTTCTCGCAGTTCTTCTGCGCGGAGAGCGCGGGGATGGCGCCCTTCCTGGCCCAGTTGGCGGTGGCGGTCACGGACACCGTGCTGTCGCTGGAGCCCGCGAGGATCTGCGTCTGGCTCTTGGTCTCGCTGATGAAGGCACGGCCGACAGGAACATTGGTGGTGGCCGAGACGGTCAGCGAGGTCGAGCCGGCCGGGGTGTCCTCGGGGACGTCGAAGAACAGCTCGCTCCCGTCAGCGGCGGAGGTGACCGGCTCGCCGTCCTTGTCCACGGCCCGGATGCCGGCGGCTGCCGCTCCGGCGGCCGGGGCGACCGTGACGCTGCGCGCGTCGGTGTGGACGGTGACCGGGCCCAGCTTCTCCCCCGCGCGGCCGGACACGGCCGAGGGGCCGAGACTCAGCGAGGCGGTGGGTTCCCCGAGGTCGCGGGCCGACGCCTCGAGGTAGTCGGCGAGCTTCTCCGCGTCGGGGTCGAGCGCCTCGACGTCTGCGTTGTCGGAGTACCGCCAGATGGCGACCTGCGTGCCGGCCGCCGCGGACTGCTCGGTCAGCGCCCCGGCGCCGGCCTGCTTTGCGAGAGCGGCGAGATCATTGACCTGCGGGTACGAGTTCTGGAGTATCCAGCGGATCTTCCCCGCGTCGGCGTTGTTGTGCAGCGAGGATTCGCTCCAGGCGACTTCCTTGTACGTGGCGTCGCTTTGCGTCGGGTTGTAGACGTCGATGCAGTAGGTCTTCAGCGTGCCGCCGCCCAGCACCGACATCTCGAACAGTCCGGCGCTCACCCGGTACGCCTCGCCGTCCTCACGGATGACGGCCTGCCCGAAGATCTCGAGGCCGCCGAGGGTCGCGGTGGCGCCGCCCTCGGTCCTGACCGGGGGAGCCTCGTCGGCCGCGGCCACTCCCGTCGTGGCGGCCATCGAGCCCGCCCCGGCCAGCCCCGCGGTCAGAACCGCGGCGGCAAGGCGGACGGCGGTGCCCCGCCTCCGTGCAGAACGCATCATGTCCCCTCCGGGCGAGACCCTGCACAGGTGGGGGGGTTGGCCTCGCCAGCAATCAAATGCCCCGTGAGTAACGGGAATCCTAGGGAGATCAGCAGCGACAAAGGCCCCACCCATGCCTTCCCATGGTCGTACCGAATCGCAATTGTTATCCCGCGAACCTGTGCACGACCCGCCGCCGACCTGGCGTATCGACAAATCACCGATGGCTGGTTCAGAACGGCGCCACCGCTACGCCCTCGACCATCGGGTGCCCCGGCTCCTCGTCGTCCACCCGTGCCTGCCCGCCGGTTCCGGCGTACCGGCCGCCTTCCTGGCCCGGGGCCGGACCGCCCCGGTCTCCCCGCGGCCCCGTCTCCCGGGTCGCCGCGGGTGGCTCGAAGAGAACGGGTGAGAGAGGCGAGTCGGGTGACGCGGGGGCGTCCGGCGGTACCTCGGGCGGCATGCCCGGTGGCAGGTCCCCGCCCATGCTCCTGCCCGTCCTGCGGAATGCCGACGTACCGCGCGAGAGGTCGTGACCCGCCGTCACGGCGATGACGTCGGCGGAGAACCAGCGCCGGCCACTGCCCTGTTCCTCGTCCCTGACCTTCAACCGGCCCCGCACCACGAGCGGTTCACCGATCGACACCGACGCGGCCAGATTGGCGGCGAGCGACTTCGAGGCCCACACCGTGAAGAAGTTCGTGTGTCCGTCCGCCCATTGCTCCGTGCGGCGGTCCCAGCGGCGCGAGGTGGCCGCGAGCCGGAACCGGGCCACCGGCCCGGACTCCGACTCCCGGTAGTCCACCTTCGTCGCGACGTTCCCCACAACCGTCACCATGGCGTCGTTGATCATGATTCCTGCCCCCTGCGCAGCGAGATCCCAGAAACGGAACCCGGCCGGCACTTCGCCGACCGGGCGGCCCTTCGAGCGATCCCATGCTGCAACGGCCCGGCGCTCGCCGCCCGGGCCTGTGGACTACTGCCGGGTTGTGGACAACCCCGTCACCCGGACGTATTGCTCCCGCACCTCCCGGTACCGCATCAGCTCCGCCGCCACCACGTCCAGGACCTGGGCCCGCCCGCACCCCGCGGCCGCCTCGCGCAAGCGCCGCTCCGCGTCCTCCCCGTACCTGCGCGCGGGCCCCCGCGCCGCGACCCGGCAGGCCCACTCCACCGCCGGCCCGCCCAGGATTCCGGCGGCCATGTACATCACCGGCGGCCACATGTCCGGTTCGAGCACGCCGACGATCTGGCCCAGCAGCCACAGACCGCCGAACACCTGGGTGAGCGTCAGCAGCGCCTGCACCACGACGGCCACGGGCCACCACCCGGGCCGGGTGGCCCGTTTCCGCAGATGCTCGGGCGTCTCCATGGCCTCGACCGCGAGCTTGTCCAGCGCCTCCGGCAGGCCCTGGGCGCCACGCTGAGCGGCCTCCCGCACGGCCAGCGCCCAAGGCCTCGGCAGCCCCTGGGCGGCGCGGTCCGCGACCGTACGCACCGCCTGCTCGACCATCTGCCGCGCCGCGACCTGCTCCCCCGGCGCCGGAAGCGCCTCGTTCTCCTGCTGGGCGCGCCGCAGCTCCCGCCGGCGCAGCAGATGCAGCAGCGGCGTGCCGCACAACCGGTTGGCGTTGCGCAGCCATTCCCGCTCGGCGGCCTGCCCGACGGCCGCCGCGCCGACCGCCTCGGCGAGCCGGTCGGTGAACTCCTGCCGGGCCTCCTCCCGGAGCCCGAAGTGCCCGTCGGCGACGTACACCGGATGCAGCCGCCGCGCCGCGCCGGTGACGTCGGCGGCGATCCGGCGCGCCGGTGCCCGCCGTTCCCGTACGAACTGCCTCAGCTGCTCCCGCAGTTCCTCGACCCCTTCGCCGGTCAGCGCCGACAGGCACATCACGGCGGCGCCCGGTTCGCCGTGTTCGCCGACCGCGATGCCGTCCTCGTCCAGCAGCCTGCGCAGGTCGTCAAGGACCTGGTGGGCGGCGTCGCCGGGCAGCCGGTCCACCTGGTTGAGCACGACGAAGGTGACCTCGGCGTGCCCGGACAGTGGCCGCAGGTAGCGCTCGTGCAGCACGGCGTCGGCGTACTTCTCCGGGTCGACGACCCAGATGACGGCGTCGACGAGCCCCAGGATGCGGTCGACCTGGTCACGGTTGCGCAGGACCGCCGAGTCGTGGTCGGGCAGGTCGATCAGGACCAGTCCCTCCAGCCCGGGGTCGGGGTCGGATCCCCCGTACGGCCTGCGGCGCAGCCACCCCGGGATGCCGATGCGGTCGAGCAGCCCGCCCGCACCGTCCTGGCCCGTGTCCGTGCCCCAGGTACAGGCGACGGGCGCGGAGGTGATGGGCCTGCGGACGCCGGTCTCGGACAGCGTGACCCCGGCCAGCGCGTTGAAGAGGGTGGACTTGCCGCTTCCGGTGGCCCCGGCGACCGCGACGACGGTATGGCGGTCCGACAGCCGCTGACGGACGGCGGCCTCGTCGAGGACCCGGCCCGCCTCCGCGAGGGTGCGGGAGTCGAGGCGGGTCCTGGACAGCCCGACGAGCTGCCGTAGCCCCTCCAGGCGTGCGCGCAGGGCGTTGCCGTAGGGGTGGGCGGTGCCCGTCCCTTCCGGCCGACGGCCGGCGCTCCCGTCGCCTTCCGCGCCGGGACCCTCGTACGGGCCCTCGTAGCCGTGCGGCGTGTCGTACTCGTGCCGCGGACCGTGCGCGGCGCGCCCGTCGTACGGAGCGTCGCCGTCGTGCGCACCGTGCCCGTCGTGCGCACCGTGCCCGTCCTGCGGACCGTGTGCGTCGTGTTCGCCGTGTGCGTCGCCCCCGTCCTGCGGACCGTCACCAGCGTGCCGGTCGTGCGGGGCGGTTCCGCTCTGCGGGGTGGCCGCGGGGGAGTTCCCCTCCCGTGGCTCGTCGCCCGGCCCCGGATATCGCCGGGCGATCAGCCCGTCGTCCCAGCCGGCGGCCTTCGTCTCACCCACCTCGCTCACCTCTCCTTCTCCAGCAGGGACAGGGCGGCGATCAGCTCGACCTGGTTGTCGGGGGTCACTTCGAGCCCTTCGAGGAGGGCCAGCGTGCGCTCGCGTTCCGAGTCGAGTACGCGGTCGAGGTACTGCCGCAGCAGCTTCCCGCCGTTGTCGCGCAGCCGCAGGGCGCGGCGCGCGCCCATGCGGTCGGCCAGGGTCTCCCCGGCGGTCGCGCCCCGCCGCCCGCCGAGCAGGGCGGTCGCGACGAGTGCGGCGGCGACCTCGGGATCGGGCGCGGCGGACCGGTCCAGCTCCCGCACCTCCTCGTCGGCCAGTTCCTCCAGCTCGCGGCGCCAGCGGCGTACGACGACGCCGATCCGGTCGGCCGCGCCGGTGTCGCGGGCCCGCGCGACCGCTTCGACGGCCGCGGCCCCCGCGGGCTCGCGGCGCCAGGCCTCCAGCAGTCGCTCCTCCGCGGCGCCGACGGCGCACACCAGCAGCGCGGCGAGCCCTTCGACAAGGGAGTCGAGGAGCTCGTCCGCGGTGCTGTCGAGCGGGTGCCTGCGCCAGCGGGTCAGCGCGTCCCCCGCGAGCACCGCGCCGGCGGCGATCTCCCTGCGCACCCGGCGGCCCTGCCGGGCGTACGCGTCCTCGACCGCCGCGATCAGCCTCAGGGTGGCGGCGTGCTGCGCGGCCACGGCACCGGCCAGCTCCGGCGCCCTGGCGTGCAGCGAGTCGAGGAGCCCGGTGGCGGTACGGGTCATCGCGGCGGCCCGCGCCACGGGGTCCTGTGCGTGCCGGGTCAGCCACTCGAGCAGCGGCGCGACGGCGCTGGCGGGCAGCAGCCCGTGGCCGCCGCCCGCCGATTCCGGCAGCTCGGGGACGGTGAAGCGGGGCACGTCCCCGAGCCCGGCCTTGGTGAGCAGGGCCGCGTACTGCTGCGAGACCTCGGTGACGACCTGGTGCGGCACCCGGTCGAGGACGGTGACGAGCGTGACGTCGTACTCCTTGGCGGTGCGCAGCAGGTGCCAGGGGACGGCGTCGGCGTACCGGCTGGCGGTGGTCACCATCACCCAGATGTCGGCGGCGCACAGCAGCTGCGCGGCGAGCGTGCGGTTGCCCTCCACTAGCGAGTCGATGTCGGGCGCGTCGAGCAGTGCCAGGCCGGGAGGCACGGTCGGGGCCGTTTCGATGCGCAGCACCTTTCTGGGGCGGCCGGCGGGCCCGCCGCCGAGCCCCGCCAGGCCGCCGCCGAGGCCTGCGGGCCCGCCGCCGGGTCCGCCCTGACGCCCGCCGCCGACTGCCGGTCCCCGCGCCCGCCCCAGGTCCGGCAGCACGCGCGCGCCGTCGAACCAGTGCTCCTCCGAGGGGTGGCACACCAGCACCGGCATCCTCGTCGTGGGGCGCAGCACACCCGCCTCGCTGACCCGCCGCCCCACCAGCGAGTTCACCAGCGTGGACTTGCCCGAGCCGGTCGATCCGCCGATGACGGCCAGCAGGGGGGCTTCGGGGGCGCGCAGCCGGGGCACCAAGTAGTCGTCGAGCTGAGCCAACAGCTCCTCCCGGTTGAGCCGCGCCCGCGGCGCTCCCGGGATCGGCAATGGAAAGCGCACGGCAGCGACACGGTCGCGCAGGTTCGAAAGGGCTTCGAGCAGCTGAGGCCGTACGTCCAAGGTCACCACATGCGAAGAATGCCTAATTTTGTCGGCGTTTTGAAGCGTATGGGGCCGTTTGCGCGCCGACAGAACACATGGGACGGAAGGGATGACTGGGGCGCAGGCATAACGAGTGCACAACACCCGGGGCGTGGGACGCCAAAAGCGGTGCAGGATTCGTACCTGCCTGCGATTATCGGGACCGCTTCACCGAACCTCCACATCGTGTCACGGAGGTGAAGCAACCGGGACGAGGTACCAGGAGCCCTATCCTTGTCCCCGGCCGCACAGGCGCCGACGGCGACGCCGCACCGGCCACCGGCAAGGGGGCTCCACAGGCCACCACGGCCGCACCATCCGGGCCCCCGTAGCTCAGTGGATAGAGCAGGCGCCTTCTAAGCGCTTGGCCGCAGGTTCGAGTCCTGCCGGGGGCGCCACCTCTCACCAGCAAAAACGCCCCGGAGAGATCACTCCCTCCAGGGCGTTTCGCATCCTCGACGGCAACGCTGGCGGCAACGCCCCCGCCACGGTCGCCGGGGCCGCGTCACTCCGTGCCGCACTGCCACATCCCGCCACAAGCCCGCGCTTTTGCCCGCGCCCGGACCCTCAACACAGGCGGCATCACCCGGCGGCCTCAGTCCGCCACACCGCTGCGGTCAGGCCGGCCGGTACACGGCCTGGTCCGGGTCCGGTCTCACGATCACGCCGTCCTTCATGAGCTCCCGCAGGTTGTGGCGGGCCTCCTTGCCCGCGGCCTCATCGCTCGCCGGCTCGTACCCGGCAACGCGCAGGGCCAGTACGGCGCGTTCCGTGTCCCACGTGCCTCCCAGCGCCCGAATCACCGCGGCGAGTGCTTGCTTGTGTGTCAGCAGCTTCTCGGACATGTCACCCTCCCCTTCGAGAAACTGCCACAGCATGGCACACAACGGCCTGCGCCGGCGGAGCAGCGTCGAAGGGCCGGCCGGTCACGCATATGTGCGTGCGGCAGCCGGCCGGCATGCCGCCGCACGCCCCCTCCGCCGCCACCCAGCAGGGGACATATAGGGATGAATGATCATCCAGGTTGAAGGACAGTCGAATATCCCTTCATCCTTGCCGCCATGTCTCTCGCGTCCCCCGCCCTCGATCTGTCCGGCCTGCACGACTACGCCTTCGACTGGGCGTTGGTGGATGTGGAGACCTCCGGGCTTGTCCCTCGTCGTGACCGCGTCCTGTCCGTGGCGGTGATGACGCTGGGGCAGGACGGCAAGAGGACCGGGGAGTTCTCGACGCTGCTGAACCCCGGCTGCGATCCCGGGCCGGTACACGTGCACGGGCTGACGGCCGAGCGGCTGCGGGGCGCGCCGACCTTCGACCAGGTCGCCGGGCGGATCGCTGACATGCTCCGGGGCCGGGTGCTGGTCGCCCACAACGCCCAGTTCGACTACGACTTCCTCGCGCACGAGTTCGCACGGGCCGGGACGATGCTGCCGGTCTCCCAGCGACTGTGCACCGTGGCACTGAACCGGCGGGTCGACCCGCCGACCGAGAATCTGAAGCTGGGCACGCTCGCCGCCCACTACGGCGTCCCGCGGCTGAAGGCACACGACGCGCTCGACGACACCCGGGTGCTGGCCGAGGTGCTGCGCGCCTCGCTGCGGGAGGCGGCGCAGCTCGCTCTGCCGCTGCCGCTGGTGCCCTGTCCGCCCCGGCAGGATCCCCGGTTCGCTCCGAAGCCGCCCAAGACGCCGTGCGCCTACCGCAATCCGGGGCGGATGGCGGCGGGCGGCCCGCTGGTGCAGGGCATGAAGGTCGCCGTCACCGGGCCGACCGAGACCTCGCGCGCGGAGCTGGTGATCCGGGCAGCCGCCTCCGGGCTCAACATGGTGACGTCCGTCAGCCGGCACACGAGCGTTCTCGTCACCAACGAATCCTCGTCGGGCTCGGCGAAGGCGCGACGGGCGCTGGCGGAGGGTGTTCCCGTCGTCGACGAGCCCGCCTTCCTGCGGCTGCTGGCGGACGTCCGGCCCGGAACGCCCCACGACGGGGCGGCCGCCGTGCCCGCTGCCGCCCCATCGGCCTCCGTGCCCGCTCCCGTACGTGTCTCCGTACCCCCGGCGCGCACCCCGCAGCCGGTGAGCGATGCCGGCCCGGCACCGGCGCCCGGCGCGTCGGCGGAGCCGGCCGAACAGGCCGAACAGGCCGCCCCGGCCGAGCAGGCCGAGCAGGCCGAGCAGGCCGAGCAGGCCGAGCCGAGCCACAAGCCCAAGCGCGAGACGGAACCGGCGGATCCGGCCCGGCCCCTGACCGGGCGGCGCGTGCTGGCGCTCGGCGGTACGCACCCCGACGCCGCGGCCGCCCGCACCCGCATCGTCGAACTCGGGGGCGCGGCCGCCATCAACCTGTCCGCGAGCGTCACCGACGTCGTCCTCCTCGACGGCGGCGAAGCCGACCGCCGCATGGGCCGGATCACCTCACTCGCCATCCCCGTCCACCAGTCCCGCTGGCTCGAAGCTCCGGTCGCCGCGGCGCTGCCGAGTTCCGACGGCCGGCACGGGGCCGCGCACATCCTGCCGCGCGGGGGTGTGGTCGATCTGCCGCACCCGGACGGGGCGTGCGGGCCGATGCCCCGCTGGACCGTCACGGCCTCCTGGGCCCAGCTGACGGCCTGCGAGATCGATGTCGTCGCGTTCGTCGTGGACGAGGACGAACAGGTCCTCGCCGACGAGGACTTCGTCTTCTACGGCGCACCGGAGAACCCGGGCGGAACCGTGCGGCTCCTCAGCGACGGACCGACGGAGCAGACCATCAGCGTCGACCTCGCCGCGCTCCCGCCGTCGGCCCGCAAGGTCGTCGTCGCGGCCGCCGTCGACGGCGCGCCCACGTTCGGCGACATCGGCGCCGTCCACATCAACTCCGGCCCCGGCACAAGCGCGGCGCCCCTCGCGCAGGCCACGCTCGACGCCGCGACCACCGAACGCACCATGCTCCTCGCCGAGATGTACCGCCGAGGCCCCCTCTGGCGCCTGCGAGCCGTCGGCCAGGGCTACGACCACTGCCTCGACACCCTCGCTCGCGGCTACGGCGTCGAGATAGCCGACTGACCGGGCCGGTCGCTACAGGCCGGGCCGGTCGGTACGGGCCGGACCAACCCCCGGCGCCGACGCGGGCCGTCGAAGCGGCGGTCCGCCTCCGGCAATTCTTACGGAACGCGGACGTCCGGTACTGGTCGGGACGGAGGCGGGGCAGGTGTCAGCGGGTGGTGCGAAGCTGGGTACATGCACACAGAGTCACCAGGTTCGCGCCCGTCCTCGGGTCGGGTCCTCGTCGTGGACGACGACCCGACCGTCGCCGAGGTCGTCGCCGGCTATCTGGACCGCGCGGGGTACGCCGTGGACCGGGCCGGGGACGGCACGGACGCACTCGTGCGCGCCGACGCCCGGTGGCCGGACCTCGTCGTGCTGGATCTCATGCTGCCCGGGATGGACGGGCTGGAAGTGTGCAGGAAGCTGCGGGAACGCGGCCCGGTGCCGGTGATCATGCTGACCGCGCGGGGTGACGAGGACGACCGGATCCTCGGCCTGGAGGTCGGCGCGGACGACTACGTGACGAAGCCGTTCAGCCCGCGCGAGCTGGTGCTGAGGGTGGACTCCGTGCTGCGGCGCAGCCGCGGGGCGGCACGGCAGCAGGAGGCCGGGCCGGGGCTGGGCGCGGCCGGGATCCTCGTCGACCCGGTGGGGCGCCGGGCCACCAGGGACGGGCGGCAGCTCGCACTGACGCTGCGGGAGTTCGACCTGCTGGTGTATCTGCTGCGCAACCCCGGGCGGGCGTGCAGCAGGGAGCTGCTGATGCGTGAGGTGTGGGGCTGGGAGTTCGGCGATCTGTCGACGGTGACCGTCCATGTGCGGCGGCTGCGCGGCAAGATCGAGGAGGACCCGGCACAGCCCCGGCTGATCCGCACGGTGTGGGGTGTCGGCTACCGCTTCGACCCCGGTGAGGGCGAGGACGCCGAGGCGGGTCACGGTCACGGGGGCCACGGGCACGCGGGGCATGAGGGCCACGGAGGACACGGGGGCCACGGAGGACACGGAGGACACGGTCACGGGGG
>NZ_JAAAXQ010000399.1 GCF_009916105.1 Streptomyces sp. GC420 | reverse complement strand
GTTCCGTCCGGTGCGGACGGAACCCGGGCCCCAGGACCTCGTTCCGGTCAGTCGCGCGGCGGGCGGAGGATCACGCCGATGTGGGCGGCCGCCGTCGACAGGTGGCGGCGGGCCTCCCTGAGCTGTTCGGCGGTCACGCCGTGGTCGCGGGCCGCGTCGCGGATGTCGTCCCGGAAGCGGTCGAGGAGGCGGTCGAGGTCGCGGGCGGGATTGCCCGTCTCCTCGGTGTCCTCGGCCCAGCCGTGGGTCTCCTGAGACTCCGCGGGGGTGGTGTACGTGCCCGCCGTGTCCGCGCCGGCCGGGTTCGCGTCGGCCGTTTCCGGCTTGGCGTAGGGCGGCCAGACGCCGGTGCGGGCGAGGCCGCCCAGTTCCTTGGTGATCTCGGCGAGCCCTTCGCGGACGCCCGTGGGCCAGTCGCCGCGCGCGAAGTGGTCCTGCACCTGGTCCTGGACGCGCTTGGCCATGCGCTGCAGTTCCTCGCGGGCGCTCTCCTGGGCCTCCTTCGCCTGCCTGCGGGCGCGCTGGGCCTCCTCGCGGGCGCGGCGGCTCTCATCCTTGGCGCGGCGGGCCTGCTCCTTCCACTCCTGCTTGGCGCGCCGCATCTCCTCCTTGGCCGTCCTCCAGGCCTCCGGCCCGTCGTCCCCGGCCGCGCCGGTGCGCGCCTCCGAAGCCGCGGCTCGCATCTCGCGGCGCAGATCGCCGGCCGCTCCGCGCACGTCGTCGCGGATCTCCGCGGCCAGTTCTGAGACGGACTCGCGGATCTCCAGCTCCAGATCGGCCAGTTCACCGCTGCGGCCGGCGAGCTCCGCGCGGCCCGAGTCGGTGATGGAGTACACCTTGCGGCCGCCCTCGGTGGCATGGGTGACCAGCCCCTCGGCCTCCAGCTTGGCCAGCCTCGGGTAGACGGTGCCCGCGGAGGGCGCGTACAGACCGTGGAACCGCTCCTCCAGGAGGCGGATCACCTCGTAACCGTGGCGGGGGGCTTCGTCGAGCAGCTTCAGCAGATAGAGCCGGAGGCGGCCGTGCGCGAAGACGGGAGGCATGTCAGAGCACCTTTCCGTCGCTGGGGGACCCGGTGGGGGCCCCGGAGGGGGTTCCGGCGGAAGCGCCGGGCGGTTCCTGGCGATCATCCTCGACAAGGGGGCGGCGGAGCAAAGCGATCGACCCGGAGACCGTGGTCGCACGGAGGTTTCCGGTGCCCGCGCCGAGCGTGCCCGCGATCTTCTTGGCGCCCCACTGGCCGCTGACCCGCAGGCCGTCGAAGGCGTTGGCGACCGAGCCGCTCGCCGTGTTCGCCTCCACCCGGGCGTCCGCCGGGTGCGGCAGGCGGATGGCGATCTCCCCCGAGACCGAGTTGAGCGCGATGTCGGCCGGCCCCGAGGGGTCGAGGTCGACGACCATGTCGCCGCTGACGGAGTCCGCCCGTACGGAGGAGGCGGTGCCCTCGACGACGGTCAGGTCGCCGGAGACGGAGTGGAAGCGGAGCTTGCCGGTGAGGGCCTGGGCCTCCAGGTTTCCCGAGACGGTCTCGGCGGAGACCGGACCCGAAAGTCCGACGAGCGTGGTGTCGCCGGTGACGCTGCGGACACCCGTCGGACCGTGGATGCCGGACACGACGGCGTCCGCGCCCACCATGCCGACCTCGACCCGGGCCGTCGGCGGTACGGCGAGGGACACGACGGCCCGGCGGTGCGGGCCCTTGCGGTCGAGCCACTTCAGGAAGCCGCGCCAGGGCAGGTCCTCGTACCCGACGGTGAGGGTGCCGGCCTCGTAGGACACGGCCAGCGGCGGGCCCTCGAGTGCGGAGACCTCCAGGCGGGTGGAACCTTCCTCGGAGCCCACCACGTTGACCATTCCGTTGACTATGCGTACCTGCAGCGTGGCCACCGGTTCGTCGAAGGAGAGCTTCCGGGGCTCGGACACGGACCATTCGGACATCAGGCGGCCTCCTCGGACGGGCCCGTACAGGCTTGGTGAGACGCAACATATCGCGTATCTCCCGTGACACGATATATCGCGGCCTGGTGAAGTCAAGTGATGGTCCGCGCCGCACCTCGCGGGCACGCCGGATTCCGGGGCCGTGCACCTTTGCCGCGGCCGCCCAGGCCTCGACGTGTCCATGACTGGGAGTCACTCGGCCGGCTGACGGTGCCGGGCCCGGGGTCGCTCGGGGCCGTGACGCACGGCTGCGTGCCGCCCGTGCCCGGCCGATCGGGGGCCGGCCCTTGGGGCCCCGCCGCCGCTCAGGGGTACTCGGCGCCGCAGCCGCTGCCGGGCCCTCGAGCGCCCCCGCCCCGCCGCCCACGGAGTGCTGCGCGGGTCGTCATCGCCGGTGGCCGGGGCAGGCGGTCGGGGCAGGCTGTCAGAGCCGACGGCCGGGGCAGGCGGACGCGGTGGCCCGCCTCCCGCCCCGCCGGGAGAAACCGATTGGCCGTGTCAGTCCTCGTCCTCGTCGTCCAGCCGGGCCAGCCAGGTGGCGAGGCGCTCGACCGGAACCTCGAAATCCGGATTGAGGTCGACAAAGGTACGGAGCTGTTCGGCGAGCCACTCGAACGTGACCTCTTCCTCGCCGCGCCGCTTCTCCAGCTCCTCGATGCCGCGATCGGTGAAGTACATGAGGAAAAGCCTAGCCCGTCCGGGACCGCCGCCCCGTGGGAGATCCCGGTGCGCTCGGGACCCTCGCTTCGAGTGGGGGCGCGGTTACGCTGAGGAGAAGTCCTGAGCGAGCCGTACGAAGGGGAGGAGGTGGGCCGGAATGTTCGGTGGAGCGTTGGACGAGTTGTTCGCGCCCGGCAGGCGGCACACCGAGGAGGAACGGCGGAGGCAGGAGATCACGCTGGACGAGGCGGGGGACGCCGATCCGGGGCGGGGACCGATAGACCTCAGCGCGGGAACCGTGGTCATACGGGTGCCGAAACCGCAGGAAGAACGTGAGGCCTGAGACTCGTCCGAGGAGGGCGGCGCGCCGGAGGCCGGAGTCCACGCAGACGACGCCGGAGTAACGCCGGAGTGAGCCGGAGCGGTGGGACGCCGAAGGGCCCGGAGCCGCTCGACGCGGTTCCGGGCCCTTCGGCGTTCGTGGGACGAGCCCCCGAGGTCAGGCCTCGAAGACCTCGCTGACCAGCTGGGCCTGCTCGGCCTGGTGGCGCTTGGCCGAGCCCACCGCGGGCGAGGAGCCGTGCGGCCGCGAGATGCGGCGCAGGCGCTCGCTGTGCGGGACGTCCGCGCCGACCGCCAGGTCGAGGTGGTCGATCAGGTTGAGCGCGATGAACGGCCAGGCACCCTGGTTCGCCGGCTCCTCCTGGGCCCACAGGTACTTCTCGGCGTTCGGGTACTTGGCGATCTCCGCCTGGAGCTCCTTGCCCGGGAGCGGGTAGAGACGCTCCACCCGGATGATCGCCGTGTCGTTCGCGCCGCGCTTGGCGCGCTCCGCCTCGAGGTCGTAGTAGACCTTGCCGGCGCAGAACACGACCTTGCGGACGGCCGAGGCCTCCACGTGCGTGTCACCGATGACGGGGCGGAAGCCGCCCGTGGTGAACTCCTCCGCCTTCGAGGCGGCCGCCTTGAGACGGAGCATCGACTTCGGGGTGAAGACGATCAGCGGCTTGTGGTGCGGGTTGTGCACCTGCCACCGCAGCAGGTGGAAGTAGTTCGACGGCAGCGTCGGCATGGCGACCGTCATGTTGTTCTGCGCGCAGAGCTGGAGGAAGCGCTCCGGACGGGCCGAGGAGTGGTCCGGGCCCTGGCCCTCGTAGCCGTGCGGCAGCAGCAGGGTCACACCGGAGGTCTGGCCCCACTTCTGCTCGGCGGAGGAGATGAACTCGTCGACGACCGTCTGGGCGCCGTTGACGAAGTCACCGAACTGGGCCTCCCACACCACCAGGGCGTCCGGGCGGGCCAGCGAGTAGCCGTACTCGAAGCCCATCGCCGCGTACTCGCTGAGCAGCGAGTCGTAGACGTTGAAGCGGGCCTGGTCGTCCGACAGGTAGAGCAGCGGGGTGTAGTCCTCGCCGGTCTCCTGGTCGACCAGCACGGCGTGGCGCTGGCCGAAGGTGCCGCGGCGCGAGTCCTGGCCGGCCAGGCGGACGGGGACGCCCTCCATCAGCAGCGAGCCGATGGCGAGGGTCTCGCCCATGCCCCAGTCGATGGTGCCCTCGTCCACCGAGGTCGCACGGCGCTGGAGCTGCGGCAGCAGCCGCGGGTGGATGGTGACGCCGTCCGGGATGTTGACCTGGGACTCGGCGATCCGCTTGACGACCTCCTGCGAGACCGCGCTGGTCAGGGAGACCGGGAACTCCGCCTGCGTCGCGGGGGCGTGGGCCGGCGCCGGGCCGGAGGTGGCCTCGCGGACCTCGGCGAACACCTTCTCCAGCTGGCCCTGGAAGTCCTGCAGTGCCTGCTCGGCCTCTTCCAGGGTGATGTCGCCGCGACCGATCAGGGACTCGGTGTAGAGCTTGCGCACCGAGCGCTTCTTGTCGATCAGCGTGTACATCTGCGGGTTGGTGAACTGCGGGTTGTCGCCCTCGTTGTGACCGCGGCGGCGGTAGCAGATGAGGTCGATGACGACGTCCTTGTTGAACGCCTGGCGGAACTCGAAGGCGAGCCGGGCCACGCGGACCACGGCCTCCGGGTCGTCGCCGTTCACGTGGAAGATCGGCGCCTCGATCATGCGGGCCACGTCGGTCGCGTACATCGAGGACCGGGAAGACTCCGGCGGGGCCGTGAAGCCGACCTGGTTGTTGATGACCACGTGGACGGTGCCACCGGTGCGGTAGCCGCGCAGCTGCGACATGTTCAGGGTCTCGGCGACGACGCCCTGGCCCGCGAAGGCCGCGTCACCGTGCAGCGCGACCGGCAGGACCGTGAAGTCCGTGCCGCCCTTGCCCACGATGTCCTGCTTGGCGCGGGCCACGCCCTCGAGGACGGGGTCGACCGCCTCCAGGTGGGAGGGGTTGGCCACCAGGGAGACCTTGATCTGCTCGCCGTCCAGGCCGGTGAAGGTGCCCTCGGCGCCCAGGTGGTACTTCACGTCGCCGGAGCCGTGCATCGACTTCGGGTCGAGGTTGCCCTCGAACTCGCGGAAGATCTGGGCGTACGACTTGCCGACGATGTTGGCGAGTACGTTCAGGCGGCCGCGGTGGGCCATGCCGATGACGACCTCGTCCAGGCGCGCCTCGGCGGCCGAGTCGAGCACCGCGTCCAGCAGCGGGATGACGGACTCCCCGCCCTCGAGGGAGAACCGCTTCTGGCCGACGTACTTCGTCTGCAGGAAGGTCTCGAAGGCCTCCGCGGCGTTCAGCCGGCGCAGGATGCGCAGCTGCTCCTCGCGCTCCGGCTTCGAGTGCGGACGCTCGACGCGGTCCTGGATCCACTTGCGCTGCTTGGGGTCCTGGATGTGCATGAACTCGATGCCGACGGTGCGGCAGTACGAGTCGCGCAGCACACCGAGGATGTCGCGCAGCTTCATCATCGACTTGCCGGCGAAGCCGCCGACGGCGAACTCGCGCTCCAGGTCCCACAGCGTCAGCCCGTGCTCGGTGATGTCGAGGTCGGGGTGCTTGCGCTGCTTGTACTCCAGCGGGTCGGTGTCGGCCATGACGTGGCCGCGGACCCGGTAGGAGTGGATCAGCTCGAAGACGCGGGCCGCCTTGGTGACGTCGTCGTCGTGCGAGGTGTCGATGTCCTTGAACCAGCGGACCGGCTCGTAGGGGATGCGCAGCGCCTCGAAGATGTCGTCGTAGAAGCCGTCCTCGCCGAGGAGGAAGTTGGCGACGATCCGCAGGAACTCGCCGGAGGCGGCACCCTGGATGACCCGGTGGTCGTACGTCGAGGTCAGGGTCATGACCTTGGAGATGCCCAGCTTGTTGAGCGTGTCCTGGGAGGTGCCCTGGAACTCCGCCGGGTAGTCCATCGAGCCGACGCCCATGATGACCGACTGCCCGGGCATCAGACGCGGCACGGAGTGCACGGTTCCCAGGCCGCCGGGGTTGGTCAGGGAGACCGTGACGCCCGTGAAGTCGTCCATCGTCAGCTTGTTGTTCCGGGCGCGGCGGACGATGTCCTCGTACGCCTGCCAGAACTCGAAGAAGTTGAGTGTCTCGGCCTTCTTGATGCCCGCGACGACCAGCTGGCGGTCGCCGTTCGGCTTCACGAGGTCGATGGCCAGGCCGAAGTTGACGTGCGGCGGCTTGACCAGGGTGGGCTTGCCGTCCTTCTCCGCGTACGACCAGTTCATCGACGGCATGGCCTTGATGGCCTGCACCATGGCGTAGCCGATGAGGTGCGTGAAGGAGACCTTGCCGCCCCGGGCGCGCTTGAGGTGGTTGTTGATGACGATGCGGTTGTCGAACAGCAGCTTCACCGGCACGGCGCGCACGGACGTCGCCGTCGGCATCTCCAGCGAGGCGTCCATGTTCTTGGCGACCGCGGCGGAGGGTCCGCGCAGCGTCACCAGCTCGGCCCCGTCGGCGGGCGCCGCCGGCTTCGCGGCCGCGGGCTTCGCGGCGGGCTTCGCCGGTGCGGGCTTCGCCGGGGCGGGCGCGGCGGCGGCCGGCCTGGCCGCCGGCTTCGCCGGTGCGGCGGCCGCCCCCGAGGCGGCCGGCGCGGGCGCCGGGGCCGGGGTGCTCGCAGCCCCCGCGGCTGCGCCACCCTGCGTGACGGTGGGAGCGGGGGCGGGCGCGGGCGC
>NZ_JAAAXQ010000398.1 GCF_009916105.1 Streptomyces sp. GC420 | reverse complement strand
CTCGAAGGCGGCCCTGGACCAGCTGGCCGCCGTGCTGGGGGTGGAGGAGCCGGGCCTGCGGGTGTGGGCCGTGGATCCGGGCGACATGCGGACCGACCTGTACGCGGCGGCGGTGCCGGACGACCCGGAGGCGGACGCGCGGCCGCTGCCGGAGGCGGTGGTGCCGGGGTTCCTGCGGCTGCTGGACCGGCGGCCCGCCAGCGGCCGGTACGCGGCTCCGGCGCTGCTGGACGCCCCCGAGCCGGGTGCGGGGCGGTGAGCGGGGGCGCGCTGGAGTCGCTCAGCGTCCCGCCGGAGCTGCTGGCGAGGGTTCCGGCGGAGCTGCGCGGCTCGGGCCGTGACGACGTGCGGCTGATGGTGTCGCACGGGTGCGGGGGCACAGGGGTCGCGCACCACGCGTTCCGGGAGCTGCCGGCTCTGCTGCGGGCCGGGGACGTGCTGGTGGTGAACACTTCGCGGACGCTGCCGGCGGCGGTGAACGGGCGGCTGGGCGGTGCCCGGGTGGTGGTGCACTTCTCCACCCGGGGTGAGGACGGCCGCTGGGCGGTGGAGCTGCGGGTGCCGGACGGCGGGGGCAGCACGCTGCCGTGCCCCGGAGGACCTGCCGGTGCGGTGGTGCGGCTGCCGGGGGACGTGCGGCTGGTGTTCGAGGGTCCGCTGGCCCCGGGTGCGGACCGCTTGTGGTGGGCGCGGCCGGCCGCGGGCGAGGGGTTCGATGTGCCGGGCGGCTGCCAGGGGGTGGACGTCGGCGGGCTGCTGCGCCGGTACGGGCGGCCGATCCGGTACGGGTACACCGAGCGGGACCAGCCGCTGTCGGCCTACCAGACGGTGTTCGCCGTGGAGTCCCCCGACGGTGCCGGGTCGGCGGAGATGCCGAGTGCGGGACGGCCTTTCACGGCCGAACTGGTGGCGGAGCTGGTGCGGCGGGGCGTGCAGTTCGCGCCGGTGACGCTGCACACGGGGGTGGCGTCGGCGGAGGCGCACGAGCCGCCGTACCCGGAGCGGTTCGCGGTGCCGGCGTCGACGGCGTGGCTCGTGAACGCGGCCCGGGCCGGCGGCGGGCGGGTGCTGGCGGTGGGGACGACGGCGGTGCGGGCGCTGGAGTCGGCGGCCGACGGCGCGGGCGTGGTGGGCAAGGCGGCCGGCTGGACGGATCTGGTCGTGACGCCCGCGCGCGGGGTGCGGGTGGTGGACGGGCTGCTGACCGGCCTGCACGAGCCCGAGGCCTCGCACCTGCTGATGCTGGAGGCCGTCACGGGGCGGGCGGCCCTGGGGGCCGCGTACGCCGAGGCATTGGAGCGCCGGTATCTCTGGCATGAGTTCGGCGATGTCCACCTCATCCTCCCCGCACACCGCACACGTTGAGTGCAGCTGCAAATACGTCGGGTGAGCTTCCGGGGCTCCCCCGACGTGACGCGTCCCATAGGGCGTATATCACCTACGAACCCGCCTAGTTGCTTGAAATCGGACAAAAGGGTTGAGAGAGTCCAACCGACCAGCCCCGTGACCGGGCGAAGGAGGAATTGGAGGGCTTCGGGCGCCCCGGTTCGCCACTATCGGGCTTCGTATGTCACCCCTTTGCACCAGCTTTTGCTGCCGCTAAGAATGGCCCCCGTTGCGGACGCCGCGGTTTCGGACCGCGGCGTTTCGCTGCACGTCCCCGCCATTCGGAAGAGGTCCATTCGCCATGCCTGCACCGCGCATTCCTGGTCATAGTCGTCTCAAGAACCTCAAGATGACCCAGAAGGTCTCGATGGCCGGTGTCGCCACGATGGGTGCCGCGGCCATAGCCCTCTCGACGCTTCCGGGCGGATCCGGGACGGAGATCTCCCAGGCGGGGTCCGCGGAGGCGGTCGCGTGGTCCGAGGCCACGGCCCGGGCCGTGACGGTTCCGGCGACCATAGGCGAGCAGCAGAGCGCCGCCGTCGAGCGGGCCATGGCCGAGGTCGTGAAGGCCGAGGCCGAGGAGGCCGAGCAGGCCGCGGACGCGACAAGGGCCGCCGAGGAGAAGAAGGCCGCCGCCGCGGCGAAGAAGCTGGCGGAGGCCAGGAAGGCCGCCGCCGTCGAGGCGGCCGCCGAGCGGACCGCGGGGCAGACCGCCAGCCGCTCCGCCGTGCGCACCGTCGCCACCGCCACGCCGGTGAGCTACCCGAACAACCTGGACGGCTGGATCCGCGAGGCCCTGGCCGTCATGCAGCAGCACGGCATTCCCGGGAGCTACAACGGCATCTACCGCAATGTGATGCGGGAGTCGTCCGGCAACCCGAACGCCATCAACAACTGGGACGTCAACGCGGCCAACGGCACCCCGTCGATCGGTCTGCTGCAGATAATCAAGCCGACGTTCGACGCCTACCACGTCCCGGGCACGGCCTGGAGCCAGTACGACCCGGTCGCCAACATCGCGGCGGCGTGCAACTACGCCTTCCACCGCTACGGCGGCATCGACAACGTCTACAGCGCCTACTGACGCCGTCCGGCGGGGACACCGCGTACGCCGATGGGCGGCACCCCGGTGCGGGGTGCCGCCCATCGGCGTGCGTACGAGCGGGCCGGCGCTACTTTCGCATGACCTCCGGCTCGTGACGGCGCAGCAGACGCGCCACCGCGAAGCCGCAGGCGATGCCGAGGGCCAGCAGGACCGTCAGGTTGAGGCTCCACTGGGCGACCGTGGTGTCCCACAGCGGGTCCAGGTCCGTGGGGTTCTGGGGGTCCCACGGCGGCATCAGGTGCGCGAGGTCGAGGGTCGACCCGGCGCCGGCGATGGCCCAGCGCGACGGCATCAGCCAGGCGAACTGCTCCAGGCCGGGCGAACCGTAGACCTGGAAGAGGATGCCGGTGAAGACGACCTGGACGATCGCGAACATGACCAGCAGCGGCATCGTCTTCTCGGCGGTCTTCACCAGCGAGGAGATCACCAGGCCGAACATCATCGAGGTGAAGCCCAGGGCGCTGACCACGACGCACAGCTCGACGGCCGGCGGCATGAGCAGGCCGTCTTCGGGCAGCTCGCGCGGGGCGAAGCCGATGGCGCAGATGATGACGCCCTGGAACACCGTGATGATGCCGAGGACGATCACCTTGGACATCAGGTACGCCGAGCGGGACAGGCCGGTGGCCCGTTCGCGCTCGTAGATCACCCGTTCCTTGATCAGCTCACGGACGGAGTTGGCCGCGCCGGAGAAACACATGCCGACCGCGAGGATCAGCATGATCGTGCCGGCGTCGCCGTTGAACCGGGACGGCGGCGTGGGCGGCGCCAGGCCGAAGTCGGCCGGGATGACGGTGGAGACCACGCCGAGGACGGCCGGCAGGATCACCATCAGCGCCATGAAGCCCTTGTCGGAGGCGATCACCGACACGTAGCGGCGGATCAGGGTCAGCAGCTGGGAGCCCCACGCCTGCGGCTTGGGCGGCCGTATGGCCTGGACCGGGGGCATCTGTACGGACTGGGCCGCGACGGCGTCGATGTCCGCGGCGTACATCTGGTAGTGCCGGCTGCCCTTCCAGCGGCCCGCCCAGTCGTAGTCGCGGTAGTTCTCGAAGGCGGAGAAGACGTCGGCCCACGTTTCGTAGCCGAAGAAGTTCAGCGCCTCCTCGGGCGGACCGAAGTACGCCACCGAGCCGCCGGGCGCCATGACCAGCAGCTTGTCGCAGAGCGCCAGCTCGGCCACGGAGTGGGTGACGACGAGGACCGTACGGCCGTCGTCGGCCAGGCCGCGCAGCAACTGCATGACGTCGCGGTCCATGCCCGGGTCGAGGCCGGAGGTCGGCTCGTCCAGGAAGATCAGCGACGGCTTGGTCAGCAGCTCGAGGGCCACCGAGACGCGCTTGCGCTGGCCGCCCGAGAGCGAGGTGATCTTCTTGTCCTTGTGGATGTCGAGCTTGAGCTCGCGCAGGACCTCGTCGACGCGGGCGGCGCGCTCGGACTCCGCGGTGTCGCCGGGGAAGCGGAGCTTGGCCGCGTACTTGAGGGCGGTACGGACCTTCAGTTCCTTGTGCAGGATGTCGTCCTGCGGGACGAGACCGATCCGCTGGCGCAGTTCGGCGAACTGCTTGTACAGGTTCCGGTTGTCGTAGAGGACGTCGCCCTGGTCGGCGGGGCGGTATCCGGTGAGCGCCTTGAGCAGCGTGGACTTGCCGGATCCCGAGGGGCCGATGACCGCGACGAGCGACTTCTCCGGGACACCGAAGGAGACGTCCTTGAGGATCTGCTTGCCGCCGTCGACGGTGACCGTCAGGTGACGGGCCGAGAAGGACACCTCACCGGTGTCGACGAACTCCTCGAGGCGGTCGCCGACCAGCCGGAAGGTGGAGTGGCCGACGCCGACGATGTCGTTGGGGCCGATGAGAGCGGTGCTGCCCTTGGCTATCGGCATACCGTTGACGTACGTGCCGTTGTGGCTGCCGAGGTCGCGTATCTCGAAGCGCCCGTCGGGCGTCGCGGTGAACTCGGCGTGGTGACGCGAGACCTGGAGGTCGGAGACGACCAGCTCGTTCTCCAGCGCACGGCCGATCCGCATGACCCGGCCGAGCGACAGCTGGTGGAACATGGTCGGACTGCGGTCACCGTAGACCGGCGGAGCCCCCGCGCCACCACCGGGTACCTGCTGCGCGAACTGCTGGGCGGGGCCCGGCTGCGGCGGCACCTGACCACCGGGGCCGCTCCCCTGGGCCGGCTGCTGCCAGCCCTGCTGCGGGACCTGCCCGGCCGCCGGCGGCTGGGCCGCCCAGCCGGGCGCCCCGTGCTGCGGCGGCGCGGCGGGCAACTGCCCCTGGGCGGGCGCCCCGGCGCCCTGCGCGCTGTACGCCGCGGCCCCGGGGCCCGCCCCCGCACCGGCACCGGCACCGGCACCCGCGCCCGCGCCCGACAGGGTCAGCTGCGGTCCGTCGGTCGCGTTGCCCAGGTGCACGGCGGAACCGGGGCCGATCTCCATCTGCTGGATACGCTGCCCCTGCACATACGTGCCATTGGTGCTGCCGTGGTCTTCGATGACCCAGCTGCGGCCGTTCCAGCTGACAGTCGCGTGGCGCCAGGAGACCCTGGCGTCCTCCAGCGGTATGTCACCCTGCGGATCGCGTCCGAGGGTGTACGACCTGGACGGATCGAGCGTCCACGTCCGTCCGTTCAATTCCAGTACGAGTTCCGGCACTCCATGCCCCACTTGTTGTCCCCCGAGTGACCCCCGTCACAGGGGGTCTTTGGGATGCTGAACTTCGGGAGGAACTATTTCAGGCTCGGTCCCCGTACCGGTAGTCGGGCCGTGTGAAGACTGGGCGCGGGCCCCGTTGACGGAGCAGAAACACCCCCGGAGAGTAGTAAGCGCGCATCATTGCGCAGGGATCACGCCTGAGTATGACAACTCGGCGCAGATCGGGGGGCCTTGATGAACGCGTTGTCCGGCGTACGAGGCGGGGCGGCCGGGAGCGCCGGCGTGCGCTGGGGCGAGGTGCTGCTCGCCTCCCTCGCCGCGGTGAGCTGGTGTTTCCTCGCCATGGCGGGAACGGCGGCACTCGGCCTGCACCTGCTCGGGGCGGACGCGGCGGGCTCGTTGGGGTCCATGACCGCGGCCGTGGTGGCGCTCGCGGTGGGCGGCTCGGTCAGCCCCTCGGGCGACGTCTCCGCGTTCGGGCTGGAGGGCGCCGAGGCCGAAACCGCCATCGACATCACGCCACTGGGTGTGAGTCTCGTGGGCGCCCTGGTGCTCGCCCTCTTCTTCCTGCGCTCGCTGCGGCGCGCGGGAGCGGTGATCGGCAAGGCGGAACTGGCGGCCAGGACGGGCACGGTGGCGGCACTGTTCCTGGCGGTGCTGGGCGGACTCGCCTGGGCCGGGCAGGACACCATCACCTTCGACGGCTCCTCGCTCGGCCTGGACGTACCGGGCGGGGCGGGGCTCGGCGAGGACATCGCGGACCAACTGCCGGACGGACTCAGGGACATCGGGGGGCTGCTGCCGGACCGGCTGGTGGACCTGGCCGACGCCCGGGCGTCGGTGGGCTTCACGGTCGACTCGGCCGACTCGCTGCTCGGCGGGGCCTGCTGGGTGCTGGGGGTGCTGCTCGTCGCGCTGCTCGCCTCGCGCCGCACTCCGCTGCCCGCCGGGTGGGGCCGGGTGCACAGTGCGGTGCGGCCCGCGGCGTCGGCGCTGGCGGCCGTACTGCTGGTCGCGGTGCTGGCGGGGCTCGCGGCCGCGGCGTACGCGGCGGCCGGGGACGAGAACCCCGGCAGGATCGCGGGGGCGGCACTGCTGGGCGCCCCGAACGGGGTGTGGCTCGGGATCTCGCTCGGGCTGCTGGTCCCGTGGGAGGGCCGTGCCACCGGCGAGCTGGCACGGGCCCTGCCGGATCCCCTGGACGAGTTCCTCCGCCTCTCGGCCGGCGAGGACGTCACGCTGGGCTCTCTGGCCGGGCTCGACGGCAGGGTATGGCTGCTCGGCGTCGCCGCGGCGGTCATGATGCTGTCCGCGGGCGTGCTGGCCGCCGCCCGCACGCCGGTGCGGCGGCCGGGCGCGCTCGCCCACGCGGGGCGGTGCGCGTCGGCGCTGGGAGCGGCGACGGCGGTGGCGCTGCCGCTGCTGGTGTGGCTGACGGGCCTCTCGGCGGACGCCTCGCTGTCGGTGCTCGGCTTCGACGCCTTCGACACCGGGATCGAGCTGCACGGCAGCGGGCCGTCGGCGCTGGTGCTGGGGGCGCTGTGGG
>NZ_JAAAXQ010000397.1 GCF_009916105.1 Streptomyces sp. GC420 | reverse complement strand
GGACAACAGGGCCAAGGGGAACAAGGCCGAGGAGGGAACGGCCGAGAAGAACAGGGCTGGGGGAACCAGGGCCGGGGAGGCATGGCCAGGGGCCGCGCGGCGGCCGAGACCGGTGATCAACCGGGACAACGCAGGTTTCTGGGAGGGGGTCACCGATCACCGTCTGCTGATCCAGCGGTGCGTCGCGTGCGGCACCCTGCGCTTCCCCTGGCTGCCTGGGTGCAACGCCTGCGGATCGTCGCGGTGGGACACCGTCGAGGCGAGGGGCGAGGGCACGGTCCATTCGTACGTCGTCATGCACCACCCGCCCTTCCCGGCCTTCGACCCGCCGTACGCGGTGGGGCTGATCGAACTGGCGGAGGGCGTGCGGATGATCAGCAACGTGGTCGGGGTCCCGTACGACAAGGTGCGGATCGGCATGCCGGTGCGGCTGGAGTTCCAGCAGGTCGACGAGGAGCTGGAACTGCCGGTTTTCCGGGGAGGGGGAGAGGCCTGACATGGATCTCACGCCGACCGGGGACGAACCGGCCGCCCGCCGTCCGGCCGGGAAGACCCCCACCGGCCACCGAGCGGGCCCCTTGTGGGCGGGCGAGGAACTCCCCGCGCTGGAGATACCGGTGACCCGGACACTGATCGTCGCCGGGGCCGTCGCCTCGCGCGACTACCAGGACGTCCACCATGACGCCGAGGCCGCGCGGGAGAAGGGCTCGCCGGACATCTTCATGAACATCCTGACCACCAATGGGCTGGTCGGCAGGTACATCACCGATTACCTCGGTCCGGCCGCCGTACTGCGCCGGGTCGCGATCCGGCTCGGCGTGCCCAGCTACCCCGGGGACACACTGGTGCTCACCGGCCGCGTCACCTCCGTGGAGGCCGCCTCGGGGCCTGCCTCCGACGGATACCGCGACGGCCCCGCGGATGGCGCGCCGTCCCCGAAGGGCGCGGCGCCTCCGGCGCCAACGGCCGGCGGCTCCGCGGGAGGCTCCGCGGGCGGCCCGCCCGGCGGAGTGACCGGCGGCGTGACCGCGCAGGTGCGGGTGACCGGGGCCAACTCCCTCGGCAGCCATGTCACCGGGATCGTCACCGTCTTCCTTCCGGGAGTTCTCGTAGACCCTGGTGACCCTGGCGACCCTGGAGCCACCCGGGCGGCCTCCGGGGACGCGTCATGAGCCTGCGCGGCGCCGACCGGCTCGGCGGGAAGGCCGCGATCGCCGGGATCGGGGCGACGGAGTTCTCCAAGGACTCCGGGCGCAGCGAACTGAAACTCGCCGTGGAAGCGGTCCGGGCCGCCCTGGACGATGCCGGCCTGAAACCAGCGGACGTCGACGGCCTGGTCACCTTCACAATGGACACCAGCCCCGAGATCACGGTGGCCCAGGCCGCCGGGATCGGGGAGCTGTCCTTCTTCTCCCGAGTCCACTACGGAGGCGGCGCTGCCTGCGCCACCGTTCAGCAGGCCGCGCTCGCCGTCGCCGCAGGCGTGGCCGAAGTCGTCGTCTGCTACCGCGCGTTCAACGAGCGCTCCGGCCGCCGTTTCGGCTCGGGGGTGCAGCACCGCGAGCCCTCGGCGGAGGGCGCGGCGCTCGGCTGGTCGCTTCCGTTCGGCCTGCTCACCCCGGCCTCCTGGGTCGCCATGGCGGCGCAGCGCTACCTCCACGTCCACGGTCTCACCCCCGAGGTCTTCGGCCGGGTCGCGGTGACCGGCCGGAAGTACGCCGCCACCAATCCCGCCGCGTACTTCTACCGGCGCCCGATCACCCTCGACGATCACGCCGCCTCCCGCTGGATCGTCGAGCCGCTGCGGCTCCTGGACTGCTGCCAGGAGACCGACGGCGGCCAGGCCCTCGTGGTCACCTCCGTCGAGCGGGCACTCGACCTGCCGCGTCCGCCCGCCGTGATCCTCGCCGCCGCGCAGGGCGCCGGTCGGGCCCAGGAACAGATGACCAGCTACTACCGGGACGGGCTGACGGGCCTGCCCGAGATGGCCGTGGTCGCCCGACAGCTGTGGCGCACGAGCGGAATGACCCCGTCCGACATCGACGTCGGCATTCTCTACGACCACTTCACGCCCTATGTGCTGATGCAGCTGGAGGAGTTCGGCTTCTGCGGCCCGGGGGAGGCGGCGGACTTCGTCGCGTCCGGTGAACTGCCGCTCAACACCCACGGGGGCCAGCTCGGCGAGGCGTACCTGCACGGTATGAACGGGATCGCGGAGGCCGTCCGCCAGCTTCGCGGCACCTCCGTGAACCAGGTGGCGGATGCCGCGCGGGTCCTCGTCACGGCGGGGACGGGCGTTCCCACGTCCGGGCTGGTCCTGGGCCGCGGCCCGGGCTGAGCGCATCGCGGGGCCCGGGCCGGGCGCACCGCTGGGCCCGGGCTGTGTGCATGCGGGCCGGGCCGAGCCGAAGGCGGGTGCCCGTCGGCCGTCCGCCTGCGCCGGGGCCCGGGCGCTCCTCGCCGTGCCCCGGCGGGATGCCCCGGACCTGTAGGGGCGGACCCCTACTCCCTCGTGCCGATGCCTCCACCTCCAGGAGGTGTGGTCGTCATCCGCCCTACAACCTGAGGGGGACATGGCTTCGGGACCTGCGGCCGATCCGCTCGAGCCGCCCCGCTCCTAGCGTTGAGCCCATGACCACGCCTGTCTGCATGAGCGCTTCTCAGGGAGCGACGGGGGCCGCAGGACCGACGTACTACCCCTCGTTCTCCTCGTACGTACGAGCCCGCGGGACGGTGCTGCTGCGCACCGCGCGCTCGCTGACCGCGAACCCCAGTGATGCCGAGGACCTGCTTCAGACGGCCCTCACCAAGACGTATGTCGCCTGGGACCGTATCGAGGACCACCGCGCGCTCGACGGCTATGTGCGCCGGGCGCTGCTGAACACCCGCACGTCGCAGTGGCGCAAGCGCAAGGTCGACGAGTTCGTCTGCGAGGAACTTCCCGAGCCGGAGACGGCCCCGGCCGCGGATCCCGCCGAGCACCAGGCCATGCGCGACGCGATGTGGCGTGCGGTGATGAGGCTGCCGGACCGTCAGCGTGCGATGGTCGTCCTCAGGTACTACGAGGACCTGAGCGAGGTGCAGACCGCCGCGGTGCTCGGTGTTTCCGTCGGGACGGTCAAGAGCGCCGTCTCACGGGCGCTCGGCAAGCTGCGGGAGGATCCCGAGCTGGGCAGCGCCGCGTAGGCCGCCGTCGTCCGGGTCCCTACGCCCGGTCCCTCCGCCGCCCGCGTACGCCCGTACCCCGCGCCGGGCCGTACCCGCGCCGGGTCTTACCCGCGCCCGGCCGTACCCTGCCCCGGCCCTGCCCAGCGCCGATTCACCCGCGCCGACGGGGAGCAGATTCGCTCATTTGCGAACTAGGTCTCGACATACCGCATGGTATGCCAGCACAATCGCCGGGAAATTACCCTCGCGTAATGGCGCGCTGAATGGGGAGGCCCCCGGTGCAGAGCACGATGCAAGATGTCCCGCTGCTGATCTCGCGGATCTTGACCCACGGGTCTACCATCCACGGAAAGTCGCAGGTCACTACCTGGACCGGTGAGGGCGAACCGCATCGCCGCAGCTACGCCGAGATCGGCGCGCGGTCGGCACAGCTCGCGCACGCGCTGCGCGAGGACCTCGGAGTCGACGGCGACGAGCGCGTCGCGACCCTGATGTGGAACAACGCCGAGCACGTCGAGGCGTACTTCGCGATCCCGTGCATGGGCGCGGTCCTTCACACCCTCAATCTGCGTCTCCCCGCGGAGCAGTTGGTGTGGATCGTCAACCACGCCGCGGACCGGGTGATCATCGTCAACGGCAGCCTGCTGCCGCTGCTCGCCCCGCTGCTCCCCCACCTCACCACCGTCGAGCACGTCGTCGTCTCCGGACCCGGTGACCGCTCGGTGCTGGAGGGTGTGGGCCCGCAGGTCCACGAGTACGAGGAGCTCATCGCCGCCAAGCCCACCACCTACGAGTGGCCCGAGCTGGACGAACGCCAGGCCGCCGCCATGTGCTACACCTCGGGCACCACGGGCGACCCGAAGGGCGTCGTCTACTCCCACCGCTCGATCTATCTGCACTCGATGCAGGTCAACATGGCCGAGTCGATGGGCCTCACCGACGCCGACACGACCCTCGTCGTCGTCCCGCAGTTCCACGTCAACGCATGGGGGCTGCCGCACGCCACCTTCATGACCGGCCTCAACATGCTGATGCCGGACCGTTTCCTCCAGCCCGCGCCGCTTGCCGAGATGATCGAGCGCGAGCGCCCCACGCACGCCGCGGCCGTTCCCACCATCTGGCAGGGACTGCTCGCCGAGGTCACGGCCAACCCGCGGGACATCTCCTGTATGAAGCAGGTCACCATCGGTGGCGCCGCCTGTCCGCCCGCCCTGATGGAGGCGTACGACAAGCTGGGCGTGCGGCTCTGTCACGCCTGGGGCATGACGGAGACCTCCCCGCTGGGAACGATGGCGAACCCGCCGGCCGGTCTCACGGTGGAGGAGGAGTGGCCGTACCGCATCACCCAGGGCCGCTTCCCCGCCGGTGTCGAGGCCAGGCTGGTCGGCCCGGCCGGCGACATCCTGCCCTGGGACGGCGAGTCGGCCGGTGAGCTCGAGGTCCGCGGGAACTGGATCGCTGGCGCGTACTACGGGGGAGCCGCCGGGGAGCCCATGCGCCCCGCCGACAAGTTCAGCGAGGACGGCTGGCTCAAGACCGGCGACGTCGGCGTCATCAGCCCCGACGGATTCCTGACCCTGACCGACCGGGCCAAGGACGTCATCAAGTCCGGCGGTGAATGGATCTCCAGCGTCGACCTGGAGAACCAGCTCATGGCCCACCCGGACATCGCCGAGGCGGCCGTCGTCGCCGTTCCCGACGAGAAGTGGGGCGAGCGGCCGCTCGCCACCGTCGTCCTGAGGGACGGATCCACCGTCGGATACGAGGACCTCCGGGCCTTCCTCGCCGAGCGGGTCGCCAAGTGGCAGGTGCCGGAGCGCTGGACGGTGATCCCGGCGGTCCCCAAGACCAGCGTCGGCAAGTTCGACAAGAAGGTGCTGCGCAAGCAGTACGCGGCCGGTGAGCTGGATGTGACCCAGCTCTGACCCGTCTCCAGCCGGTTCCGGGCCGGTTCTGACCCGGTTCCGGGCTGGCCTGGTTCCGGCCCGGCCCGCCCGGCTCCGGCTCGTTCTCCCGTCCGTCCCGCATGGGCCGATGACCAGGAAGGGCCCCGCACCGGATCCGAAAGGATTCGAACGGTGCGGGGCCCTTCCCTCATGACACGTGCGCCCGTGCGCCCGTGCGCCCGTGCGCCCGCGGGCACTCACCGCACGGACGCGTCCGCTCCAGCGTCAGCTGGCGCCGATCTTCGCCAGCAGGTCCACGATGCGCACCTGCACGTCCTCGCTGGTCGCGCGCTCCGCGAGGAACAGCACCGTCTCGCCGGAGGCCAGCCGGTGCAGTTCCGACTGGTTTATGTCGGCCGCGGTGTAGACGACCAGGGGCGTGCGGTCGAGCAGCCCGTTCGCACGCAGCCAGTCGATGATGCCGGTCCCCCGGCGGCGTACCTGCAACAGGTCCATGACCACCAGGTTCGGCCGCATCTGGCCGGCCAGTACGACCGCTTCCTCGTCGTTCGAGGCGCGGGCCACCTGCATTCCGCGCCGCTCCAGCGTCGACGTCAGGGCGATCGCGATCTCCGCGTGCTCCTCGATCAGCATCACGCGCGGCGGGTGCTGCTCGCTGTCACGCGGTGCGAGCGCCTTCAGAAGCACGGCCGGGTCGGCGCCGTAAGCCGCCTCGCGCGTCGCCTGCCCGAGCCCCGCCGTCACCAGGACCGGGACCCCGGCGGCCACCGCGGCCTGACGCAGCGACTGCAGGGCGGTACGGGTGATCGGGCCGGTCAGCGGGTCGACGAAGAGCGCGGCGGGGAAGGCCGCGATCTGCGCGTCGACCTCCTCACGCGAATGCACGACGACCGGCCGGTAGCCGCGCTCGCTGAGCGCCTGCTGGGTCGCGGCGTCGGGCGCCGGCCACACCAGCAGTCGGCGCGGGTTGTCCAGCGGCTCGGGCGGCAGCTCGTCGTCCATCGGCGGCGGCTGGTGCGCCACCTCGACCGCGCCGTTCGGACCGTCCAGCGGCTCCGGGCCCTCGCTGCCCTCCGCCGGGGCGCCTATGGCATAGGCGCGGCCCTGGCCCGCGCCGCCGAACCGCGGCTGCGGGTGGGGCTGCGGGTGTTGCGGGTGCGGTTGCGCCGCGGGGGTGGCGTGCGGCGGGACCGGTGTCTGACCCGGCGCGGATGCGGATGAGGGGGCCTGGGCCGGGGGCGGCGGTACGGGCCTCTGGGGCGCCGGAACCTGAGCCTGCGGCGCGGCCGGAGCGGAGGACGGAGACGGTGACGGTGACGGGGGCGTGGGGTCCTCCGCGGGAGGCGCGGCCAGCTTCCGGCGCCGCCCGCCGCCGCCGCCGGACGTGTGCGCCTGCTGGTGCGGCTGCTGTGGCACCTGCTGGGCGCGGGCGCGCTGCTGTTCGGCGACCTGCTGCGCGAACGGGACGCCTTGCCCCAGCGTCCGCACGCTGATCGCCCCGCGGCCGTTCGTGGCGCCGTCGTCGACCGGCCGCCCCTGCGGCGGAACGGCCGCGGCGGCGGGCGCGGGCTGCTGTGCGCCCTTCGCGGCCACCGGGTCCTGCGCCGCGGCCCATGAGCCGGAGGCGTCCGAGGG
>NZ_JAAAXQ010000396.1 GCF_009916105.1 Streptomyces sp. GC420 | reverse complement strand
TGTGTATAAGAGACAGGCTCACCCCCGCTCGCGCGGGGAACTCCGCCGCCCCGCCTTGCGCACCATCTGCACGTACGGCTCACCCCCGCTCGCGCGGGGAACTCCGCCGCCCCGCCTTGCGCACCATCTGCACGTACGGCTCACCCCCGCTCGCGCGGGGAACTCGCCGCCCTCGACCTGTGGAACCGGCCGAACGCCGGCTCACCCCCGCTCGCGCGGGGAACTCCACGACGCTAGGCAGGCCCCTACAGTTCGGCACGGCTCACCCCCGCTCGCGCGGGGAACTCCTGGTCACCAAGGAGCCGGTTGGACCACAGGACGGCTCACCCCCGCTCGCGCGGGGAACTCTAGCCGGAGCCGAGCGCGGTGTTGACGGCGATCGGCTCACCCCCGCTCGCGCGGGGAACTCCAGGACGATCTCGCAGCGCGCGGCCGTGTGCCCGGCTCACCCCCGCTCGCGCGGGGAACTCGATCGAAGGGTTGGGTGCGGGCTCACAACGCCCGGCTCACCCCCGCTCGCGCGGGGAACTCATCCCCACCGCCGCCTACTGGGGGCAGTCCGACGGCTCACCCCCGCTCGCGCGGGGAACTCATCCCCACCGCCGCCTACTGGGGGCAGTCCGACGGCTCACCCCCGCTCGCGCGGGGAACTCGCGAGTCGGCGGTTCATCGGGTCCCCCTCTTGCGGCTCACCCCCGCTCGCGCGGGGAACTCCGCCCGCTTGTCGACCGACCCGACCACGGGCACGGCTCACCCCCGCTCGCGCGGGGAACTCGTGGTATCACGTTCCCGGGAAGTCGATGCCACCGGCTCACCCCCGCTCGCGCGGGGAACTCAGCGGTGGCGGGGGCAGCGTGCAGCAGATCGACGGCTCACCCCCGCTCGCGCGGGGAACTCGTCCGCGTAGCCAGGCCAGGAGCTGATCCGGCCGGCTCACCCCCGCTCGCGCGGGGAACTCTTGGGTTGCCATAGGGCGATCCTCTCGTGTGGCGGCTCACCCCCGCTCGCGCGGGGAACTCGATGCGACGCTGGAGAACTGGTTCCAGCCCGACGGCTCACCCCCGCTCGCGCGGGGAACTCGCGATCTCCGACTCGTTGACGTTGTACGTGTCCGGCTCACCCCCGCTCGCGCGGGGAACTCACGGGAATGGTGGATGTTGCCACGGGTGCCTCCGGCTCACCCCCGCTCGCGCGGGGAACTCAATTACATACTGAAATGCGAATACGCAACAGTCGGCTCACCCCCGCTCGCGCGGGGAACTCACTTGCTGACCTGCAGGCATTTACTACGTATGCCAATTCGTTATCTGGGCAGCAGTGCCTTCCATCTGGGCCCGGGTGAGTAAGCGGTCACCGGTCAAGCAGGCGTTGTCAGTGGCGTGTGCTGAGATGCCTGGCACAGGTCCACCTCCATAAGCCGGGAGCCGCGCACGATGACGAGCGACAGCGAAACTTTAACGCCCGTCGATCCCCAGCTGTGGGGCAAGCAGCACGGCCTGCCGCGCGAGTACCCCGTGGTGTGCCATCTGCTGGATACGGCCGCGATGGCTGGTGCGCTGTGGGACGGGCTGCTGAGTCATGAGGCTGTCGAGCGGCTCAGCGGCGAGGTGGGCGTTGACGCCGTCGAACTGCGGCAACTGGTCTGCCTGTGGGCCGGGCTGCACGACATCGGGAAGATCAGTCCGGCGTTCCAGCGCAAGTGCAGCAAGTTGTATGAGGCGTTGCAGGCTGCGGATTCTGCTTACGGGCCGGCTTCCACGAAGGAACTGCGTGACGCACTGGTCCTGGATCACGACGAGGCCACGCACTGGGTGCTGGTCAGCCTTCTCGAAGAGTTCGGCTATCCACCAAGCCCGCGGGGTGCTCACCGCGGGGTGGGGCACCAGATCGCGCAGATGCTGGGCGGCCACCACGGCCGGTTCCATCCGGCCATGTCGCGGCAGCAGGCTCGCCAACCGCGGCTGAACCATCCCGGTCTCGGGACGGGCGTGTGGGAGGAACAGTGCCGGGCTCACGCCGAGGCAGTCAGGCGGATGACACGGAGCACCGTCGTACCGCCGCGGCACCTGCCCGCTTCCGTGGCTGTGGTTGTCGCGGGGCTGGTGATCGTCGCGGACTGGCTGGCCAGCCAGGAGTCCTTCATCGCGCCGCGGATTCCCGCCTCGGGCTGGAGCGCGGACGACGATGGGCTGCTGACTCATTGGGAGCGTTCGGTGAAGGATGCTCCGGCAGTGGTGCGTGAGGCCGGGCTGGGCCGGGCCGCCGTTCGGGAGCTGTCGTTCAGGGAGATGTTCGGGTTCGAGCCGAACTCGTTGCAGGCGTCCCTGGTGGATGAGCTGCCGGAGCTGGTGCGGGGCCCGGGGCTTCTGCTGGTGACGGCTCCGCCGGGTGACGGGAAGACCGAGGCGGCACTGTTCGGGGCGAGTGTGCTGATGCGTGCTGCCGGTGCGAACGGTGTCGGTTTCTCGTTGCCCACGATGGCGACGGCCGACGCCATGTACGAGCGGGTGCGGGCGTTCGCCGAGCGGACGCTGGACGGCGATGCGGCGCTGACGCGGGTGCACAGCATGGCCTGGCTGAGTGCGGACGCCGCGACGGACGCGGCCGCCTCCGCAGCCACCGCCGGTCCGGTGCTCTCCAGCGAGCATGCCTCCGTGGAGGCGGCCCGGTGGCTGCACACGACCAGGCGAGGCATGCTCGCACCGCTCAGCGTGTTCACGATCGACCAGGCGCTGGCCGGGGTTCTGCCACTTCGGTACAACGTGCTGCGGATGCTGGCCCTGTCGGGGAAGGTCCTGGTCATCGATGAGGCGCACGCGTATGGGCCGTGGATGCACGCTCTGCTGCTCCGGCTGCTGGAATGGCTCGGTGCGATGGGAGCGCCGGTGGTGGTGCTGTCCGCGACGCTGACCGGGAGCACGGCGGGCTCGCTGCTCCAGGCGTACCGGCGGGGATGCGGCCAGACCGGCGACTTGACAGCGGCGGGCATGCAGCCGCGCTACCCGGGGTGGGTCTACGTCGACGGGGCGCCCGGTGCAGCCGTGAGCAAGCCGCGCGGAGTGCCGAGTGAGCGGGAAAGGGTGCTGGAGTTCCGGCTGCTGCCGGTCCGCCGGAATGTGGGGGCCGACGATGCACGGCATCGCTGGTCGGTGGTCAAGGAGTTGCTGCGGCCGGTCGTCGAGGACTGCCGTGGCACCGTGCTGGTGTGCTGCACGACCGTGGCCGAGGCCCAGGAGACCGCTGCATCTGTCCAGGCGTGGCTTGCCGAGCGTGCGGGCTCGGGAGCCGAGGTGCCTGACCTGCATCTGCTGCACTCCCGCTACCGGGCGGGTGAACGGCGCAGGATCACTGAGGGGTGCGAGACGTCGTTCGGGAAGACGGGCCCGCGCCCCAGGGCGGCGATCCTGGTCGCCACGCAGATCGTGGAGCAGTCACTCGACCTGGATTTCGACTTGCTGATCACCGACATTGCACCGCTGGCTCTTCTGCTGCAGCGCGCGGGCCGCTGCCAGCGCCACAAGCTGGACGGGTACGACCTGCACGCCGCACAGCGGCCGGCCTGGGCGGCTGGTGACCCCCGAATCGTGGTGCTGGATCCGGTGAACGAGGAAGGCGAGTTCGAGCAGCCGAGAGTGTGGGGGTCGG
This sequence comes from Streptomyces sp. GC420, assembly GCF_009916105.1. Taxonomy (GTDB): domain Bacteria; phylum Actinomycetota; class Actinomycetes; order Streptomycetales; family Streptomycetaceae; genus Streptomyces. The sequence goes on along the minus strand of NZ_JAAAXQ010000396.1, from coordinate 3,100 downwards.
TGTACCACGAGTCGCTGCTGCGGCGTACCAGCGAGCTGCTGGCGCGCCGTGCGGGGGGCCGGGTGCAGGTGCCGGGGGATGTGCAGGAACTCGTCGACGCCGTGTACGCAGAGGAGTTCGGCGGCGATCTCGATGAGAAGTCCCGCAGGGAACTGGAGACCGCTGACACCGCGCGGCGTGCGGAGGAGGCGGCCGAGGCTCAACTGGCGGACATGGTGCGCGTGAAGGCGCCGAAGGACGTCGGGCAGGACCTGCGGCGGCTGAGCGAGAGCCCGGTGCCCGTGGGCGAAGACTTGATTGCCACGCGGCTGGGTGCCGACTCCGAGCGGGTGGTGTGCGCGTACGAACAGGACAGCGGGAAGTGGACGCTGGACGAGGACGGCCGCATCCCGGTGCCCGGCCTGAACGGCGAGGCGCGGGTGAGGCGCGACGGGGCACGGCTGATTGCGCAGTACATGATCCCGGCGCCTGGGCGCTGGTTCCGCGAAGGAGCCGAGCTGCTCGACCTTCCTGAAACGTGGGAGAAGAACGCGGTCCTGAAGGGCTGGAAGATTCTGCCGATGCACCGCAGGACCGAGGCCGGTTGGCAGGGCAGGGTACAGCGCGGGACAGTCCGATATAGCGACTTCGGGCTAATCACCATCTAAAACATCATTGCTTCAGCTTCCTCGGCTAGCGTCGTCCCTGTCGGTGACGGAACGAGCTCGGCTCACCCCCGCTGTCGCGGGGACCAGTCACCGCACCGCAACGAGAACGGTTCTTACACAGCATTGCGGCTCACCCTCGCTCGCGCGAGGAACCTCGGATCGAGGCTACCCAACAAGGAGGTGGTCGTCCTCGTGGACCAAAAATTGCAGTTTTCCCTGCTGTCCGAACCCTGGATAGGCGTCCTGTGGACCGACGGCACCCAGGACCGCCCACCGGCCGTCGGGCTGAAGACCCTGCTCACACAGGCTCGGCAGATCAAGGCCCTGGCGGTGGGCCCCGCTCCCGCACTGTCCGCCCTCTACCGCGTGTTGTACGCGATCACGGCTCGTATCACCGGCCTCGACGAGGCACAGGACGGTCCAGACGAGTGGCTGGACCGGCGCGCGGAGTTACTCGAGAGCGGACCCGATACCGCGGCTGTCGACGCTTATCTCGATCCGCTGGCCGCACGCTTCGACCTGTTCGGGCCGCGGCCGTTCCTCCAGGACCCCCGGCTGGCCGTCGAGTGCCCCAAGCCGGCCGGCGTGAACAAGCTCGTCCTCGGCCGCCCCGCCGGGAACAACTCGACTTGGTTCGGGCACCACTTCGACGATGCTCCCGAGTCGGTCGACGGCGCAGAGGCCGTCAGCCACCTGCTGATGTGGCTGTACTACGGGCCCTCCGGCCGCTGCGCGACCCGCACGGTGGGAAGCACCAGCGAGGCCAACGCCTCCGCCGGCCCCCTGCGTTCCACACTCTCCTTCCACCCGGAGGGCACGAGCCTGTGGGAGTCGCTCCTCGCGGGCCTCGTCCCGCCCGAGAGCACGGTCAGGCGAGACCAGGACCTGTGTCCCTGGGAGCACGAGGACCTGCCTGACCCTCTCGCCGCCGCAACCGCCTATCCCGGCCCGTTGTCCCGGCTGACCGGCGGCTGGCAGCACGCCCTGCTCCTCGTCCCCGATGTCGGCGCCCGGCACGTGACGGACGCCTATATCACCTGGGGCCACCGCGGGAAGAAACCGCCGACCAACGATCCGTATGTGATCTGGCAGGTCAGCCAGCAAGGCAACCCCTACGTCCGTCCCGCCGACTCCGGTCGCGCCCTGTGGCGGGACGTCGACGCCCTCCTGCTCAAGGAGCCCAGCGGCTCGCAGGCCCCGCGCCGGCCGACCGTGTTCGCCACCGTCGGCGACCTCATGGACGACGACCGCATCAGCGTCCGCGCCCTCGGCTTCGAGCAGGACGGCAAGACCAAGGACGTGCAGTTCGTCCAGGGCTGCACGCCGCAGCTCCTGAACCTGATGGAAGAGCGCCGACCGGAGATCGCACGCAGCATCGGTGACCTTCGCGTCGCCGGGGAACTGTACGGCCGCCGACTCGGCCTCGCGGTCAAGCGGGCCTGGGCCGAGATCAACAACGCGAAGATCACCGACTGCGCCTGGGCCGAGCAGGCCGCCGCCCACTACTGGCCGCGTGCGGAGCAGTTGTTCTGGTCCCGGGTGCGGGCCGAGGACTTCGACGGCGCCTGGCGCGGGTTTCGCCGCCTGGCCGAGGAAGCGTACGACGAGGTCACCGCCGGCCCGGCCCGCACGGCCCGCGGCGCGCGAGCCATCGAGCACGCCCGCCTGGAGCTGTACGGAGGGCGGCGCAAGACCCGCGGCACGACCCCTGCCGTCGCGCAGAAGACGCCCTGAGCCCCGCCGCCCGAGACCGGCCCACGGCCCCATCACACCGCAACCGCATGTCCTGTCACGAGAAGGTGCCATGACCACCATTCCCCAGCAGACACCGCCCGCTTCCGCTGAAGACCCGCCGGGCCCGCACGCCCGCGCCCACCGGTTCGTCGCCCAGGTGCGGGCCCTGTGCAAGGACGATCCCGGCAAGCGGGCCGCCCTGCGCAGCGGCCTGGGCCGGCCCGTCGACGACTGCGCCCGCATGCACTGGGTGATCGCCGACCTCGTCCCGGTCCCGGACCGGCAGTACGAGAGCACCGAACGCGCCTACTACGCGATCGCTGCGATGATCGCCTCCGTGCCTGGCCCGGTAGCCGTCCCGGCACAACCCGCGAAGACCCCAGCCTCGCCGGCCACGGCGCGCCGCAACCTGGGCGAGTGCCTCGCTCAGGCCGTCGAGGCGGGACTCATGCGGGAGAGCAGCGCCGAGTCACGGCTTCGGCTGCTGACCAAGCAGAGCGTCGGTGGCCTGCACCGGCACCTCCCCTCCGCGGTGAGGATCCTGACCGGCCGCCCGGAAGGCGTCGACTGGGCCCAACTGCTCGTCGACCTCGCCTTCTGGGAGCGCGACCGGCCACGCATCACCCGCCGCTGGCTGCAGGCGTTCTACCGCACCCGGCTGCGCACGGACCGGCAGAACGCCGACACCGCCGACAACGAAGAACGCGCCGCCGCCGCGC
>NZ_JAAAXQ010000395.1 GCF_009916105.1 Streptomyces sp. GC420 | reverse complement strand
CTACTACACGCCGACGAGGAACTGGTCGGCGTACCACCTCCACTGGGCCCCCTCCGGTGGCTCGTGGACCGCTGTTCCCGGCACCAGGATGGAGTCCGCCTGCGCCGGCTGGGTGTCGCTGACCGTCGACCTCGGCTCGGCCACCACCTGGCAGGCCACCTTCAACAACGGCAACGGCGTCTGGGACAACAACAACGGCGCCAACTTCCAGCTGGGGACGGGTGACATCACCGTCAAGGACGGCGCCGTCGCGCACAGCGACCCCTGCGCCGACACCGGCCCCGTCGAGGGCACGGCCGCGACGGTGTACTACTACACCCCGACCGTCGACTGGTCCGCGTACAACCTCCACTGGGCCCCGGACGGCGGCTCCTGGACGACCGCCCCCGGCATCGGCATGGAACCCGCCTGCGCCGGCTGGGTGTCGCTGACCGTCGACCTCGGCTCGGCCACCACCTGGCAGGCCACCTTCAACAACGGCAACGGCGTCTGGGACAACAACAACGGCGCCAACTACCGGCTCGGCAGCGGCATCAGCACGGTCAAGGACCGTACGGTGACCAAGGACGCCGCCGACCCCTGCGCCGAGGCCGAGCCCGACACCACCGCCCCCACGGCGCCCACGGGCCTGACCGCGCAGGCCACCGGCACCTCCGTCGTCGTCAGCTGGCAGGCCGCCACCGACGACACGGGCGTCACCGGCTACCGGCTGACCCGCACCGGAGGCACCAAGGGCAGCTCCGTCACCACGGTCACCTCCACCGTGACCACGCAGACGGGCCTGGAGGCCGATACGGCGTACTCGTTCACCGTCCACGCCCTGGACGCCGCCGGCAATGTCTCCGCCGCCTCCGCCCCCGCCACCGCGACCACCGGCACCGCACAGGAGCTGCCGACCGGCGAACCCCTGGGCGGCGACCCCCGCAAGGACCCCGTCTACTTCGTCCTCACCGCCCGCTTCAACGACGGCGACCCGGACAACAACCGCGGCGGAAGCCAGCACACCAAGTCGGGCAACGCCGCCAACGACGACCCCATGTTCCGCGGCGACTTCAAGGGCCTGGTCCAGAAACTGGACTACATCAAGGGCCTCGGCTTCTCCGCCGTCTGGATCACCCCGGTCGTCCTGAACCGCTCCGACTACGACTACCACGGCTACCACGGCTACGACTTCTACCGGGTCGACCCGCGCCTCGAATCCGCCGGCGCCTCCTACCAGGACCTGATCGACGCCGCCCACGCCAAGGGCATGAAGATCTACCAGGACGTCGTCTACAACCACAGCTCGCGCTGGGGCGCGAAGGGGCTGTTCACGCCCACCGTCTACGGCGTACGCGACTCCCAGTGGAGCTGGTACTACGACCAGCGTCAGGACGGCTTCGAGTACGACGGCCTGACCGTCGAGCCGGTGTCCGGCAAGTCGTACTACAACGGCGACCTGTGGTCGACCGCCGAACCCACCGGCAACACCTGCGTCAACTGGGGCGTGCCCACCGGCGGCAAGAGCCCCGAGGGCTACACGCTCTACAACTGCCAGTGGCCGAGCCCCACCTCGAAGATGTTCCCCGCCGCGCTGTACCACCAGTGCTGGATCGGCAACTGGGAGGGAGAGGACTCGCGCAGCTGCTGGCTGCACGAGGATCTCGCCGACCTCAACACCGAGAACACCCAGGTGCAGAACTACCTGATCGGCGCCTACAACAAGTACATCGACATGGGCGTGGACGGCTTCCGCGTCGACACCGCCGTCCACATCCCCCGGGTGACCTGGAACCGCCGCTTCCTGCCCGCGATCCAGCAGCGCGTCACCGAGCGGTTCGGGGCGGCGAAGGCACAGGACTTCTTCGTCTTCGGCGAGGTCGCCGCCTTCGTCAACGACAAGTGGAACCGCGGCTCCGTGAACCACTCCGCGCAGTTCTACACGTGGAAGGAACGCCGGGAGTACAGCGCCGACGACGCCACCGCCGCCATCGAGCAGTACGACTACGAGAACGGCCAGGGCACCGGGAACCAGCCCACCTCCGACAACGCCTTCCTCAACGGCAACAGCTACCACGCGCCCGACCACAGCCGCTTCTCCGGCATGAACATCATCGACATGCGCATGCACATGAACTTCGGCAGCGCCTCCAACGCCTTCCACAACGGAAAGGATTCGGACGATTCCGTCAACGACGCGACGTACAACGTCGTGTACGTCGACAGCCACGACTACGGCCCCAACAAGTCGGCCAACCGGTACGCCGAGGGCACCGACGCCTGGGCCGAGAACATGTCCCTGATGTGGACCTTCCGTGGCATACCGACCCTCTACTACGGCTCCGAGATCGAGTTCAGGGCAGGCCAGAAGATCGACTGCGGGCCCAGCTGCCCCCTGGCGACGACGGGCCGCGCCTACTACGGCTCCCACCTGTCCGGCAGCGTCACCGCCTCGGACTTCGCAGCGGTCGACAGCGCGTCCGGGCAGGTCGCGACCACCCTGTCCCAGCCCCTGGCCCGGCACGTCCAGCGGCTGAACCTGATCCGCCGGGCCGTGCCCGCCCTCCAGACGGGCCAGTACTCCACCGCCGGCGTCTCCGGCGACATGGCGTTCAAGCGCCGCTACACCGACGCCGCCACCGGAGTGGACAGTTTCGTCCTGGTCACCGTCTCGGGCGGGGCCACCTTCACCGGCATCCCGAACGGCACCTACAAGGACGCCGTGACCGGCGCGATCAGGACAGTCACAGACGGCACGCTCGGCGTGGACGCCCCCGGAAAGGGCAATCTGCGGGCGTACGTCCTGGACCTCGGCGGCGCCAACGCGGCACCTGGCAAGATCGGCACCGACGGCCCGTACCTGAAGTGAGCCCCAGCCGCTGACAGGACCCATTCCGGTGCCCCGGCCGTCCGAACCAGGCAAGTACGGTCGGGGCACCGGCTCTCCCGTGCCCCTGGCCTAGTCTGTGCGCAGCCCATGTGCGCAGACCGTCATGCGAGCGGCCGAGGAAAGAGAGCACGATGCCCGGCACCGGGACACCAGGCGGTGGCGTCACCGTCACCCGCAGCACCCTGCGACAGCAGATCGCGGACGCGCTGCGGGACGAAGCGCTGGCGGGGCGCCTCTCCCCGGGGCAGGAGTTCACGGTCAAGGAGATCGCCGAACAGTACGGCGTCTCGGCGACCCCCGTCAGGGAGGCCCTCGTCGATCTCGCCGGCCAGGGCCTGCTCGACTCCGACCAGCACCGCGGCTTCCGCGTCCACGAGTTCACCGTCGCCGACTACCGCAACATGATCGAGGCCCGCTCCTTCATCGCCGAGGGCATCTTCCGGCGCTGCGCCGAGGACGGCATGCGGCCGCCGCGGGACCCGCGGGTCATGGTGTCGGTGCGGCGCCGAGCCGCCGAGGCCGAGCGGGCCGCCACGGCCGGCGACCTCAACGTCCTCGTGGGCTACGACATCCGGTTCTGGCGCGAGGTCGGAGCCCTCGTCGACAACAGTTACGTCTCCGACTTCCTGCACCGCATCCGCGTCCACTGCTGGGTCTTCGCCGTGCCGTACCTGCGCCGCGAGCCCGATCTGCGGGGCCGGCTGTGGGCCGGGCACGGGGCGCTGGCCGACGCGATCGCCCAGTGCGACGGCGAGACGGCCCGCGCCGTGGTCGCCGAGCACAACCGCCACGCGCGCCGGCTCGTCGACGACCTGGCCGGTGAGTGACCTCCTGTGACCCCAGGGACTTCCGCGACACCTGTGTCCGCCGCGGGCACCCCGGCCACGCCCGGGGGCCCCGGCGCCGTCGATCTGAGCTTCGTCGACCTGAGCATCGTCGTTCCGGCGTACAACGAGGAGCGGCGCCTCGCCCCCACACTGCGGACGATCCGCGCCCACCTCGGCTCCGACCCCGGGCGCTGGGGCACCTGGGAACTGATCGTCGTCGACGACGGCTCCACCGACCGCACCGCCGAGGTCGCCCGCGAGGCCGCCGCGGCAGAGCCCCGGATCAAGGTCCTCACGAGCGGACGCAACCGCGGCAAGGGCCACGCCCTGCGCCAGGGAGTCGCCGCCACCCGGGGTCGCCGCGTCCTCGTCACCGACGCCGACCTCGCCACCCCCATCGAGGAACTCGACCGCCTCGACAAGGAACTCTCCGAGGGCACCGCCGCCGCGCTCGCCTCCCGCGCCCACCCGGACTCCGCCATAGAGCACCGCCAGCACCGGCTGCGCGAATGGCTCGGTCGCAGGGGCAACACCCTGATAAGGGCGCTGGCCGTGCCCGGCATCAGGGACACCCAGTGCGGCTTCAAACTCTTCGAGGGCGACCCGGCACGCGAGGCCTTCGCCGCCTCCCGGCTCGACGGCTGGGGCATCGACGTCGAGATCCTGCACCACTTCCGCGCCTCGGGCCTGCGGATCGCCGAAGTGCCGGTGCGCTGGTCGCACCAGCCGGGCTCCAAGGTGAGGCCGCTCGACTACGGGCGGGTCCTCGTCGACCTGGCCCGGCTCAGGGCCCGCTCGCTGCGCCCAGCCGACCTTGCCGTGCCCGTCCTGTTCCTGCTCTGCTCGTTCCTCCTCTACGGGCACCTGTGGACCGACCTCGGCGGCGGCTACCTGCGCGACAGCCTCCAGGACCAGAACCAGTGGGAGTGGTTCTTCGCCGTCACCGCCGACAACGCCGCCCACCTGCGGAACCCGCTGTTCACCACGCTCCAGGGCTTCCCCGACGGCGTTAACCTGATGGCGAACACGACGATGCTGGGCCTGTCCGTCCCGCTCACCCCCGTCACCCTCGCCTTCGGCCCGACCGCAACCTTCGCCCTCGTCCTCACCCTGGGCACGGCGGCCACCGCCGGCGCCTGGTACTGGCTGCTGGCGAAACGCCTGGTCGCAAGCCGCTGGGCGGCCGCCACCGGCGCCCTGCTCTGCGCCTACGCGCCGCCGATGATCTCCCATGCCAACGCGCACCCGAACTTCGTGGTGCTGTTCATGATCCCGCTGATCATCGACCGGGCACTGCGCATCGCCGAAGGCGGCGACATCGGACGCCACGGGGTGGTCCTCGGCCTCTTCGCCGCGTACCAGATCTTCCTCGGCGAGGAACCGCTGCTGCTGGCCGCGCTCGGCATGCTGCTCTTCGCGCTCTTCCACGCCCTGGTGCGCCGGGACGTCGCGCGCGCCGCCGCCCTGCCGCTCGCCAAGGGCCTCGGCATCGCCGCCCTTACCACCTTCCCGATCATCGCCTACCCCCTGACCTGGCAGTTCTTCGGCCCGCAGAGCTACCAGCACGTGGAGCACGGACAGGTCGGCAACAGCCCGCTCGCGCTGCTCGCCTTCTCGGCGCGCGCCCTCGCCGGCGACGATGAGACCGCCGGCGCGCTGTCCATCAACGTCACGGAGCAGAACGCCTTCTACGGCTGGCCGCTGGTGCTGCTGGCCTTCGCGATCACCGTACGGATGTGGGAGAGCCCCGCCGTCCGGGCGCTCTCCCTGACGGCCGTGACCGCCGCGTTCCTGTCGCTGGGGGAGGAGTTCCGCATCCCCCTGACGGACATGGTCCTCCCCGGCCCCTGGCAACTGCTCGCCCACCGGCCGCTCTTCGAGTCGGTGATCGAGTCGCGCATCGCCATGATCTGCGCCCCGGCGCTCGGGGCGCTGCTCGCCCTCGCCGTGGACCGGCTGCTGATCGCGGAGCGCCGTCCCGACCGCCTCCTCGGTCTCGCCGGCGTCGCGGTCGCCCTGCTGCCGATCGTCCCCACCCCGCTGGTCGTCGAGGACCGCCCCGAGGTGCCCGCCTTCATCACCTCCGGCGCCTGGCGCGGTCACGTCGGGGAGGGCGAGACCCTCGTCCCCGTACCGCTGCCCGACCCCGGCAGCGCGCACGCCCTGCACTGGCAGACCACGGCCGATCTCGGATTCCAGGTGCCGCGTGGTTACTACATGGCTCCCTGGGGCACTGAACGTCAGGGCGGCTACGGCGCTCCGCCGCGCCCGACCTCCACACTGCTGCGGGACGTCCGCTACTCGGGCAGCGTGCCGGAGATCGGCGAACTGCAGCGCGCCCAGGCCCGCGAGGACCTGGAGTACTGGAGGGCGGGGGTGCTGGTGCTGGCTCCGCAGGACAACGAGGAACAGCTCAGGACCGCTGTGGAGCGACTGCTGGGGGAACCCGGGGAGCGCGTCGGGGGCGCGTGGGTCTGGGACGTGGGCGCGCACCGCTGACGACGGCGCCGAAGGGCGCCGCACCCGCCCCTTCGCGGAGCGTGCGGCGCGCACTACGCTGTCCCGACCAGAGCCGACCGGAGCGAGACGAGGAACTCTCTTGGCCTGTGACCTGTGGCTTGTTCCCCTGGTCGATGTGCTGTGCCACAGCCCCGACAATCCTTTCGCCGAGGAGATCGCGGCGTACGACAAGGCACTCGGCGAGGCCGGACTTCCGCCCGTCCCCGTCTTCGCCTACATGCCGGGACTCTCGGGGGACGTCGCGCCCGTCGCCGGGTTCGACTACGACGCCCTGCACTTCCTGCGCCGCGCCTACCTGCTCCAGATCTGCCGTCTGCCGGTGACACCTGTCGACGAACTCGGCGGCGACTACGAGCAGTTGCTGGAGATGTTCGAGACCACCGCGCAGCAGTCCCATCTGGTCTGGCACTACGACCACGCGGGCGCCTACGTCCCCGTGGACTTCGCGACCCCGCTCTCCAACGAGGAACTGCTCGCGGGCGGCGGGCCGTTGGGCTCCACCCAGGGCCTGCTGCGCGAGCTGGAGTTCGTCGCCCCGGCCATCGGTATCGACC
>NZ_JAAAXQ010000394.1 GCF_009916105.1 Streptomyces sp. GC420 | reverse complement strand
GGGCCGGTGCGCCGGTCAGGGCCAGGAGGGCGGCGAAGGCCGCGGCGTGCCGCCGCGGGGGCGCGCCGGCGCTTCTCAAGGGGGACATCGATCCTCCGGCAGGGCTCGGGGTCAGGGCTCGGATGGTCTGCCAGGCCGGAGGCTAGGCCGGGGAGGAGTCGGTCGGACATGGGTCCGGGCACCATGGTGACGGACCCCGCAGCGTTGTCCGTCACCATGGTGGGAGGGGCAGTCGGACTGACCCCGGGGTGGCTTGACGAGAGGTCAGGGACAGCCGGAATCGGCGAGCACGAAGTGCCCGGCGGGTGACTCCTTCAGCGTGTGGGTGACGAAGGTGTTGTACAGGCCCATGTTCTGGTTCGAGCCCTTCGCGTACGTGTAGCCGCCGCTCGTCGTCGCCCGTCCCGTCTGCACGTGCTGGTAGTTGCTGCTCGTCCAGCAGGCCGCCGCGCCGCCCGTGGTGGACACGGCGACCGTCGCCGAGCGGGCGCCCTGGGTTCCCTGTCCGTCGCGGGCGGCCACTGCGTACGCGTAAGTGGTGCCCGGGGACAGTCCGGTGTCCGTGTACGGCGGGGCCGTGGGTGTGGCGATCCGGACGCCGTCCCTGAGGACCGCGTAGTCGGCGGCGCCGTCCACCGGCTGCCAGTCCAGGGTGACGGTGCCGTCGGTCACGGCGGCCGGACCGAGGCCGGTGGGCGCTGGCAGGCCGCCGGGTTCCTCACCGCCCTCTCCGTCGCCTCCCAGCCCGAAGAACCCGGTGATCCAGTGGCTGGAGCAGATGCTGTCGAGGAAGTACGCGGCGCCGGTGCCGCCGCACTGTCCGGCCCCGGTCCCCGGATCGACCGGGGTGCCGTGCCCGATGCCGGGCACCCGGTCGACCTCGACGGCGACCGTGCCGTCGGCCGTCGTGTACTGCTCCCTGCGTGTCGCGTTCGGGCCGATCTCGTCGGTGCGGGCCGGCGTCTGGGACAGGCCGTGGACGGCGGTCCACTGGTCCCTCAGTTCGTCGGCGCCGCGCGGGGCCACGGTGGTGTCCCGGTCGCCGTGCCAGACGGCCACCCGCGGCCAGGGCCCGGCCCAGGAGGGGTATGCCTCGCGCACACTCTGCGCCCACTGGGCCGGGGTGCGGTCCACCCCCGGGTTCATGCAGCCGTAGGCGGCCGCGACGTCCCTGGCACAGTCGTACGGCAGACCGGCGACGACCGCCCCCGCGGCGAAGACGTCCGGGTACGCGGCGAGCATCACCGAGGTCATGGCTCCACCGGCGGAGAGCCCGGTGACGTACGCGCGGCCCGGGTCCGCCCCGTAGGCGGACACCGCGTGCGCGACCATCTGCCGGACCGAGGCGGCCTCGCCCTGCCCGCGCCGGCTGTCCGAGGTCTGGAACCAGTTGAAGCACTTTTTGAGGTTGTTGGACGCGGACTGTTCGGCCAGCACGAGGAGGAAGCCGTCGCGCTCGGCGAGCTCGGCGAGCCCTGAGTTGTCGGCGTAGACCTGGGCGCTCTGGGTGCAGCCGTGCAGGGCGACCACGAGCGGCGGGTCTGCGGGCAGGGAGGCGGGCCGGTACACGTACATGCCCAGTTGCCCCGGGTTGGCGCCGAAGTCGGCGACCCGCGTCAGCCCGACCGCCGCCCGCGCCGACGGGGCGGGTCCCGCGAGCGCAGCGGCAAGCACGAGGATCAGGGCGGCGGCCAGCCGCAGCGGCCACGCCGCGTGCCGTGTCCGCACACGGGGCGGAGGTGGTGGTGGCGTCGGTGCGTGGGGGTGCGGGGGAATCGTCGGCGGCATCGCGGCTCTCCTGTCGTGGGGCCCCGGCATACGGCCGGCCGCCGGTCGCGGCCGGCCGCCGGAAGGACCGGGATGGCGGCACCGTAGGAACGGCCGGGCCGGCGCGACATGGCCGTGCACGACACAGTCGGGTGTCGCTTCGAAGGGTCCCAGCGGGTTGTCAGGAGCCTGGCGTGACTGCGCGATTCCGGCGAAATTGCCGAGTAGGGCCACCGGTGTCAGCCTGGAATGGCAATGGCATGTACGGGGCCGCCCTACCCGCGAGGCGGGACGGCAGCTGCGGAAGGAACACGACATGACCACTCACGTGGGTGACACGGGCCATCGGCGCACGGCCGAGATGCCCTCCAGCCCGTGGGCACTGGGATGGACGGCCGCGGCCGCGGCTCTGATGGTGTTCGGCGGCGTCATGGCCATCTTCGAGGGCATCGCGGCGATCGCCGAGGACGATGTGTTCGTCACGACACCGAACTTCACCTACGCGTTCAGCCTCGCCGGATGGGGCTGGGTCCATCTGATCCTCGGCGTGGTCGTCCTGCTCGCCGGTGCCGCCCTGTTCACGGGTGCCACCTGGGCCAGGGTGGTGGGCGTCGCCCTCGCCGGGCTGAGCATGCTGGCCAACTTCCTCTGGCTGCCTTACGCCCCGGTCTGGGCGATCGTGCTGATCGTCATCGACGGGTTCATCATCTGGGCGCTGTGTTCGCCGCGCGAGGAGGCCACGGTCTGAGCCGGGCGACGACGGACGCGTCGAGCGACGCGGCACGAGCGGCGGACCGGCCGGCCGCCGGCCCGCCGCGGCCGGCGACCGGCCTGTCAGTCCTCGATCGTGATGCCCCGGTCGGTGTACAGGGCGCGCACCTCGGCGGGGAGGGGATCGGGGGTCCAGACCGTGTGCAGGGCGGGAAGGCCCGCGAGCGGGGCGTGGTCGCGGATCCCGAAGTAGTCGTCCTCACCGTCCCAGCCGGGCCAGATGTCCTGGTAGATCTGCAGGCCGCCGTCGAAGGTGAGCGCGGTGACCTGGGCGAGGGCCTCGTCCGGGATCACCAGGGCGCGGTAGTACGCGAGCGCGCTCTCGTCGATCCGGTCCCACTCGGGGTCGGATTCCGGCATGTACGCGGGCAGTATTTCCAGGTCGTGGCACAGGGTTTCCAGGACGACGAGCTTCGCGTTGAAATCGTCAAGCACCGTTGTGGTCATGGTCGGTGACGTCTCGCATCTCTCGTGACGGGGCAGCCGTGCCGGGCACGGCGCGGTGCGCGGCGGCGCGGGCCGGGGCGACACCCTACCCGCCGCGGGCGACGCGGCCGGAGTCCGCCCGGGGCACCGGGTCCGGCCGCCTCGCCGAGCGGTCCTCGGACGCGGCCCGGTCAGGGAGCGGGCGTCAGGCCCGGCTGCCGGTGTCGTCCGGGATCCAGGAGCCGTGGATGGTCGCCGGCACCCGGCGCGGCAGGTGAATGGTGGCGACGGGGTCCCTGGACAGGTCGGAGGCGTCGAGGACGAGCAGCTTCGAGGCGTCCCGGTTCAGGTCGCCGACCACGGTCAGGAGGTAGCCCGCGTCCTCGTCGGCGGAGTCCCTCGCGGGGACGAAAACGGCCTCGCTGGGCAGTTGTCCCGTGCCGACGTGCCGTATCCGGCGCTCGCCGGTCCTGCGGTCGTACTTGACGATGCCGTGGTTGCCGATCCCGAGGTCGTCGGGGAAGCAGACGGCGTACTGGTAGCGGTGCTCGCTGCCGAGGAACTCCTCGTTGATGGTGGGGAACTCCGTGACCAGATCGTCGATCCGCTCCTCAGTGGTCGCTCCCGTCACCGGGTCCACCGTCCACCGGCGCTGCACGGAGCCGGAGTTGGGTTCGGCGCCGTGCTCGAAGGACACGCCCGCCCACCAGTTCCAGGAACGGTGCCAGCCGGCGCGGTCCACGGAGGGGCCCTCGACGACGACCCGCCCGTGCCCGTCCTCGTAGGCATTGGCGAAGTGCAGGGCCTGGCCCTGGCCGATGTCGTACCAGCGGATCCGGCGCGCCCCGTCGGCGCCCCGCGGCATGATGCCGATGCGCGGCTGCTCGGTGTCGCTCCAGCTGTAGGGGATGCCCGAGTGCTCGGCCGGGTCGAAGGTCACGGACATCTCGATGAAGACCACGTGGTTCTTCGTGAGCGCGAAGTCGTGCTTGAGCGCGGCAGTGGCTCCCGGGACCTCCTGGCTGTACAGGATGTCGCCCTTCGGGGAGGCCACGTGGTGGATCAGGAACGGGGGGAACGGCGACGAGGCGAAGAAGTGCAGTTCGCCGGTGACCGGGTCCTCCTTCGGGTGGGCGGTCATGGCCGTCGTCAGTTTGCCGCCGAAGTCGAAGGCGCCCACCGTTTCGAGGTCGGCCGTCAGCTCGAAGGGGAGCGCGGACTCGCACAGGGCGAGGAGTCGTCCGCCGTGCTCGACGACGTGTGTTCCCGCGGTGCTCGCGGTGAGGTCGGGGCCCTTCTCGGTCATGTAGGGAGCGCCGTCGAGGGCGGGGGTGTGCACCCAGCGGTTGCGGTACCACTCGGCGCGCCCGTCGCGCAGCCGCACGCCGTGCACCATGCCGCTGCCCTTGAACCAGTGGGTGGGGGTGACGCCGGGTTTCGGGTTGTGGCTGTTGCGGACCAGTCGCCCCTCGAGCTCGGGCGGGATGGCGCCCTCCACCGTCAGCCCGGCGGCGGTGATCTCGTCGGCGACGGGGGTGTAGTGACCGGTCAGATAGGGCTTGTTCATCGGTGGTGCCTTTCTCGGTGAGTTGTCGTCGCGGTGGAACGTGCGGTGGAACGTGCGGTGCGCGGCCCTGCGGCGAGCGCGCGGCGGCGGTCGTGCGGCGCGGGTGCGGCGGGTGGCCGTGCGAGAGGCGTGCGGACTCGCACGGTGGGTCGTGCGCTAGCGGGTCCGGCCCGCTTCCGAGGCGGCCGCGGCAGCCTCGGCACGTGCCGTCAGGTGGCCGAGCCACTGCTCCAGCGACTGCCGCAGTGCCTGCTCGAGCTGGTCGCGCGCCGCCTCGGCCGGCTCGCCGCTCCACGACTCTTCGGTGCGCACCGTGACCAGGCCGCCGGCCTCTTCGAACGCCCAGACGTGGATGCCCTCGATCCCCTGGGCCGGGCCTCCCCAGACGATGCGCCGGCCCGGCAGCACCTGGTGAAGCGTGGAGGTGATGTCCATTCCGTGGGTCAGCCAGCGGAAGCTGCTGCCGGGGGCGAGCGGGCCGTCGAGGCAGGACCGGTCGATGTCGGGGTTCCAGTCGGACCAGGAGTCGATGTCGGTGTGGATGGCCCAGACGTCGGCGAGGGACGCCCGGACCGTTGCCTGAACGCGTACGACGATCGGGGCGTCGGCGTCGACCGCGGTGACGGGGGCCTTGGAAATGGGGTTCATACGGGTCTCCTTGACTGATATGTGCGGTCGGGTGTCGTACGGTCGGCCGTTGCCGGGGGGCGGGTCACGGCCGGGTTACGGGGGACGGGGTCAGGCGGCGGATTGCGGTGCGGCGTCCGCCGTTCGGCGGTACAGCAGGGGGGTCAGGGCGCTCGCCGCGGCCACCGCGGCGGCGCAGACGAGGAACGCGAGGCGGTAGCCGCCGGTGAGCGCCTCCGCATGCGAGTGGCCGGGGGCCAGGGCACCCGAGCGGGCGGCGGCGAGGGTGCTCAGCGCCGCCAGGCCGAGCGCACCGCCGATCTGGCGGGTGGTGTTCACCAGGCCGCCCGCCAGCCCGGCGTCGCCCGCCGGTACGCCCGCCATGGCGGCGCCGGTGAGCTGGACGAAGACGATGCCGAGGCCGAGGCCGACAGCGAGGGAGGGACCGAGTACGTCCGACCGGAAGGTGCCCTGCGCCGAGAGTGCTGACAGCCACAGCAGCCCTGCGGCCAGGGTCAGTTGGCCCGTGGTGAGAGTGACGGCCGGTCCCAGCCGGCGGGCGAGCCGCGGCGCCAGGGACGACCCGGCCATGTTGGCCGCCGC
The DNA here is from genome assembly GCF_009916105.1 of Streptomyces sp. GC420. Taxonomy (GTDB): domain Bacteria; phylum Actinomycetota; class Actinomycetes; order Streptomycetales; family Streptomycetaceae; genus Streptomyces. The sequence continues at coordinate 1,094 of NZ_JAAAXQ010000394.1, read as the reverse complement.
CAGTGGCAGTTGTGAGAGGCCGGTACGCAAGGGGCTGTCCCCGAGCACCTGTTGCTGGTAGAGGGGCAGGAAGAAGAACAGGCTGATCCAGACCGCGCCGACGAGTGTCATGGCGAGGTTGGCGGGGCCGACCGAGCCCGTGGTGAGCAGGCGGGGCGGCAGCAGCGGAGCGGGGTGCCGTCGTTCGGTGAGGGCGAAGACCACCAGCAGGACGACGGCGGCCGCGCCCCCGCCCAGGACCACGGGATCGGTCCAGCCCGTGCGGCCGGCCGTGGCGAGGGCGTGCACGAGGGCGATCAGGCCGGTGGTGACAGTGAGGGCTCCGGTGACGTCGAGGCGGCCTGAGCCGCGTCCCGGAGAGGCGTCGGCGGGCCGATCCGCGGGGACGAGCAGGGTCGTCGCGACGACAACGGCGGCCGCGGCCAGCGCGCTCGCGTGGAAGACGGACCGCCATCCGAGGCTCTGGGTGAGGGCTCCCCCGAGGAGCACCCCGGCGGCGCCTCCCGCTCCGGAGACCGCGCCCCACACACCCAGGGCCCTGCCTCTCCCGGGGCCGGCCGGAAAGAGCCGTACGACCAGGGACAGGGCCGCCGGTGCCATGGCCGCGGCGCCGACGCCCTGCACGGCGCGGGCCGTGACGAGCGCCCAAGGCGTTGTCGCGAGCCCGGCAGCCGCGGAGGCGGCGGTGAAGACGAGGAGGCCGGCGAGGAGGACCCGGCGCCGTCCGGCCAGGTCGGCCGCGCGTCCACCCAGCAGCAGGAGCGCTCCGAAGGCGAGTACGTAGGCGTTGACGACCCACGACAGGCCGGTGCCGGAGAGGCCGACACCGCCCGCGACAGCGGGGAGGGCGACGTTGACGATGGAGGTGCTGAGCACGACGACGAACTGCGCGGCGGCCAGCGCGGCCAGCGCCACGCCGGGGTGGGACGGCGTCGACGTCGACCTCGGAGTGGACGTGGGAGTCGGCGTCCGGCCGCTTGTCCATGACATGCGCCGCGACCCCCGCCTGGACGTTCACCAGCGCGATGTGGTGCGCGACCACGTCGTGCAGGTCGCGGGCGATCCGCAGCCGCTCCTCGGCGACGCGGCGCCGT
>NZ_JAAAXQ010000393.1 GCF_009916105.1 Streptomyces sp. GC420 | reverse complement strand
GACCGGGCGCGGGGGACACGTGAGGGACGTGTGCGGCAGTATGAGACGGGTGCGACGAGGACTGATACACGCGGTGGCCTGGTCGCTGGCCACCGGCGCCGCGGTCACCCTCTCCTGGTGGGGGGTGCACACCGTGATGGCCGGGACGGTGTACGACCCTCCGCGGGCGCTGCCCATCAGCGCCGAGGCGCCCTCCGGCGAGGGCACAGGACGGGCGGCGAAGCCGCAGGTCTCCCCCACGCCCAGTGCCAGGAAGCCGTCGCCCAGCGCGTCCCCGCAGCCGGAGAGACCCACCCGGCCCACGAAGTCCCCTTCGTCTTCGGCCGGTTCGACCGCTCCGGACGAGGCCGGGTACCAGACGCCGACGACTCCGTCCCCCGGCAATGTGAAGCCGTACGCGGTCGACGGCGGCCGGGTGGTGTTCGAGATCGGTGCCTCTTCCGCGAGCCTGGTATCGGCGACCCCGGATCCGGGCTGGTCGATGCAGGTGTGGAAGCAACCCACCTGGATCCGGGTGACGTTCACCGGCGGCGACCGTGAGGTGTCGGTCTTCTGCACCTGGCACGACGGGCCGCCGCGTGTCGAGACCTTCGAGCGGTGATTCCGGTGACGCCGGTGAGCCCGGCGCCGCGGGCCGGCCGCGGCAGCGCGGCCCGGGGCAGGAGCACGGGCCGGGCGGCGGCGCGGCCCGGGACGCCAGCACGGCCCGGGACGCCAGCACCGCCCGGGACGGGCGGCGGCTCAGTGGAAGACCGAGGCGGGCGGCGCCGGTGAGGCTTTGGCACTCGCGTCCTCGACCGGGAGCGCCCCGCCGGTGAAGTCCGCCAGCGCGCGCCCGTGTTCCACCCGCCCGGGGTGCGGGTCCCCGGCGACCAGCCGGGTCAGCCCGGCCACCGGCAGCGCCCGTTCCGAGGCGAGGAGTACGGCGTTGCCGAAGCGGCGCCCGCGCAGCACGGCGGGATCGGCGGCGAGGCAGAGTTCCGGGAAGACCGCGGCGGCGGTGGCGATCTGGGCCCGCAGATGGGCGAGCGGTGGTCCGTCGGCGAGGTTGGCGGCGTACCACCCGCCGGGTGCCAGCACGCGGCGCACCTGGTCGAGGAATTCGGTGCTGGTCAGATGGGCGGGGGTGCGGGTGTCGCTGAAGACGTCGGCGATGACGAGGTCGGCCCAGCCGTCGGGCAGTTTGCCGAGTGCGTCCCTGGCGTCGGCGTTCCGCACTCGTACGCGCCAGTTGTCCGCGAGGGGGAGGGCGTGGCGCACGAGCCGGACGAGGGCGGCGTCGAGCTCCACTATCTGCTGGGTGGAGCGGGGCCGGGCCGCGGCGATGTAGCGGGCGAGCGTGAAGGCGCCGCCGCCGAGGTGGAGGACGCGCAGCGGCTTGCCGGGCGGGGCCGCCAGGTCGGCGATGTGGCCGAGCCTGCGCTGGTACTCGAAGCCGAGGTGGGCCGGATCGTCGAGGTCGACGTGGGACTGCGGGGCCCCGTCGATCATCAGGGTCCAGGCGCGCGGCCGGTCGGGGTCGGGGACCAGTTCGGCGAGTCCGCCGTCCACCCGCTCCTCGATGCGCCGCCGGTCACGGCCCCGGTTACGGCCCCGGTCACGGCCGCCTTCACGACCGTCGCGACCGTCACGACCGCGCTGACGGTCCCGGTCTCGCGCCCTGTCGCCGTGGCGGGTACTCGCGTCGTCCCCGTCGGGCGTACTCGTACCGCCGCCCGTGCCGGTGCCCGCACCGGTCCTCGCGCGCGAGCGCCTGTCTCTTCCTCGTGCCACGCGTCCAGTATCGCGTGTCACCGGCAGCGGTCGGCCGCCTCGATCAGCCGCGCGGCCTCGCCGAGCGCCGCGCGCAGCACCTCGGGGTCGGTGACGGGGTCGGTGTCGGCCGGCGGCAGCAGCCAGCAGGTGCCGTCGACGGGCGGCTCCCACTCCGGGTCCGGCTGCGGGTAGGCGGCGCCCTCGCCCGCCGGGTCGGTGCGCACCCCGCGGCCGAAGGCCGTCGTACAGGCACTGCCCGGCAGGTCCCACTCCTCCGCCGTGCCCGGTGGCACCAGGAAGCCGAGGGTGTCGCCGGGCCCGTCGTGCAGCACGGGCCCCACGGCGGGTTCCCCGCCGCGGCGGAGAATGTCGACGGCCTCCAGGCCGTGTCGGGCGGGGACGGTCACCAGGTCCATCGGATGCTCCTCGAACGGCGGTGCGCTGCTGTCCTCGTCGGGCAGATGCCGGGCGGTCGTCTGTGCGCCGCCGGGCACCGTCGTCCTCTCCACGCCGGCCTCCAAAGGAAACCCTCCTCAGCAGTCATGAAGCGCTCGTCGAACCGGTGCGGCGAAGCGTGCGGACGAGGCGTTGCCCGACCGCGCCGACCGCACCCGATCGACGTCCCAACGGTTCAACGGCCGAAAGCGTCAACGGCTACGGCACGAAGGCGCCACAAAGGATGGCAGTTCATGGCAGATCCGGGGCGAGATATCCGCTTTGTAGCCAAACTCCGCGTAAGGACCCGGTCACAGCGGGTACGTTTTGGCCCCGCCGGAGCACGGGGTGCGCGAGGACCACAGCGGTCCCCCGACCGCTCCGGCGGAGCGATCACCCAGGGAGGCCTGCGATGGCACCGCCGGCAGCAGCGTCAACGCCCCCGAAGCCGAACGCGGCGTTCCGCCGGCTGCGGGGGCAGCTCTCACCAGGCGAGTTCGCCGCCGCCGTACGGCGGGCGGCGCGCGAGATCGGTGAACAGGTCGCGTGCGACGCGCGGTACGTGGGGCGGGTGGAGTCCGGCGAGATCCGCTGCCCCAACTACGCGTACGAGCGCGTGTTCCTGCACATGTTCCCCGGCCGGACGCTCGCGGACCTGGGCTTCTCACCGCGGGCGAGCGTACGCGGCCGGGGGGCGCGGGCGGGGACGGCCGGCACCCCGCCACGGGGGGCGGACCTGCCCCCGCCCACGGGAGCGGTCGTGCCCCCGCCACCATCCATGTTCCGGAACGACGAGGAGAGCGACGTGCTGCGTCGCGCATTCATGACGGGCGGCCCGGCCACCGTGGCCGCCGCCCTGGGGCTCGGCGGAGCCCTGAGCGGTGATGCCGTACAACCGCCGCGCCGGGTCGGCGCCGCGGAGGCCGAGGCCGTCGAGGAGGCCGTGCGAAGGATCCGGCTGCTCGACGACCGGCACGGCGCGGACGGGCTGTACCGGCGCGCCGCGCAGCCGCTGCGGGCCGCGTACCAACTGCTGGAGGCGGCCACCCGCAGCCGCGCCACCGCCGACCGGCTGCAGACGGGCGCGGGCGAACTCGCCATCACCGTGGGCTGGCTGGCGCACGACTCGGGCCGCGTCGAGGACGCACGCTCGCACTACGCGGAGGCCCTGGCCACCGCCCGGGTCTGCGGCGACCCCGGCCTGGAGGCGCACGCCTTCTGCAATACGTCGTTCCTGGCACGGGACTCGGGGCGGCCCAGGGAGGCGGTCCGTACCGCCCAGGCCGCACAGCAGGCCGCCCGCCGGCTGCCCTCCCCCCGGCTGCACGCGCTGCTGGCGCTGCGCGAGGCGGGCGGCTGGGCGGGGCTCGGCGACAGGTCCGCCTGCGAACAGGCCCTCACCCGCGCGCGGGCGCTCTTCGACCGCGGCGCGACGGACGCGGATCCCGAGTGGATGTCCTTCTTCGGCGAGGCCGAACTGGAGGGCCTGGAGGCGCAGTGCTGGTCGGCGCTGGGCGAATGGGAGCGCGCGGCGCGGCACGCGCACCGCGCCGCGGAGCTGACCGACCCGCACTTCACGCGCAACCTCGCGCTCTACACCGCCGAACTCGCCGACGACCTGGCACACTCCGGCCGCCCCGACGAGGCCGCGGCGGCGGGCCTGCGTGTCCTGGAACTGCTCGAGCAGGTCGAGTCGGCCCGCATCCAGTCCATGCTCCGCACCACGGCCCGCGTGCTCGTCCCCCACCGGCGCGAGCCCGCCGTCGCGGAATTCCTCTCCCTCCGCGCCTGACCGCACCCCACCCGTGCCCGGCGGGCGGTGCGAGTACCGGCGCGGGGTACCGGTGAGGTGCGGGGTACCCGTTCGGTCAGAGCTCCAAGTGGCCCGTGTCGTTCCAGCGTTCGATCGCCGGGGCGCCGTAGGCCCAGCCCAGGACGGACAGGGAGGTCGGGTCGAGGCGGATACGGGCGGCGAAGGACAGGTCGTGGCCGAGCCACCGGGCGCACAGGCCGCGCAGGATGTGGCCGTGGGCGAAGACGAGGACGTCGCGGTCGGCGGAGCGGGCCCAGGCGACGACCTCGTCCGCGCGGGCGGTCACCTCGGCGAGGGACTCGCCCCGGGGCACGCCGTCGCGCCATATGAGCCAGCCCGGCCTGGCCGCCGCGATCTCACCGGGGGTCATGCCCTCGTAGGCCCCGTAGTCCCACTCCATCAGCGCGTCCCAGGAAGTCGCCCGCTCGCCGAAACCCGCCAGTTCGCAGCTCTCCTTCGCGCGTAGCAGCGGGCTGGTCCGCACCTCCGCGCCCTCGACGCCGCTCCACGGCGCGCGGTGCAGGCGCTCACCGAGCAGCTTCGCGCCCCTGCGGCCTTCCTCGAGCAGGGGGACGTCGGTACGCCCCGTGTGCTTGCCGGCCAGCGACCAGGCCGTCTGTCCGTGCCTGGCGAGCAGGATGCGCGGTGCCATACGGGATGACTCCAATAAACGTTCGCGGAACATGCGGGTGCTGTTCCATCATCGCTCAGGCCCCGGAAACGTCGCCGGGAGGCAACCCCTCCCGCGACCGCTGCGTCTATCCGCTCGTACGGGCTCCGGGGCAAGATCCACGCGTCGCCGCACACCGTACGGCAGGCAAGCGGCCCCGGCCGCCCGGCGGACACTGGGAGAACGTTTCGGATGCCGTACAGCGTGCCCCGCGACAGAGCGGCAGCGGTCGGCCGGCCACGCTGGTGGACGGAACTGCCCCTGGTCCTGCTGGTGTATGTCGCCTATTCCGCGGGGCGGTTGCTCGCCAGGGGCGACGTGTCGGCCGCCGTCGACCACGGTCTCGCGATCCTGCGGATCGAGAAGTTCCTGAGCATCAACGCCGAGCATCCGCTGAACCGCCTCTTCACACGCGAGGCCTGGCTCGGCATACCCGCCGACTTCGCGTACGCCTCGCTGCACTACCTGGTGACGCCCGCGGTCCTGGTATGGATCTTCCGCCGCCGCTCCGCGCACTACCGCGCCGCGCGGACCTGGCTGCTCATATCCACGTTCATCGGCCTGATCGGCTTCACGCTGATGCCGACCTGCCCGCCCAGGCTGCTCGCCACGGGCCACGGCTTCGTCGACACGATGGCGCAGTACAGCGCCTACGGCTGGTGGGGCGGCGAGGCGAGCGCCCCGCGCGGCCTGGGCGGGATGACCAACCAGTACGCCGCCATGCCGAGCCTGCACGTGGGCTGGGCGCTGTGGTGCGGGGTGCTGCTGTGGCGGCACGGCAGGACCCGCGCGGCGCGGGTGTTCGCCGTCGGCTACCCGCTGTTGACGGTGATCGTGGTGATGGGCACCGCGAACCACTACTTCCTGGACGCGGTCGCCGGGGCCGCGGTGATGGGCGCCGGATACTGGCTGACCCGGCCCGCGCTGGAATTCGCGCAGCACATTCGCACCCGGTTCACCGCCTGGAACGGGACCACTCCCGTCACCCCGTCCCCGATTGTCAGTGGCGGATGCGAGACTTCCGCGGGTGAGCGAATCACCCGACAGCCCGGGGAAGACGACAGACCTGCGGGCAGCCCCGACCCGGCGGGCGACGGCACTCCGGCAGCGGCTCGCTGAGCTGCGCGGCCCCGTCCCTCCGCACCCGCTCGACGCCCGCGCCCTCGCCGCCCTGGCCGCGAACCCGGGCTGCCGGAGGCGCGCCCTGCTCGACGGTGCGGGAGTGAACAAGGCCGCTCTCGCGGGCGCGCTCGGCTCCCCCTCCGCCTTCGGGCAGTCCCAGTTCGCCTTCATGCGCGGCAACGCCTTCGAGGCCCGGGTCAAGGCCGACGGCGGCGCCGAACTGCTGCGCCTGGTGCACGCCCGCCTCGACCCCGGCGCGCCGGAGCCCCGCCCGGGCGGAATCCTGACGCCCGACCTGGCGGCGGCCGGTCCCGAGGGGCGCACGGCGCGTACGGCGCTGGCGCTGCGCGAGGTCACGGGGTCCGGGAGCTGGGCGCTGCTCGACCACCCGATGCTGGCACTGGACGTCGCGGGCTCGCCCGCCCATCTGGAGCCCGACGCGGTGGTGGTGCATCCCGACGGCGGCTGGACCGTCGTGGAGATCAAGTCCTTCCCGATCGTGGACGGCTCGGCGGACCCGGCGAAGGTGGGCGCGGCGGCCCGGCAGGCCGCGGTGTACGTGCTGGCGCTCGAGCGGGTCGCGGCGATGACCGGTGAGGACGTCCGGGTGCGCCACACGGTGCTGCTGGTCTGCCCGAAGGACTTCTCCAATCTGCCGACCGCGGAAGCGGTCGACGTACGCAAGCAGTTGTCGGTGACCCGCAGGCAGCTGGCCAGGCTGACGCGGATCGAGGAGATCACCCAGAGCGTGCCGGACGGTGTCAGTTTCGACCCTGACCGCCCGGCCGAGGAGCTGACGGCCGCCGTGGAGTCGGTGGGGGCGAGCTACGCACCGGAGTGCCTGGCGGCGTGCGAGCTGGCGTTCCACTGCCGGGAGCGGGCCCGTTCCGCGGAGGTGGTGGAACAGCTGGGCCGTTCCCTGCGCGGCGAACTGGGCGGGCTGCGCACGGTCCCGGACGTGCTGGCCGCCGCCCGCGGCGAGGCCGGAGACCCGGCCGACCCGGCGGTCGCCGCGCTGCGCCGCGCCGCCGCCCTGCGCGCCGAGGCCCTCGCCACGACCGCCCCGGGAGCCCCCCGGTGA
>NZ_JAAAXQ010000392.1 GCF_009916105.1 Streptomyces sp. GC420 | reverse complement strand
CTGACGCATACGCCAGTGGCCCCGCTGCCGGACGGCAGCGGGGCCACTGGTTTGACGAGGCGCAGCCTCGCAGGAAACGACGAAGGCGACGCACACCCGCGCTTTCCACGGGCACACGCCGCCGGACAACCCCGACACCGCCGGCCACAACACCGGCCAGAGGGGGCCGCGGGTGGCGAAGCCCCCGCACACGCGAGGCGCAGCCTCGCAGGAAACGACGAAGGCGACGCAGGCCCGCGCTTTCCACGGGCATACGTCGCCTGTCGCCTTTGTGGAGATGGCGGGAATCGAACCCGCGTCCAACGGTGCAGAACCAGGGCTTCTCCGAGCGCAGTTCGCTTCGCTTTTCTCGGCCCCGGAGATCACGCGAACAAGTCTCCGACGGGCTGAGTCACTGTTGGTTTTCCCGCTACACCCCGTGACCGGGAGTAACGGTTGAGTTCCCTAGCTGACGCCAGGATCCGGGTCGGGAACAGCCCCGGGCTGACGCTCCATTAATGAAGGTTCGCTCAGACTGCCTTATCAGGCAGCGAGGGCGAAGGCTTCGGAGTTATCGCGCTTGGAATTGGCGATTATTTTTTTCGGCCTGTGGTTTACGAGATCATGGCCGCTTCCTCGGCTCGCTTCACCTGCTTCGACATCCGCTGTCGAAACCGATCATCCCCATGTTGATTTTTCAAACCCCGCACCCCGTCCTGCGGGGTACGAGCCCATCGTACGTGAACAACAGGGACGCGTGCCAGCGTATTCCCGGTGCACGCCCCCGCGCCCCGTGGTCCGGGCACCGTGCGCCGCTCGCACTCCGGGCCGGCTCGCACTCCGGGCCGGCTGCCCGGGGGCCTCAGCCTCAGGCCCGCTCTTTGCGCCGGACCGCCGAGATGACCCGCTCCGCCTCGCGCCGGTCCTGCTTCTCGCGCAGGGTCTGCCGCTTGTCGTACTCCTTCTTGCCCCTGGCGAGCGCGATCTCCACCTTCGCCCTGCCGTCCTTGAAGTACAGCGCGAGGGGCACGATCGTGTGACCGGTCTCCTGGGACTTCGCCGCCAGCTTGTCGATCTCCTCCCGGTGCAGCAGCAGCTTGCGCTTGCGGCGTGCGGAGTGGTTCGTCCAGGTGCCCTGGCTGTACTCCGGGACGTGCACGTTGTGCAGCCACGCCTCGTGGTCGTCCAGTTGCACGAAGCCGTCGACCAGCGAGGCCCGCCCCTGACGCAGCGACTTCACCTCGGTGCCGGTGAGGACCAGTCCCGCCTCGTAGGTGTCGAGGATGTGGTAGTCGTGCCGCGCCTTCTTGTTCTGCGCGATCAGCTTGCGCCCTTTTTCCTTTGCCATAGTGCCGCCATTTTCGCACTACGAAGGGGTGCCGAGGCCACTCAATACCGTACGGGCCCGTTCCTCGGCCCGGGAGTCGACGGGAAGGTCGGGGGTGATGCCGACGCCGTCCACGGTGCGCCCCGCCGGCGTGCGGTAGTGGCCGACGGTCAGCTCGGCGACCGAGCCGTCGGGCAGTTCGGTGGGCATCTGCACCGAGCCCTTGCCGAAGGTGCGGGAACCCACCACGACGGAGCGCCCCCGGTCCTGGAGCGCCCCGGTGAGGAGCTCGGCGGCGCTCATCGTGCCGCCGTCGACGAGGGTCACGAGGGGCCGCTGGGTGTCGCCCTCGCCCTCCGCGTACAGGGCGCGCTGCTCGCCGCGCATGTCGTACGTGGCGACGAGGCCGCCGTCGAGGAAGGCGGAGGCGGCGACGACGGCCTCCGTGACCAGCCCGCCGGAGTTACCGCGCAGGTCGAGGAGGACTCCCCGGCCCTCGGGGGCGGAGCGCACGGCGCGGCGGACCTTCTCGCCCGAGCCGGTGGTGAAGCGGGCCACCGTGATGTGGGTGACACCGTCCGAGTCGCGGTCGACGGTGACGGACTCGGTGTCGATGCGGGCGCGCCGCAGGGTCTCGGTCCAGGTCCTGCCGTCACGGCGGAGGCCGAGGACGACGGAGCTGCCGGCGCCCACGGTCCCGCTCCCGGTCGCGGACTCGCCGCGCAGCCGGGCCAGCACCTCGGTGACGGGCAGGTCGCCGACGTCCTTGCCGTCGATGGCGAGGATGCGGTCGCCGGGTCTTATGCCGGCCTTGTCGGCGGGGCCGCCGGAGCGGACCCTGGCGACCTCGACACAGCCGTCCGCCGAGCGCTTGGCCCACAGGCCGACTCCGGTGTACTCGCCGTCGAGGGCCTTGCGGAACTCCTCGTACTCGTCGGCGTCGTAGACGGTGGCCCAGCGGTCGCCGCTGCGGCTGACGACCTCTTCGGCGGCCTGCGCGGCCTCGGCTCCCGACTTGCCGTCTGCTAGGCCCTCGTTGACGGCCTCCTCGGCGGCCGCGACCAGATCCCGCGGGGAGTCGGCCCCGGCGGGTTCGTCGTTGCTCAGCGGCCGGCGGTCCGAGGCGCCGGCCTCGCCCGCCACGTCCCAGGAACCGCCCGCGGCGCCCGCGAGGAGGATGCTCGCGAAGACCAATGAGAGGGCCGCCCCGCGGCGTCCGCCGCGGGGCCTGGAGAACAGATCCGGGCCCTGCATGGCGCTGAGTCTAGGACACGGCGAGGCGCCGCAAGGCCGGATGTTGCGCAGGTAACTGCGGCAACTCTCCGGCGCTCGCGGCGCCTTGGACCATGTGGACGCGACTCAGACCTTCAGGTACTTGCGCAACGCGAAGAACCCGGCGAAGGCGGGCATCAGCAGACTCGTGGCCAGCACCAGCGGCAGCTTGGTGATCACCTGGTCCCAGCCGATGAACTGGATCAGCGACATCTTCTCGGCGAGGGCGAGCCCGTGGTCGATGAGGAAGTACCGCCCCACGAGCAGCATCACGCAGGCGAACACGCCGCCGATGAGCCCGGCCAGTGCCGCCTCCAGGATGAACGGCATCTGGATGTAGAAGCTGGAGGCGCCGACCAGCCGCATGATGCCGGTTTCCCTCCTGCGGCTGAACGCCGAGACGCGGACCGTGTTGACGATCAGCATCAGGGCCACGACAAGCATCAGCGCCATCACCACCAGGGCGGCGATGCTGAGGCCGTTGAGCACTTCGAAGAGGCTGTCCACGGTGTCGCGCTGGTCCTGGACGGACTGCACGCCCGGCCGCCCCTGGAAGGCGGTCGAGATGACCTGGTACTTCTCAGGGTCGTCCAGCTTGATGCGGTACGACTCCTGCATCTGGTCCGGCGTGATGGAGCTGGCCAGCGCGGAGTCGCCGAACTGCTCCTTGTAGTGCTTGTACGCCTGCTCGCTGGACTCGTACGTGACGTTCTGCACGATGTCCAGCTTGCTCAGCTCGGCCTTGATCTCCTGCTTCTGCTCCTCGGTGACCGCGCCCTTCGAGCAGGCGGGATCGCTCTCGGCGTCGTTCTTGTTGCAGAAGAAGATGGAGACGTTGACCTTGCCGTACCAGAAGCCCTTCATGGTGCTGACCTGGTCCCGCAGCAGCAGCGACCCGCCGAACAGTGCGAGCGAGAGGGCGACGGAGACGATGACGGCGAAGGTCATCGTCAGATTGCGGCGGAGACCGACACCGATCTCCGAAAGGACGAACTGGGCGCGCATGGCGTGCTCTCAGCCTTTCAGTGCTGGTAGCCGTAGACGCCGCGGGACTGGTCGCGCACGAGACGGCCCTTTTCGAGTTCGATGACGCGCTTGCGCATCTGGTCGACGATCTGCTGGTCGTGGGTGGCCATGACGACTGTGGTCCCGGTGCGGTTGATCCGGTCCAGCAGTTTCATGATGCCCACGGAGGTCTGCGGGTCGAGGTTACCGGTCGGCTCGTCGGCGATGAGCAGCATGGGCCGGTTGACGAACGCGCGGGCGATGGCGACCCGCTGCTGCTCACCACCGGACAGCTCGCCGGGCATGCGGTCCTCCTTGCCGCCGAGGCCGACCAGGTCGAGCACCTGGGGGACGGCCTTGCGGATCTCGCCGCGCGGCTTGCCGATGACCTCCTGGGCGAAGGCCACGTTCTCGGCGACCGTCTTGTTCGGCAGCAGGCGGAAGTCCTGGAACACCGTCCCCAGCTGGCGGCGCATCTGGGGCACCTTCCAGTTGGACAGGCGGGCGAGGTCCTTGCCGAGGACGTGCACCTGACCGTGGCTGGTGCGCTCCTCGCGGAGGATGAGCCGCAGGAAGGTCGACTTTCCGGAACCGGAGGAGCCGACCAGGAAGACGAACTCCCCGCGCTCGATCTCCAGGGAGACGTCCCGGAGGGCGGGCCGGTTCTGCTTGGGGTAGGTCTTGGTGACGTTGTCGAATCGGATCACGGGTGCACCACGGTCTGCCGGGAGTATCACGGGTAGGTGACGTGACCATACGCGAAGCGGAGCCGCAGGCGCAGTCGACGGCCCCGGTTGGCGCCCGGTTGCGTGCGCTTGGTCACTGCCGTATAGGACAAAGGGGGCATCCTCGGCGGGGGCGCGCCGAATTTGCCACGAGCTGGCACAGTGGTAGGGGGAACGGTTGCGTTTCCCAGAGCGTTGTGCGGAGAGGACTGCACTGCGGCTCCGCCGCGCGGTGAGGAGGAGAGCGCATGACCTACGACCGACTGGTGTGCGCCAACTGCGCGGCCCCGGTCAGCGAGGGGCGCTGCCCCGTCTGCCGGGCGAACCGGGAGCGCCTTCAGCAGGAGAACCCCTTCTCGTGGCTGTCCGGCCTGACCCCGCCCCAGCTGATCGCCCTGCTCGTGGTGCTGGTCGCCGCGCTGGTGCTGGTGGCCCACCAAACGGCCTGAGAGGCCCGTCGCCGTACGAGTGAGGGGCCAGGAGCGTGCGCTCCTGGCCCCTCACTCGTGCCCCGCGGGCCGGGAACGGCCCGCGGGGCACGATCCGTGCCGGTCAGGCCACGGTGTTACGGCCGCCCACGAGGCGCGGCATCATCCGGAAGCCGATGCCGCCGGCGATCATGGTCGCGGCGCCGATCAGCAGGAAGGTCGTCTCGGCCGCACCGGTCTCGGCCAGCTCCTCCTTGGCCTTGCCCTGCTGCACGGGCTGCGAGCCGATGTTGTTGGTGCCGGTGTTGTCGGTGTCGGTGCAGTCCACGCCGTCGAGGTCGACGGTGCAGGTACCCGCGTCGTCGCCGCCGTTGCCGTTCCCGCCGCCGTTACCGTTGCCCGGGTCCTCGGTGGGGTCCTCGGTCGGGTCCTCCGGCTCGGTGGGGTCCTCGGTCGGGTCCTCCGGCTCCGTGGGCTCCGGGTCCGTGGGCTCCGGGATCTCGGTCGGGTCCGGCGTCGTCGGGTCGTCGACGTCGATGCCGACCTCCGCGCCCTGGTTGTCGACCGCGATGTTCACACCGACTGCCTGAGCGGCGCCGGCTGCGGTCAGCGAAGCGCCCGCGGCGATCACCGCGCCCGCCGCGATACGCGCCACACGCAGCCGCGTCTTCTTGGTCATCTGTTTGCTACCCCCAGTAGCCGTTTCGTCAGTGGAGCAGCGCGCCCGGAACGGCGACTGGACAGGGGTTCGGGGTCGTGATCTCGAAGTCCCCCGCTCACCGGCCGCGCCGGTCATGCGCATGCCGCGCCCAGCTTTCCCAGCTTTCACAAAGGCGTCAAGCTCGTTGCGCCAGCGATGCCCGAAATGAAGGGAGTTGACCAGGGGTCAGGATCTGCGATGTGACGCACAAGGCAACTGCCGCCCGGTGGGCGGCAGTTGCCTTGTCGACAAAACCTGAATTCGCTCGCGGCGCCGCTTGCACCGGCGAATTCGCTACGGGTGCTCCGCCCGCTGCTTCTCCTGCTACTTCTCCTGCTGTTTCCGCCAGCGGATACCGGCCTCCAGGAACCCGTCGATCTCGCCGTCGAGCACCGCCTGCGGGTTTCCGACCTCGAACTCCGTACGAAGGTCCTTGACCATCTGGTAGGGGTGCAGGACGTACGAACGCATCTGGTTGCCCCAGGAGTTGCCGCCGTCGCCCTTGAGCGCGTCCATCTTGGCCTGCTCCTCCTGGCGGCGCCGCTCGAGCAGCTTCGCCTGGAGGACGTTCATCGCGCTCGCCTTGTTCTGGATCTGCGAGCGCTCGTTCTGGCAGGAGACCACGATGCCGGTGGGGATGTGCGTGATCCGCACCGCGGAGTCGGTGGTGTTGACGCCCTGGCCGCCGGGGCCCGAGGCGCGGTAGACGTCGACCCGCAGCTCGGTCTCGTCGATCTCCACGTGGTCGGACTGCTCGACGACCGGCAGCACCTCGACGCCCGCGAAGGAGGTCTGGCGGCGCCCCTGGTTGTCGAAGGGCGAGATGCGGACCAGGCGGTGGGTGCCCTGCTCCACGGAGAGCGTGCCGTAGGCGTACGGGGCCTTCACGACGAAGGTGGTCGACTTGATGCCGGCCTCCTCCGCGTACGAGGTCTCGTAGACCTCCGTGCTGTAGCCGTGCCGCTCGGCCCAGCGCAGGTACATGCGCTGGAGCTGCTCGGCGAAGTCCGCGGCGTCCACGCCGCCGGCCTCGGCGCGGATGTTGACGAGGGCCTCGCGCTCGTCGTACTCACCGGACAGGAGGGTGCGGACCTCCATCTCGTCCAGCGCCTTCTTCACGGCGATCAGCTCGGACTCGGCCTCGGCGCGCGCGTCGGAGTCGTCCTCCGCCTCGGCGAGCTCGAACATGATCTCCAGGTCGTCGATCCGTCCGCGCAGCGCCTCCGCCTTGCGGACCTCCGCCTGGAGGTGCGAGAGCTTGCTCGTGATCTTCTGCGCCGCCTCCGGGTCGTCCCACAGCGACGGTGCCGCGGCCTGCTCCTCGAGCGCGGCGATATCGGCCCTCAGCCTGTCGAGGTCCAGGACGGCCTCGATCGACCCCATGGTCGAGGAGAGGGACTTCAGCTCTTCGGATACATCGACGACTGCCACGGGTCCAGCGTAACCGCTGCCGCGCCGGACCTTCCCCGCCCTTCCCC
>NZ_JAAAXQ010000391.1 GCF_009916105.1 Streptomyces sp. GC420 | reverse complement strand
GGTCGAGGCGGTCGGGGCGAAGGTGACCGGCTTCAAGCCGGGGGACGAGGTGTTCGGCAACTGCGAGGGGGCCTTCGCCGAGTATGCGCGCGCCAAGGCCGACAGGATTGTGCTCAAGCCCGCCAACCTCACGTTCGAGCAGGCTGCCGCCCTCCCCGTCTCCGGCATGACCGCCCTCCAGGCCCTCAGCGGCAAGTCCCGCCCCCGGCCCGGTCAGCGGGTCCTCGTCATCGGCGCGTCCGGTGGCGTGGGAACGTACGCCGTCCAGCTCGCCACGATGTACGGCGCCGAGGTCACCGGCGTCTGCGGTCCCGCCGGCGCGGACTTCGTCCGGTCCCTGGGTGCCACCCACGTCATCGACTACACGCGCGAGGACATCACCGACAGCCCGCACCGCTATGACGTCATCGTCGACAACGCGGGACTTCGGCCGCTGCCCGTACTCCGCCGAGCCCTCATGCCACGCGGCACTCTCGTCATCGTCGGCGGCGAGGGCGGGAGCGGCTTCCTCGGCGGTCTGAGCCGTGGCCTCCGCGCCGTCCTGCTCTCCCCCTTCATCGCCCAGAACCTCCGCAACCTCGTCTCCCTCACCCGCCGCGAGGACCTCCTGACCCTGAAGGACCTCACCGAGAAGGACCTGATCACCCCGGTCATCGACCGCACCTACCCCCTCGCCGAGGCACCCGCGGCCATCCGCCACCTGAGGCAGGGCCACCCCCGGGGCAAGCTCGTCGTCACCATCTGACGGCTGCCCGCCCCAGCCCGGTCAGCGGGCCGGAATGAGGAACTCTCCGAACTTCCGCACCGCCCGGCCGACCTGGTCGAGCGGCCTGCTCCTCGCCGTACGGGACGTAGCGGACGGACGAGTCGGCGTCTGAATCACCGGGTGGGTCCAGGCCCAGCTCCGTACGTGCCGCCCGCACATGGTGCAGCCCCTCGCCGCTGCGGACACGACCGGTGGACTGGTTCAGCGGCGCTTCTTGCCCCAGCTGCGGCCGCCGCCCTTGTGCCGCACGGCCGACTGCCTGCGCTTGGCGCAGCTGTGCCAGGTACGCCTTCTCGCACTCCTCGTATGCCAGGGCAGCGGGTCGGGCGATCCCCTGGTCCGAGTGGTCCGACAGAAGCTGAAGGGCATGCGAGGCGGTGGCGGGGTCGGCGCGGGCGAGATCCGACACCAGCGCGGGCGCGCCGCCCGGCCAATCGGCGGCCATCCGTTCGAACTACTCGTACATGGAGCCGAGTTCAGGGGTGGGTAGGCTGCCGCGCGCTGCTTCGGAGGGTGCCTCCTCGTCCTCCGGGGCCTCACGGGGGTCGAAGGACGCACGCCAGGCCGGGACTGCGAGGGCGTCCAGCCGGTCCAGCCTCCGCAGCCGCCGGGACGAGAGGGGCACGGCCTCTTCCTCGACCGTCTTCCCCGCTGCCCGCAGCAACTCGGCTGCCCAGGCGCCGAGCACCGGGTCACCGACGTACCCGGCGAACAGCCCGGGCGGGGCGTCCGGCAGGGATGCGGTCCCGCGGGGTCAGGTGCCGGTGAGGTCGGCCAGGAGCGCGGGCAGCAGGCGCTCCTCCATGACGGCCTGGCCCGACTCCCCCATGGCCCGCGCCAGTTCGGGGTCCCAGGGGCTGGCCGCGGGCGGGCCGCCGAGCGGCGTGGACTGGCCCTGGTCGAGGGCTCGGCGGTAGTCGGCGGTGGTCATGCGCCAGGGGTGGGCCCCGTGGCGTTCCACGGCGGCGGCGGTGATGCGCAGGCCCGCCCAGTCGAAGTCGGCCCGCCAGTGCAGCCGGGCTCCGGCGCGTACCGCGTCGGCGAGCAGCTGGTGGCAGGCGGCGGACGGTACGCCCTCGGTGCACACCAGGGCCGCGCTGCCGGCTTCGGGTTCGGCGGCTGCGGCGCGCAGGACGGCCGGGTTCTCGCACACGAAGATGTCGCCGGGGGCGGGGACGACGGGGTCGGACGAGAGCTGGTGAAGGGTGAGCCGGAACGGGATGCCGAAGTCGGCGGCATCGCGCAGCCAGTCGCAGACCACCGTGTCGCCCTCGGGGCGGATACCCAGGACGAGGACCTGGCTGGCGAGGTCGTCGGCGATGGCGCCCGCGCTCTCCCACAGGGCGCGGCGTCCGGCCCTCTCGCGCGGGACGTCGTCGCCCGTGCGCTGGGCGAGGGCGCGCAGGACGAGCTGTTCGAGCGGGGTGCCGGGGACAAGGGCCTTGGTGTCGCCGGTGGCCCGTTCGGCGAGGACCGGCAGCGGCAGGACGCGGGAGGGGGCCCCGGGGAGATCCCCGAGTTTCTCCAGGACGCGCACGGCCGCGCCGATCAGGGGCGCGTCCCCGCGGCGCAGCAGGCGGGTCAGGGTGCCGTCGGCGGCGAGGCGGTCCAGCCAGGCCGCGAACCAGCTCTCGGTGGCGAGGCGGCTGGAGTGGGCCAGGGTCAGGACCCGTTCGCGGTGGGCGTCCTCGTCGGCGCGTTCGGCGGGCCGGTCGCGCAGGGGGCCGTTCAGCCGGCCGAGGGTCTGGAGCAGGCCGGTGCCGTAGCGGTCGTGGAGGTAGGTGTCGAGGGCGGTGAGGGGGACGGCGAGGCGTTTCACGGTCTCGGGACGGTAGCGGCCGGTGACGCCGATGACGGCGCGGCGCTCGGCCTCGCTGGGGGCGGTGAGGCCGATCTCGCCGTCGAGCGCGCCCGAGGTGCGTTCCAGCCTGCGGCGGGCGGCGGCCAGCAGCCGGGTCCAGCCCTCGCCGCGCAGCTCCCCGAGACCGTGATCCCCGTCGCCGTGCTCCTCGTCGTTGTGCTGCTCGTGGCCGTGCTGCTCAGTCGGCAACGGAGGCCTCCTTCGGCCCGGGCACGCGGCGGGTGCCGGGTGAGCCGAGGGCCGCGGTGAGGTCGCCGACGTCGTCGGCGAGCAGCTTCCCGCCGTCCCAGAGCAGCAGCAGCGCGGAGACGGTGTGGTCGATCGCCGAGTGCGCGAGGTCGTAGTGGGCGGCGGCGGGGACCAAGGCGTGCGCGGCCCACAGGTCGTAGCCGGTCATGAACAGGTCGAGGTCGAACTGGGCGGCCAGCGACATCAGTTCGCCGCGGCCGGTGTCGTCGACGCCGGCGAACGCCTCGTCCAGGGCGAGCAGCCGCGGGGCGTGCGGGTGCGCGGAGTTGAGCATGGCGTGCGCGGCGGCGAACAGCGGCAGGTGCAGCGAGACGGACTGCTCGCCGCCGGAGAGGCGGCTGTGCCGGGCGCGGGTGAGCCGCTCCTCGCTCCTGTCGGGGCGTACGAGCTGGAAGGCGAACTGCCGCCAGCGGCGGTAGTCGAGCACCTGGGCCAGCAGTTCCCGGTAGGGCAGGTCGCGGTGGCGGGCCCGGGCGTTCTTGATCTGCGAGGCGAAGTGGGCGCGGACCCGGGCCAGCCCTTCGGGGCCGAGCCGGGCGGCGTCCGCGTCGAGGAGGGCGCACACGGCGCGCTGCTCGTCGTCGAGGTCGTCGGCGAGCAGCCAGCCCACGCCGACCGTCGTGCCGGAGGACATCCTGCGTTCGCGCATGTCGGTGTTCATGCGCCGGATGAGGTCGCGGGCGTCGACCGTGCGGTCGTGGATCTGCTGGGCGAGGCGGGTGAGCAGGGCGTCCTCGAGGATGCGCTGCTCGGAGTCGCTGAGCAGCTCGGCCTGGTCGCGGCGGTGCTCGGCGATCTTCTCGGCGAACGAGGCGACGGGCAGCGGGCCTTCCTCGTCGGCGACGCGGACGACGATGACACCGTCGGAGCCGTCCCATTCGGGCCGGTAGTCCTGTCCGGCGGCGGCGAGTTGGGCCTGCAGGTCGTCCAGGGCCTTCGTCAGGCGGGTGACGGACTGCTTGACGCTGGTCTCGGTGGGCGCGAGGTCGCGGGTGGCGGCCAGGATCGCCTCGTGCACGGCGACCGCGGCGGCCGGCAGCTCCTGGCCCGCCCAGTCGGACTCCTGGGCGGGCCAGTCGAGGCCGGGCGGGCAGCGCAGGATGTCGAGGAGTTCGCGGGCGGCGTACGGGGCGAGGCCCCGGGCGGTGTCCTTCTCCTCGGCGGCGGCGACGGAGCGGGCCTCGGCCGCCGCTGTGCGGCGGGCCTCGGCGGAGGCGGTGGCGGCGATGGCGGAGTGCAGGGCGGCGGTGGCCGTCTCGGCCTCCCGGGCCGCGCCGTCGAGGGCGTCCTCGGCCTCCCGCACCCGGCGCATCACCTCCTGCGCCTCCGCACCGACGGACTGCTGGAGGGCGTCGAGCCCCGCGGCCTCCTCGGTGTGGCGGCGGCGCGCGGCGCGCTCGGCGTCCAGGGCGGCCTCCTCGTCCTCGGCGGCCGCGCCGAGCCGGTCGGCGGCTGCTCCGGCCACCTCCGACTGACGGACGTGTTCGCGGCGGCGGGCGGCGAGTTCGCGTACCGCCGCCTCGAAGGCGCGGGTGGCGGTCTCGACCGCGTCGGCGCGGTCGGGGGCGATGCCGTGCTCGGCGGCGGTGCGGCGCAGGGCGCGGTCGGCGACCGAACAGGCCGCCACGGCTTCGTCGTACGAGGCCTGGGCGGCGTCGGCGGCCTCTCGGGTGGCGCGCAGCCGCGCCGCGGCCTTGTCGAGTTCGCGCAGCGCGGCGGTGATGCCGGTGGTGCGGGGCAGCGCGGCGCGGGCGGCGGCGTACGCCTCCAGACGCGTCTCGGTACGGGCCTGGGAGCGCGCCGACTCGTCGATCTGCCCGGCGATCTCGGCGAGCAGGGCCTCGCAGGCCGCGATGCGGGCGGCGCGGCGGCGTTCGCGGGCGGTGGCACCGACGTACTCGGCGTGCTCCTTGGTGTGCGCGCCGACGAGGACGCCGGCGACGTACCGGCCGTCCGGGGTGATCTGCGCGGTGCCGGTGCCGGTGCCGGTGCCGGTGCCGGTGCCGGGGGTGATGGCCACGGAGCGCAGGACGGCGGTGACGCGCGCTGCGGGGATCGACGTGCCCTCCTCCGGGCGCAGCAGGTCGGCGAGGGTGGGTCCTGGGGGCACCCCCGGCCGAAGGCCGGGGGACGGGGTGCGGGCGTGCAGGTAGCCGTCGCTGTGCCCGGCCGGCACGGGGGTGTCCTCGGCGGTGACGAGGGCGTCGAGGAGGCCGGAGGCCTCCAGGGCCGCTTCCAGGCCGGCCCGCTGCTGTTCCGTCAGGTGATCGGCGAAGTCCACGAGTTGCCACAGCGGTACGCCTGCCTCCCGGGTGCGGTCGGCGGTGCGGCCGCGGGCGGCGGGAGGGGCGTCGTCGTGCTCGGCGGCGATGCGGTCGCGCTCGGCCCTGGTCTCGGCGCGGCGGCGTTCGAGGTCGGTGCGCCGGCCGCGCAGGGAGGCCAGGGCGTCGCGCAGTTCCTGCACGGCGGGGGCGACGGCCTCGGTGTAGGTGTCGGTGAGGGTGGCGGCTTCCCCTTCGCCGGGGGCGCCTTCGCCTTCGCCGGTGGCGGTTTCGCCGGTGCGGTCGAGGGCTTCGGCGAGGCGGTCGGCGGCGCCCTCGGGGAGGAGCGGGCCATGCGCCTGCGTCCATTGCGCGAGCGCCTCGCGTACCTTGGCGCGGGCGGCCCCGACCGCCCTCTCGGCATCGGCTTCGGCGGTTTCGGCCCCGGCGGCGGACTGCTGGGCGCGGTCGAGGGCGCTGCGGGCGAGGTCGCGGGTCTGCTCGGCGCCGCGCCGGTCCTGCTGGGCGGCGCGCAGGGCCCGCACGCCGTCGTGGCGGGCGGCGGCGAGCGCGGCGGACCGCTCGGCGAGCCGGGCCGGCTCGGCGTCGGCCGGTGTCCACGCGATGCCTGCGGCGTGGGCGTGGTCGGCGACGGCGGCGGCGTCGCGGGAGGCGGCGGCCTCGAGCTCGGCGGCGAGCCGGGCCGCGCCTTCGGCCTCGGCGCGGGCGCGGCCGGTGGCGGCGGTGCGGCGTTCGCGTTCGGCGCCGGCCTGCCGGGCGGTGTGCTCGCAGGTGCGCACCAGGCGTTCCAGGTCGGCGAGCTGCTCGACGGCCTGGTACGCGGCGGAGGAGCGGAGCTGGTCGAGGCGGGCGCGCAGGGCGGTGAGCGCGGCGTCGGCGGTCTCGGCCCGGGTCTCGGCGGCGACCTGCTGCTCGCGGGCCGCGGCCAGCTCCTCCGCGGCTGTGTCCAGGGCGGCGCTGCGGGCGGCCGTCCCGGTGCGGCGGGCGGTGAGCCTGTCGGCGGCCACGCGGGCGTGGACCCGCAGGTAGGTGGAGTAGCCGGCGAGGAAGGCCCGGGTGGCGTCGTCGGCGGCGGCCAGTCCCTCCAGGGTGCGCTGCACGGACTCCATGTCGTCGAAGGAGCGGGCCGCTTCGGCGATGAGGTCGTCGTCCAGCGGGCGCAGGCCCTCGGTGAGGGTGTCGGAGAGCTTGGCCGGATCGAGGTTCTTGGCGAGCTGCGGGCGGCGCAGCGTGAGGATGAGGGTGAGCAGTTGCTCGTACCGCTCCCGGCCGAGGCCGAACAGCCGCCGGTCGACGGCGGCGCGGTAGTCGCTCGCGGAGGCGATCAGCTCGTGGCCGAGCTCGGCGGCGAGCTGCTTCTTCGTCATCGGCCGGTCGTCGCCGGTGAGGAGGGAGAAGTCCTGGCCGACGCGGCCTTCGGTGACGAAGTGCCAGCGGGCGGGGGTGTCGCGGTGGCGCTGGGCGTGCAGGCCGATGCCGCAGGTGACGGCCTCTCCGGTGGCGCGGTGGGTGAACTCGATCCAGACGTAGCCGAGCGCGCTGTCCTGCCCGCGGAAGAGCAGGTTGGACTTCATCGTGCGGTCCTCGGCCGCGAACGGGTTGAGCCGCTTGGGATCGATGCGGCCGTCGAGGACGAACGGGAAGAGCACTTCGAGGGCCTTGGTCTTGCCGGAGCCGTTGGGCCCGCGCAGCACCAGCCAGCCGCCGGCGAAGGAGAACTCCTCGTCCCGGTAGTCCCACAGGTTGACGATCCCGGCGCGAGTGGGGACGTAGCGGGCGGCC
>NZ_JAAAXQ010000390.1 GCF_009916105.1 Streptomyces sp. GC420 | reverse complement strand
TCCCCAACCAGCCGGCCCCAGCCCCGTACCAGACCGTGGTCGCCGGGAAGTCGGGTCCCGGCACCGGCCGGCCGGCACGCAGGATCGCCGTGCTGTCTTCCGCTGCCGCGACGGTGCTGGCGGGCGTGCTTGTGTGGGCGCTGCTGCCGGGAGCCGAGGAGGGCGGCGCGTCGTCGTCACAAGGTGGAAAGAGCCCTCGCACGGCGACCACCACGTCCGGCCCCACGTCCGGCTCCACGCCTGACGCCACGCCGAGGCCCGCATCCGGGGAGGATCAGTCGGAGAACCTCGACCTGCTGACCCCGGACGGCATCCGCACCGCGATCAGGGCCATCAAGGAGCAGACGGGACGTGACCGGTTCGGCGACTTCTCCGTCTATCCCGAGCACGTCTCCGCCTACGTCATGGTCGAAGGAAGCCAGACGAAATACGACACCTACACCTACCGTGCCGGCCAGGGCGTGGAAGAAGGGATCATCAAAGGCACCCTGGCCGGAGGCGATCAGCCCCTGACCCTGGACGGATTCGACTGGGACGCCGTCCCCTCCCTGCTCGCCGAGGCGGAGAAGAAACTCAAGGTCGACAATCCCACCACCCGTTATCTGCTCGTACGGCAGCCGGACACGACTTTCAACACTCCCGCGGGGATGGCCGTCTATCTCAGCGACGAGTACGGCGCGGGCGGCTACCTCGAAGCCACTCCCAAGGGCAAGGTCACCAGGGTCGTCCCCGCCGGCGGGTGAACGAGGCAGGCCGGGTACCCGGCCGGATCATGGGGCGGCCCGCCCTGACCGCTCGCGTAGGGACGGGCCGCACATCCACCGTACGCACGACCGGCCCGCGGCCGCCATGCGGACGGCGGTCCCCAGCCGGGCCGTCCCCGCGCAGCGTCGCTGCCCGCACGGGGTCCTCAGCGAGCGGGCAGTACTTGGTTGAACAGCCTCACCTGGCCCCTGGCGATGAGCCTGCCGTTCCCGTCGCTGATCTCGGCCACCCAGAGTTGCAGGCTCTTGCCCTGCTGGACGGCAGTCGCCACAACGTCGAGGCGGCCGGCCGCATGCGGCCGCAGGAAGTCGGTCTGGTTGCTCACGCCGACGGCGAATCCGCCTTCGGACTCCACCGCGTGGGACGCGCCCACGCTGGCGACGCTTTCGATGACCGTGGCATACAGGCCTCCGTGCGTGATTCCCCACGGTGTGTGGTGCCGCTCGGAGACCTCGAGGTGAGCCCGCACCTCCCGGGTGGACACCGTGTCGATGTGCAGGCCGACAGCCCGCAGGAACTCCCCCGCGTGCGCCGGGTCGAGGTCGGCCGCGGGCTTCGCGGAGAGACGTTCAGAGGCTTCGGGCATCGTGACTCCTTGTCGGGTGTCTGGAGGATCAGGCGTGGGCGGGGCGGTTTCGGATGAGGACAACGGCTGCCGCGGCTGCCGTGAGAGTGCCCACGGCCGTGATGAGGGCAGCCAGGTGCAGGGAGGCGGTGAATGCCTCGCCGATGGCCGCCGCAACGGTTTCCCGCAGACCGGCGGGGGCGGTGGAAGCCGGTGCCCCGTTGCTGACGGCGCGCGTCACCCGGTCGGCAACCGCGGGTGGCGTGCCGTGCTCGGCCAGTTCGGACGGCAGCCGTGAGGTGAGCCCGCTGGTGAGGATGGTGACCGTGATACTCGCTCCGAGCGGCCCGGCCACCTGGCGGAACAGGTTGACCGTGCCACTCGCCATGCCGCCGTCGGCGTGCGGCACGCTGATGACGGCAACCGCGGTGCTCGAAGGGAGAATCAGTCCGGCCCCGCACAGCATCATCAGGATGGCGAGTACCGCGGAGGTGGCAGCCGGACTCTGAGTGATCATGAGCAGCGCCCCGGCCGCCGCAAACAGAGAACCGGTGCCCAGGGTCGCCTTGACACCGAAACGGCGCACGGCCCGAGCGGCCGCGTAGCTGACCACGACGTACGAGAGCATCAGCGGCAGCAGGAGAAGACCGGCGCCGAGGATCGACTCGTGCCGGACGCGTTCCAGGTACAGCACCTGGGCGAACGCCACGCCTACGAAGCCGAACTGCCCGACCGATCCGGCGCTCCGCCGCCCGGCGGGGCGCCGGGACGTTCCCGCCCGTCCGGACGGCGGTCGCCGCATCGGTGTGGCTCACCATGAGCAGTCCTTTCCCGATAGCTGAGTCCGAATCTCGAACCCAGCGCATGGCGGGTCACCCTAGCAGGCTGAGTTCCCCAAAAGAACCCAGCTAGAATCGGGAGCATGGAATACCTCGACCAGGACGTCTCCAACTGCTCCATCGGCCGGGCCGTCGGACTCGTCGGGCAGCCGTGGGCGCTGCTGATCCTCCGCGAGGCCGTCCGCGGCGTTCGGCGGTTCAGTGACCTCCAGGAACACCTGGGTGTCTCCCGCTCGGTCCTGAGCGAGCGCCTCGAAGACCTGGTGGCACACGGCCTGCTGGAGCTGCGGTCGTACCAGGAACCCGGCCGGCGCCGGCGCGGCGAGTACGTTCTGACCGAGAAGGGCCGCGATCTCTATCCGGTGCTCAGCGCCCTGCGGCAGTGGGGCGACAAGTACCTCGCCGATCCCGAGGGGCCGGCCGTACTGGCCACGCATCACGCATGCGGAGCACCCGTGCATGTGACGTTGATGTGCGAGAAGGGCCACCCGATCGCCTCGGACCAGGAAGTCGAGCGCCGGCCGGGCCCCAGCGCACGGCCCCGGACCGCCGAGCCGAAGGTGCGGCGCTCCCCAGGGCGGTGACGACGCCTGCGGTTCCTGGTCAGCGCGTGGTATCGGCCGGCGTCGGCACGGCCCGGCCGCGACGGCGCGGACCGGTGGCCGCGGCCAGCAGCGCGGCCGCGACGGAGACGCACGCGAGCAGCATGAACAGCGCTGGGTATCCGCCGAGAGCCCCGGCCAGGGCAGTGCCCAGGAACGGCGACATCGCTGCCGCGACGGTGGCGGGCGCGAGGAGCAGCGCGGAGAGGCGGCCGTAATGGGTCGCTCCCCACCGGTCGGTGACGGCGGTGGCCTGGAGAAGGGTGAGGTTGCCGCGGACCGTGCCCGCCACCACGGCGATGGCCATGACCAGGATGACGGGCCCGGAGACCAGGGCGAGGGCCGCCGTGGTGGCGGCGCCTCCCGCGAGCAGGGCCACGGTGCGGGTGGTGACACCCGTACGGCGGGCGAGCGCGGCGTACAGGGTGCGGCCCAGGGTCTGCCCCGCACCGCCGAGGCCGAGCACCCAGGCGGCGGCGGTGGTGGACGCACCGCGTCCGGTCAGCAGCGGGACGAGGGAGAAGACGACGGCGTACATCGCGAAACCGGACAGCGTGAACGCGGCGGCGAGCAGGATGAAGGGACGGCCGCGGGCCGCCGATGCCGATGTGGCCGCGGCCGTGTGCGCGGGTGCCGGCGGGGCCGGCGGCCAGGGCGCGCGCAGGGCCAGGGCATGGGCCGGGATCGTGACGGCGGCCAGAAGGACGGCGAGGATCGCGTACGTGCCGCGCCAGCCGAAATGCTCTGCGAGCAGGGCTGTCAGGGGGGCGAAGACGGTGGAGGCGAGACCGCCCGCCAGGGTGACGACGGTCAGGGCGCGGACGCGGCCCTCGCCCCACCAGCGGGTGACGGCGGCGAAGGCGGGCTGGTAGAAGATAGCGGCCATCGCGAGCCCGGCCGGCATCCAGCCGGCGAAGAAGACCGGCAGGTTCGGTGCGCCGGCCATGATCAGCAGGCTGAGGGCACCGAGGGCGGATCCCGCGGTCATGACAATGCGCGGTCCGTGCCGGTCGAGGATCCGCCCCACGCGGATGCCCGCGAGGGCGGAGATGACCAGCGCCATGGAGAACGCCGCGGTGGTGGCGCCCGCGGACCATCCTGTCTGGGCGGTGATCCGGGGGTTCAGAACCGGGAAGGCGTAGTACACGATGCCCCAGCTCACGATCTGGGTGGCGCACAGGGCGGGGAGAACGGCCCGCGGCCGCGCCCCGGCGGGGGACGCGGCCACGGGGGCACGCGACGGGGACCGGGCCACGTTCTCAGCAGCCGCCGGAGGCGGCGGCGGGCGCGCCGATGCCGATCTGGAGGGTGGCGGGGGTGGAGCAGCAGCCGCCGCCGGCCCCGGCCTCCGTGGTGCCGGGCTCGTCGAAGAGGCCGGCTCCGCCGCAGACTCCGGTCTCGGGGAGGGTGAGCTCGACGCGTTCCGCCGCCTCCCGGTCGCCGGCGAGGGCGGCGGCGACGGAGCGCACCTGCTCGTACCCGGTCATGGCGAGGAAGGTCGGGGCGCGTCCGTAGGACTTCATGCCCACCAGGTAGACGTCCTGCTCGGGGTGGGAGAGCTCCTTGGCCCCGTGGGGGTAGACGGTGCCGCAGGAGTGCACGTTCGGGTCGATCAGCGGTGCGAGGGCGACGGGCGCCTGGAGGCGCTCGTCGAGGCCGATGCGGAGTTCGCCGAGGAACGACAGGTCGGGGCGGAAGCCGGTCAGCACGATCACCTCGTCGACCGGGTCGAGGCGCCTGCCGTCCTCGGCGACGAGGATCAGCCGCCCGTCGCCGTCCCGCTCGACCGCCTCGGTGCGGAAGCCGGTGACGGCGTCGGCGTGGCCGTCGTCGACGGCGGCCTTGGCGGCCAGGCCCAGGGCCCCGCGGGCGGGGAGCTGGTCGGCCTCGCCGCCGCCGAAGGTGGAGCCGGAGATGCCGCGGCGCAGGATCCACACCGCGTGCGTACCGGCGCCGTCCTCGGCCTTGGCCAGGTCGGCGAGGTACGCCAGCGCGGTGAAGGCGGAGGCCCCGGAGCCGATGACGGCGGTGCGCCTGCCGGCGTAGCGGGCGCGCACGGACGGGTCGGCCAGGTCCGGGACGCGGTAGACGACGCGGTCGGCGGCGGCTCGCTCGCCGAGGGCGGGCAGTCCGCTGCCGCCGGCGGGGCTGGGGATGTTCCAGGTGCCGGAGGCGTCGACGACCGCCCGGGCGAAGACGCGCTCCTCGTGGCCGTCGGCGGTGGCGATGTGGACGACGAAGCGCTGGGCGTCGCGGTCGGCGTCGACGATGCGGTCCCGGCCGGTGCGGGAGACGCCGGTGACGGTGGCGCCGTAGCGGACGTGGTCGCCGAGCGCGTCCGCGAGGGGCTGCAGATAGAGGTCGGCCCAGTCGCCGCCGGACGGGTAGGCCGTCGGGTCGGGGCGGACCCAGCCGGTGGGGGCCAGGAGCTTCTCGGCGGCCGGGTCGACGATCTCGCCCCAGGTGGAGAAGAGCCGCACGTGGGACCAGTCCCGTACCGCGCCGGCGGCCACCGGGCCCGATTCCAGGACCAGAGGCGTCAGCTGCCGCTGGAGCAGGTGGGCGGCGGCGGCCAGGCCGACGGGGCCGGCTCCGATGACGACGACGGGCAGGTCGTGAGTGGCGGGCGCGGTCACGGGGACTCTCCTCGGTTTCGATGCTTGTCGATGTACTGGGCATCAGCATGCCTCTCAAATAGACGTACGTCAACATAGAGATTCATCGAAATAGCTCCCTCGTCACAGATGCCGTTGCGCCGGGGACGGACCTACCGGTCCTCAGCCGCAGGACCCCGCCCGCTGCCGCTGTTCCGCGGAGGACGGGGAGTCACGGAGCGGGCTCGTCCCACGCGCCGAGGAAGAGGTCGGCGAGGGGTTCTCCACCGCCGGGCTCGCCGTCGTGGAGGGGCTGCTCCGTCCAGATGACCTTGCCGCCCCGCGTGTAGCGGGTGCCCCAGCGCTGGGACAGGTGGGCGACGAGGAACAGCCCGCGCCCGCCCTCGTCGGTGGTCGCCGCGCGGCGCAGTCGGGGTGAGGTGCTGCTGCCGTCCGACACCTCGCAGATGAGGCTGCGGTCGCGCAGCAGCCGTACGCGCACGGGTGGCGAGGCGTAACGGATGGCGTTGGTCATCAGCTCGCTGAGGATCAGTTCCGTGGTGTAGCCGATGCTCTCCAGCCCCCATTCCCGCAGCCACCTGCCGCACTGGACGCGTACCGAAGCGACGGCGGCCGGGTCCAGGGGAACCTCCCAGTCGGCGATCCGCCCCGGATCCAGCAGGCGGGTGCGCGCCACCAGCAGGGCGATGTCGTCCCCGGCCCGGTCGGGACGCACGGTGCCGATCACCGATTCGCAGACGGCGTCGGGCTCGCTGTCCGGCGCGGCGGCCAGGGAGGTACGGAGCAACTCCAGTCCGGTGTCGATGTCCCGGTGCCGGTCCTTCACCAGGCCGTCTGTGTAGAGCACCAGACGGGAGCCTTCGGGCAGGCGCAGTTCGGTGGTTTCGAAGGGCAGGGTCCCGCCCAGTCCCAGTGGCGGGGAGACGGGCACGTCGGGGCAGTCGACCGTGCCGTCGGGGTGCACCAGTGCGGGGCCGGGGTGCCCGGCACGGGCCAGGCTGCACGTCCCGTCGGACGGGTCGTAGACGGCGTACAGGCAGGTGGCCCCCGTGACTCCGTCGCCGTCGGCTTCTTCGTCCTCGTCGATGCGGGTGACGAGTTCGTCCACGTGCCCGAGGAGTTCTCCGGGCGGAAGGTCGAGGGCGGAGAAGTTCTGTACGGCGGTACGCAGGCGGCCCATGGTGGCGGCGGCGCGCACACCGTGGCCGACGACATCGCCGACCACGAGCGCGACACGGGCGCCCGGCAGCGGGATGACGTCGAACCAGTCGCCGCCCGCACCCGATTGCGCGGGCAGATAGCGCCACGCCACGTCCAGGGCGTCCTGCTCGGGCACGCCACGGGGCAGCAGGCTGCGCTGCAGGGTGACGGCCATGGTGTGCTCGCGCGTGAACCGGCGGGCGTTGTCCATGGAGACCGCCGCCCGCGCGGCCAGCTCCTCGGCGAAGGACAGGTCTTCCTCGTCGAACGGCTCGGCCCGCTCCGCCCGCCAGTAGTTCACCATTCCGAGGATCACACCGCGTGCCTGCAGAGGAACCGTGATCAGCGAGTGGATGCCGTACGCCAGGGCCTCACCGGCGCCTTCCGGATCTCCCGCCCGCCATC
>NZ_JAAAXQ010000038.1 GCF_009916105.1 Streptomyces sp. GC420 | reverse complement strand
ACGGCGGGCAGAGCAACGGCAACACCACCACCACGACCGACGGAACGACCACCGACGGCACCACGACCGACGGCACCACGACCGACGGCACCACGACCGACGGAACGACCACCGACGGCAACAGCGGCAACGGAAACGGAAACGGAAGCGGCTTCCTGGGAGGAACGGGCTAGGGGAACGGTCGCTCAATGGCCAGGGCCTCCCGGAACACTCCGGGGGGCCCTGGCCCGTTTTCCGGCGTTCTCCTCACCCGCGCGCCCGCCGACACGCCGGGCGCGCCCACAGAGCCGTACGGCAGGATGGCCCCCATGACGAGCGTGCGCGACGAGCGAACCGTGCGGCCCACGGAGCAGGACGAGCTGGCCGCAGCCGGCAGTGAACTGATCGGCGGGCCCCTGGGACGGCGTGCGCTGCCCGGCTCGGGATGGTGGACCCCGGTCAGGGTCGTCGTCCTCGTCGTCATCGGACTCTTCGCCCTGGGCATGGTGCAGAAGATGCCCTGCTACGACTGGGCGTGGTTCCGCGGCGCCAGCTCTCAGTACACACACGCCTGCTACTCCGACATCCCGCATCTGTACATCGGGCGTGGCTTCGCCGACGACCTCGTGCCGTACTTCGACCGGCTCTCCGGTGACATGGAGTACCTCGAGTATCCGGTGCTGACCGGCGTGTTCATGGAGGTCGCCTCGTGGATGACGCCGAGCGGCGGATCCATGCAGCACCGCGAGCAGGTGTACTGGATGGTCAACGCCGGGATGCTGATGGTCTGCGCCGTGGTGATGACCGTGTGCGTGGCCCGTACGCACCGCCGTCGCCCCTGGGACGCCCTGCTCGTCGCGCTCGCGCCCGCCCTGGCCCTCACCGCCACCATCAACTGGGACCTGCTGGCGATCGCGCTGACCGCCGCGGCGATGCTCATGTGGTCGCGGCAGCGCCCACTGGCATTCGGCGTGCTGATCGGCCTGGCGACGGCGGCCAAGCTCTACCCTGTGCTGTTGCTGGGTGCGCTCCTGGTGCTCTGCTGGCGTGCCGGACGGTGGCGCGAGTACACCACCGCGGTACTGGGTGCGGCGGCTGCCTGGCTGGTGGTGAACCTGCCGGTGATGCTTCTCGCCCCGGAGGGGTGGAAGAAGTTCTACACCTTCAGTCAGGAGCGCGGGATCGACTACGGCTCTTTCTGGCTGATCATCACGCAGCGCACCGGCAAGGCCATCGAGATCGACACCGTCAACACCTATGCGACCCTGCTGATGCTCATCATGTGCGGGGGCATCGCGGCGCTGGCTCTCATGGCGCCGCGCCGGCCGCGCTTCGCGCAGCTGGCCTTCCTGGTGGTCGCCGCCTTCATCCTCACCAACAAGGTCTACTCACCGCAGTACGTGCTGTGGCTGATCCCCCTGGCGGCGCTCGCGCGTCCCCGCTGGCGTGACTTCCTGATCTGGCAGGCCGGCGAGGTCATGTACTTCCTGGGTATCTGGTTGTACCTCGCCTACACCACCAGCGGTGACAAGCGCCAGGGCCTGCCGCCCGAGGGCTACCAGCTGGCGATCGCCATTCACCTGCTGGCCACGTTGTACCTCTGCGCGGTGGTCGTGCGCGACATCCTGATGCCCGAGCGCGATGTCGTACGGCGTGACGGCTCCGACGACCCTTCGGGGGGCGTACTGGACGGGGCTCCCGACGCCTTCGTTCTCGGAGAGAGCCGGCCACGGCACGACGCTCATCCCGGAGAGGCCCGGGGTGGAGTGGGGTGCGGTCCGGGAGTGAGACAGAACCGCATGTTTCACGTGAAACACGCGCCGCGCGAGGTATGAGAAGAGGGCCGGGAACCACCATGGTGGTTCCCGGCCCTCTCGGCGTCCCTGATGGTGCGGTCGGCGGTGTCGTCCGTCAGCGGTCGATCGTCCGGTCGAACTGGGTGGTGGTGTGCCGCAGGTGGGCCACCAGTTCATCACCCACCGCCGGAGCGGGCGCGTCGGCCGGCACGAAGAGGATCGACACCTGCATGTGCGGCGGCTCGGCGAACCAGCGCTGCTTGCCGGCCCAGACGAACGGCGAAAGGTTGCGGTTGACCGTCGCCAGGCCCGCCCGGGCGACGCCCTTGGCGCGTGGCATGACGCCGTGCATGGCCTTCGGGGCCTCCAGGCCCACCCCGTGCGAGGTACCGCCCGCCACGACCACCAGGAAGCCGTCCGACGCGGCCTTCTGCTGCCGGTAGCCGAAGCGCTCGCCCTTCGA
This sequence comes from Streptomyces sp. GC420, assembly GCF_009916105.1. GTDB lineage: Bacteria > Actinomycetota > Actinomycetes > Streptomycetales > Streptomycetaceae > Streptomyces. The sequence goes on along the minus strand of NZ_JAAAXQ010000038.1, from coordinate 30,101 downwards.
GACCCGGATGACGTCCAGGACGGCTCCGCGGTACTCCGTGGCCTCGTGGTCGCCCAGCCACAGCCGGGTGCCGATGCGGGCCCGGAAACGGGTCTGCGGGAACTGCTGCTGGAGCCGGACCAGTTCCTGAGCCTTGAGGTGGCTGACGAACATCGTGTGCAGCGGCAGCCGGGCGGCCCGCAGCCGGTCCATCCAGGCGATGACCTCCTCGACGGCGTCCGAGCCGTCCGTGCGGTCCAGCGGAAGATGGATCGCGAAGCCTTCCAGCCGCACGTCCTCGATCGCCGCGTGGAGCTTCGGAAGGTCCTCCTCCGTGATGCCGTGCCGCTTCATGGAGCTCATGACCTCTATGACCACCCGCGCCCCCACGAGGGCGTGGACGCCGTCCACGGAGGATACGGAGCGGATGACCCGGTCCGGCAGCGGCACCGGCTCCTCACCGCGCCGGAACGGCGTCAGGACCAGGAGGTCACCGCTGAAGAAGTCCTTGATCCGTGCGGCCTCGTACGTCGTGCCGACGGCGAGGACGTCCGCGCCGAAGCGAGCTGCCTCCTCGGCCAGGCGCTCATGACCGAAGCCGTAGCCATTGCCCTTGCACACCGGGACGATGCCGGGGAACTGGTCGATCACGGACTTCTGGTGCGCCCGCCAGCGCGCGGTGTCGACGTAGAGCGTGAGCGCCATGGCCGGTCACGGAACCTTTCTCGTGGCTGCGGTGTAGTCAGAGGTGTGTACGGCAATTCTGGGGGACTGCGGAAGGGCTCAGCGGCGGGACATGTAAATGTCCAACGCCTTGTGGAGCAGTTTGTTCAGCGGGAAGTCCCACTCGCCGAGGTACTCGGCGGCCTCGCCGCCGGTGCCGACCTTGAACTGGATCAGACCGAAGAGGTGGTCGGTCTCGTCCAGCGAGTCGGAGATGCCGCGCAGGTCGTAGACGGTGGCTCCGAGCGCGTAGGCGTCGCGCAGCATGCGCCACTGCATGGCGTTCGAGGGGCGGAACTCCCGGCCGATGTTGTCCGACGCGCCGTACGAATACCAGACGTGCCCGCCGACCACGAGCATGGTCGCCGCGGACAGGTTCACCCCGTTGTGCCGTGCGAAGTAAAGCCGCATGCGGTTGGGGTCCTCGTTGTTCAGGACCGTCCACATGCGCTGGAAGTACGAGAGCGGACGAGGGCGGAAGTGATCCCGGACGGCAGTGATCTCGTACAGACGCTGCCACTCGGGCAGGTCGTCGTAGCCGCCCTGGACAACCTCGACGCCCGCCTTCTCGGCCTTCTTGATGTTGCGGCGCCACAACTGGTTGAAGCCGCGGTGGACGTCGTCCAGGGAACGATTGGCGAGCGGCACCTGGAAGACGTAGCGGGGCTGGACGTCTCCGAAGCCCGCTCCGCCGTCCTCGCCCTGCTGCCAGCCCATCTTGCGCAGCCGGTCGGCCACCTCGAAGGCACGCGGCTCGATGTGGGTCGCCTCGACGTCGCGCAGCCGCTTGACGTCCGGGTCCTGGATGCCCGCCTTGATGGCGGTCGCGTTCCACCGGCGGATGACCACGGGCGGGCCCATCTTCACGGAGAAGGCACCCTGCTGCTTCAGATGCGCCAGCATCGGACGCAGCCACTCGTCGAGGTTGGGCGCGAACCAGTTGATGACCGGACCCTCGGGCAGATAGGCCAGATACCTCTTCACCTTGGGCAGCTGGCGGTAGAGGACCAGACCCGCGCCGACGAGTTCGCCGTTCTTGTCGAACCAGCCCAGGTTTTCCGAGCGCCACTCCGTCTTGACGTCGGCCCATGCCGGCACCTGGCAGTGACTCGCCGAGGGCAGGCTCTGGATGTACGCCAGATGCTGCTCACGACTGATGGTCCTCAGGGTCAGGCTCATGCGGGGCGCTCCTCGGGCAGGTGTGTCCCCATGGATCAGGGGCTCCGGCTCTCGCGCGAAGCCTACTGCGCCCGGGGAGCGCCCTGTTTGGCCCCACGGATTGCCGTGGGGCGTGCCGCACGGAAGGACGTACGGACCGGGTCAGCGGCGCCCGCTAGCCGAGAAACCCACCGAAGAGACCTCCCTGTGCCATCCCGAGGAAGAAGCCGATGGCAGAGGCGCCGAGGCCGATGATGAGCAGGAAGCGCTCGCGGGTCGTTTCGGAGATGAACTGCCCGTACGCCCCGGTCAGAATCCCCACGAGGCCGGTCCAGGAACTGATCAGATGGAGGCTGTGGAACTGCGCGGTGATGAACGCGACCGCTCCGAGAAGGAGGGTCGCGCCGACGAACGCGTCCTGGAGCGGATGGGGCTTGCCATCCGTCGCGAGGAGAGAGTGGGAAATCCTGCCACGCTTCATTGCTTGTGCCATTTGGGCACCTCCTGAGCGGAAGGCGGCGCACGGTAGCACCGCACACACCCGATGTGTACAGATTGCGGGTCTTCGGGGCCGGATTTCAACCGGAAGCGGGTGTGCGGGTAGTCTGTACCGTCTGCACCGGTGTCTGCCCAGGCCAGGACATGAATCCCCGAACTCGGGGCCGATTGTCAGTGGCGGCCGATACCGTTGCCAACGCATCACAACCCTCCTGCCACGGAACGACCGTGGCCGCTGAGTCCGAAGGAGGTGGGTTCCACATGCGTCACTACGAGGTGATGGTCATCCTCGACCCCGATCTCGAGGAGCGTGCAGTCTCCCCGCTGATCGAGAACTTCCTCTCCGTCGTCCGTGAGGGCAACGGAAAGGTGGAGAAGGTCGACACCTGGGGCCGTCGTCGTCTCGCGTACGAGATCAAGAAGAAGCCCGAGGGCATTTACTCGGTCATCGACCTGCAGGCCGAGCCTGCGGTCGTCAAGGAGCTCGACCGCCAGATGAACCTGAACGAGTCGGTCCTCCGGACCAAGGTCCTCCGTCCCGAGACCCACTGAGCTTCCGCTCACAGGTCTTCGGGATCCGAGTAGCAGCAAGCAGCCAGCAGCAACCCGCCGAGAGGTTCACCCAATGGCAGGCGAGACCGTCATCACGGTCGTCGGCAATCTCGTCGACGACCCCGAGCTGCGCTTCACCCCGTCCGGTGCGGCCGTCGCGAAGTTCCGTGTCGCGTCCACTCCCCGCACCTTCGACCGCCAGACGAATGAGTGGAAGGACGGCGAAAGCCTCTTCCTGACCTGCTCGGTCTGGCGGCAGGCGGCGGAGAACGTCGCCGAGTCGCTCCAGCGAGGCATGCGCGTCATCGTGCAGGGCCGGCTGAAGCAGCGGTCCTACGAGGACCGTGACGGCGTCAAGCGCACGGTCTACGAGCTGGACGTCGAGGAAGTCGGCGCCAGCCTCCGCAACGCCACGGCCAAGGTCACCAAGACCACCGGCCGCGGTGGCCAGGGTGGCTACGGCGGTGGCCAGCAGGGTGGCGGCGGTGGTGGCGGCTGGGGCGGCGGCTCCGGCGGCCAGCAGGGCGGCGGCGCTCCCGCCGACGACCCCTGGGCCACTAGCGCTCCGGCCGGCGGTGGCCAGCAGGGCGGCGGCGGTGGTGGCGGCTGGGGCGGTAGTTCCGGCGGCTCCGGCGGCGGCTACTCGGACGAGCCGCCCTTCTAGGGCAGCCCGTACCCAAACTTCTTGATCACACAGGAGAAACACCATGGCGAAGCCGCCTGTGCGCAAGCCTAAGAAGAAGGTCTGCGCGTTCTGCAAGGACAAGGTCCAGTACGTGGACTACAAGGACACGAACATGCTGCGGAAGTTCATTTCCGACCGCGGCAAGATCCGTGCCCGCCGGGTGACCGGCAACTGCACCCAGCACCAGCGCGACGTTGCCACGGCCGTCAAGAACAGCCGTGAAATGGCGCTGCTGCCCTACACGTCCACCGCGCGCTAAGAGAGGGTGACCGAATCATGAAGATCATCCTCACTCACGAGGTCTCCGGCCTCGGCACCGCCGGTGACGTCGTCGACGTCAAGGACGGATACGCTCGCAACTACCTGGTTCCGCGTGGTTTCGCGATCCGCTGGACCAAGGGTGGCGAGAAGGACGTCGAGCAGATTCGTCGCGCTCGCAAGATCCACGAGATCGCAACCATCGAGCAGGCCAACGAGATCAAGGCCAAGCTCGAGGGCGTGAAGGTGCGTCTGGCCACCCGTTCGGGTGAGTCCGGCCGCCTCTTCGGTTCCGTCACCCCGGCCGACATCGCTTCGGCGATCAAGGCTGCCGGTGGCCCTGAGGTCGACAAGCGTCGCATCGAGCTCGGCTCGCCGATCAAGAGCCTGGGCTCGCACCAGGTCTCCGTGCGTCTGCACCCCGAGGTTGCCGCGAAGCTCGGTATCGAGGTCGTCGCCGCCTAAGGGCAGTGCTCGGCAGAGCAGCGGAAGGGCCGCATCCCGTGAGGGGTGCGGCCCTTCGTTGTGTGGTGGAAAGGTCGTTTCACGTGAAACGTCACCGGGTGGAACCGGTGACGACCCACCGGCCGGAGCGCGAGCGCACGCACAGAGTGACCATGCGGACGGTCATCATCAGGGTCATGACCCACCACAAGGCCGTCAGTCCGCCTCCCAGCGGATGCACCAGCAGGGCGGCCGGGGCGAAGACCGCCAGGGTCAGCAGCATCGCCCAGGCGAGATAGGGACCGTCGCCCGCGCCCATCAGCACCCCGTCCAGTACGAAGACGATGCCGGAGACCGGCTGGGAGAACGCGACGACGAGCAGGGCGGGAAGCATGACCTCCTGGACGTGGGGGTCACTGGTGAACAGGGGAGTGAACAGAGGCCGGGACGCCACCACCACAAGGCCCAGGACCAAACCCGCGATCATGCCCCACTGCACCATGCGGCGGCAGGCGTCTTTCGCTCCCTCCGCATCGTCGGCCCCGAGATAGCGGCCGATGATCGCCTGCCCGGCGATCGCGATCGCGTCCAGGGCGAAGGCCAGCAGGCTCCACAAGGAGAGGATGACCTGGTGGGCTGCCAGTTCGGTGTCTCCCAGGCGTGCCGCGACAGCGGTGGCGATCATCAGGATCGCGCGCAGCGACAGCGTGCGGACCAGCAGAGGAAGCCCCGCCTGGGCGCACGCCCTTACGCCGGCGCCATCGGGGCGCAGAGTAGCGCCGTGCCGTCGTGCTCCGCGCACGACCACCGTGAGGTAGGCGGCCGCCATTCCCCACTGGGCGATGACGGTGCCCCACGCGGATCCTGCGATGCCCAGGTCGGCGCCGTACACCAGCCCCGCGTTGAGGGTGGCGTTGGCCGTGAACCCGCCGATCGCGACGTATAGCGGGGTGCGGGTGTCCTGGAGGCCGCGCAGCACCCCGGTGGCGGCCAGGACCACCAGCGTCGCCGGGATTCCGAGCGCGGAGATCCACAGATAGGTCACGGCATACGGTGCCGCCGTGGAGGAGGTGCCGAAGAGGTCGATCAACCAGGATGCCCCGGGCAGAACCACGGCGATGACGGCCGCGCCCAGAAGCAGTGCCAGCCAGATGCCGTCCATGCCCTGGCGAAGGGCGGACTGGAGATCTCCCGCGCCGACTCTCCGGGCAACAGCGGCAGTCGTGGCGTAGGCCAGAAAGACGAAGACGCTCACCGCTGTCGTCAGGACCGACGCCGCCACGGCCAGGCCGGCGAGTTGCGAGGTGCCGAGATGCCCGACGATCGCGCTGTCGACCATGACGAAGAGCGGCTCTGCGACGAGGGCGCCGAAGGCCGGCAGCGCGAGCGCGACGATCTCACGGTCATGTTGTCGACTTCGGGACCCGGGGGTCGCGGGGGCCATTGGCATGACGCCAATCTAATCTTCCACAGGTAAGAGATGCAAAGCGATTCTGATCCTTACTTCATGCCTCGGTGCGGCTTCGGCCGTGCGCCGTTTGCCGGGATCTTGCCCCCGGGGGAAAAGTTTTTCTTCCCCACAGTCGGTGGATGGAGAAAGGGCAGGTCAGCAGGGTTACGGCTGAAGGTGTGAGATTTTGTCCACACCCCTTTCCCCCGCCCCGTGCACAGGATTCGAGGACTTACCCACAGCATCGGGTCCGTCGTCCACATGGCCTGTGGATAACCAGATTGGCTGAGGGTGCCGACGGGCCTACCGTGGTCCGGCGCCCGCCATCCTTCGCGGTCCTCGGACCGGCTCGTTATGACGCGGACCCCGGGAGACCGGAGCCGGAAGTCGGGTGCCTCATTGTCAGTGCCGTGCCGTAGGAATGAGTGGCGCGGTGAGGTCCGCCTGGCGGACGGGAGGAGGTCACGGTGAGCATTCCCGAGCCCATGGGCGATCCCTGGGCCGACGGTGGACCCAGTGACCGACTGCCCGTCTCCCGCCCGCGGCGCGGTGACGGGTTCGGCCGCAGCCGTGACGATCAGCACGAGCGTGGGCGGGACAGCGGGGCTTGGGACGGCGGGACCGCCGCCTTCGAACGCGTACCCCCGCAGGACCTGGACGCCGAACAGTCCGTGCTCGGCGGCATGCTGCTGTCGAAGGACGCGATCGCCGACGTGGTCGAGGTTCTGAAGGGCCATGACTACTACCGGCCTGCCCACGAGACGATCCATCAGGCCATCCTTGATCTCTACGCCAAGGGTGAGCCGGCGGACCCGATCACGGTGGCGGCCGAGCTCACCAAGCGCGGCGAGATCACTCGGGTCGGGGGGGCCTCCTACCTCCACACGCTGGTCCAGTCGGTTCCCACCGCGGCCAATGCCTCCTACTACGCGGAGATCGTCCGTGAGCGTGCGGTGCTCCGGCGACTTGTCGAGGCCGGCACGAAGATCACTCAGATGGGGTATGCCGCTGACGGCGACGTCGACGAGATCGTCAACTCCGCTCAGGCGGAGATCTACGCCGTCACCGAGCAGCGGACGAGCGAGGACTACCTCCCGCTGGGCGACATCATGGAGGGCGCCCTCGACGAGATCGAGGCGATCGGCTCTCGCAGTGGTGAGATGACCGGCGTCCCCACTGGTTTCACGGACTTCGACTCCCTGACGAATGGCCTGCACCCGGGCCAGATGATCGTCATCGCGGCCCGTCCCGCCATGGGCAAGTCGACGCTCGCGCTGGACTTCGCACGGGCCTGCTCCATCAAGCACAATCTCCCCAGCGTGATCTTCTCGCTGGAAATGGGGCGCAACGAGATCGCGATGCGTCTGCTGTCGGCCGAGGCCCGAGTCGCGCTGCACCACATGCGGTCCGGAACGATGACCGACGAGGACTGGACCCGGCTGGCCCGGCGGATGCCTGACGTGTCGGCGGCGCCGCTGTACATCGACGACTCCCCGAACCTGTCGATGATGGAGATTCGTGCCAAGTGCCGTCGGCTGAAGCAGCGCAACGACCTGAAGCTGGTCGTCATCGACTATCTGCAGCTGATGCAGTCCGGCGGTTCCAAGCGCGCCGAAAGCCGTCAGCAGGAGGTATCGGACATGTCACGAAATCTCAAGCTGCTGGCGAAGGAGCTGGAGATCCCAGTGATCGCCCTCTCCCAGCTGAACCGAGGCCCCGAACAGCGTACGGACAAGAAGCCGATGGTGTCGGACCTGCGCGAATCCGGCTCCATCGAGCAGGACGCCGACATGGTGATCCTGCTCCATCGTGAGGACGCCTACGAGAAGGAGTCACCCCGCGCGGGCGAGGCGGATCTCATCGTGGCGAAGCACCGCAATGGTCCGACGGCCACGATCACCGTTGCCTTCCAGGGGCACTACTCGCGCTTCGTGGACATGGCGCAGACCTGATTTCGCGGACACACGATAATACTGTCGACCGGCGGCCGCTCCTGGGCCGAATCTTGGGCATGACCTCATCGCAAGAAGAGTTGCTGCCTGCGACACGGCGTGCCCTTACGCATCGCATCGCCACAGCACAGAGAGAAGGACGGACACCTTCGCTCGTCGGGGCGGTCGTCCGGGACGGGCGGCTGGTATGGAGCGGGAGCCGCAGCTGTGTCGACGGCCATGCGCCGGACACGGACACGCAGTACCGCATTGGGTCGATCACCAAGACGTTCACGGCCGTGCTGGTGATGCGACTGCGCGACGAAGGCCTGCTCGATCTCGGTGATCCTCTCGGAAGGCATCTGCCCGGAACGGACGCGGGCGAGGTGACGATCGCTCAACTGCTGGCGCACACGGGCGGCCTGGCCGCCGAGACGCCGGGGCCGTGGTGGGAACGCACACCCGGTTCGCTTCGTCCCGCGCTCGCCGACGTGCTCGGTGAGCGCCCGTTCCTGCACCCCAGGGGACGGCTGCACCACTACTCCAACCCCGGCTACACATTGCTGGGCGTACTGGTCGAGCAGGTACGCGGTGAAAAGTGGGAGACGGTGCTGCGCCAGGAGGTGCTCCAGCCGCTGGGGCTGCACCGCACCGGTGGCCGGCCGGAAGCTCCGCATGCGGACGGGTGGGCCGTGCACCCATGGGCGGATGCGCTCCTGCCAGAGCCTGCCGAAGACCTCGGCCTGATGGCCCCGGCTGGACAGCTGTGGTCCACGGCCGAGGATCTGTGCCGCTTCGCGGTCTTCCTGGCCGAGGGGGACGAAAGAGTCCTGAGCACCGCTTCCGTGCGCGAGATGCGTACACCGGCCGCGCCCGGTGATCTGACGGAGCCCGACTCCGGGTACGGCCTGGGGATGCAGATTGTGCGTCGGGACGGGCGGACGCTCGTAGGTCATACCGGTTCACTCCCCGGCTTCCTTGCCGGCCTGCTGGTGAGCGCGGAGGACGGCCTCGGTGCGGTGGCCCTGACCAACTGCACTTCCGGGCCACTGCCAGGGGCGCTGGCCGGTGACCTTGTGGCGATCGTCGCCGAGGCCGAGCCGCGCATCGCTGAGCCCTGGCGGCCGCTCGACGAACTCGATCCCACATTGCTGGACCTCACCGGCCAGTGGTACTGGGGCACGCGTTCCTTCGCGCTGAGGCTGGAGGCCGGACGTGGGCTGGAGCTGCGCCCGCTTCAGGGTGCGGGGCGCAGTGCGCGGTTCCGCGCCGATGACGAAGGGACCTGGACCGGTCTCGACGGGTACTACGAGGGCGAGACGCTGACCGTCGTGCGGCGACCGGACGGCTCAGCCAGTCACCTCGACTTCGGTTCTTTCGTCTTCACCCGTGAACCCTACGAGGCGGGTGCACCGGTGCCGGGGGGCGTGGACCCGGGAGGCTGGCAGAGCCTCGCGTGACGCGCCATGTGGGACATGGGTGATGTTTCACGTGAAACACGCCTCGGTCGCCCGCAGAGCGGAGGATGCGACCTCGATTCTGCGGGCGGCGGTGCCGGACTCAGAGCTGCAGCTTGAAGCCCAGGTGGGAGGCGGTGAAACCGAGGCGCTCGTAGAAGCGGTGCGCGTCGGTGCGGGTGGCGTCCGACGTAAGCTGCACCAGCTGGCAGTTTTGGCGCCGTGACTCGTCCACGGCCCACAGGATGAGCTGAGTGCCGAGTCCGCTGCCGCGTTCCTCCGCGTGGATGCGTACGGCCTCGATGATCGAGCGGACAGCCCCCCGCCGGGAGAGGCCCGGAATGACGGAGAGCTGCAGAGTGCCGACGATCCGGTCGCCGCGAGCCGCCACCACCAGATGCTGGTTGGGATCAGCGGCCAGGCGCTTGAGCGCGTGCTGGTACGGAGCGAGGTCGCCGGGGGATTCACGGGTCGCGCCAAGCGGGTCGTCGGCGAGCATCGCAACGATCGCGGGCAGGTCGGCCTCGGTGGCGGGCCGTATCTCAAGCTCGATCATGTGGCCGACTCTATGGCTTCGGCACGGCGGCGTTCAGCGATCCGCCCGCGCACACCAGAAGTCGGGCTTCGCGGCGGCATCGGTGAGCCCGCAGACCCCGCCGTCAGGAACAGAACCTCGCGGGGAGGGGCGTCAGCCCGCGGCCACCGTCAGGGGAGCGAAGCGGCGCGTCCAGTCACCCGGCAACTCGGGCATGCCGAGCACCATCACGGCGTTTGCGGCGACCGGCTCCATACCGCGATCCTTCACCCAGCTCAGGAATTCCTCATGGCGTACATCGATGTCGGTGCGCAGGACCCGGTCGGGGCCGGCGGCCAGCGAGGTGACGAGCGCCTTGGCCGTCTCGATGTCTGAGGCGACCAGTGGTCCCACGACATGCGTCCGCATATTGGGCCAGGCCGCCGCATAGCCAGCAATGCGCCCGTCGGACGACTGGGCCACCCACAGATCGTCGGCGAACGCGGGCAGCCTGGTGATCATGTGGGTGCGGTCGGCCCCGAAGACCTCCGCGTCGAGACGGAGCAGCGCGGGCAGGTCGTCCGCGGTCGCCGTCCTGGTGAGGATGTCGAACGTCTCCCCGGAAGGCTGGAAATGACCGAGGACCATCTCGGCCGCGCCGATCGCCTTGAAGCCGAGCTCCTCGTAGAGAGGACGTCCGTTCGGGGTGGCATAAAGGGTGAGAGGAACGCCTCCCGACTCCTCCACGACGTATGTCATCAGCCGCCTCCCAACGCCCTTGCGGGCGTATCGCTGGGCGACCAGCACCATGCCGACGGCTGAGAGCCCGGGGCCGTAGCGGGTGACTACGCAGGCGGCGACGAGGCCTCCTTCGGGATCGTCGATGCCGAACCCGGTCCCGGCAGAGAGCAGCAGACCCCATTTGTGTTCCTCGCGGGGCCAGCCGCGGTTCTCGGAGAGGTCGGCGCAGCGGGCCAGATCGCGAAGGGTCAGCCGGCGGATGGGCAGTGGGGAGAGGTCAGGTGTCGGCACCGGGTCAGGCTGTCTCATGGACCTTCTACGAGTCCAGCGCTTTACGTAGGGCCGTCAGGTGCTTTCGGCCACGTGCTGTCGGTCCCCACGGTTTGAGCACCGAGATCGCGGTGGTGAAGACATAGACGGCCAAGGCGACGGAGGGAGCGACGACCAGATCGCTCGCGGCATACACCGCCGCATCGGCTGCTGCACGGTCGATGCTGGGGCGGAGCGCGAAGGCCGAGGCGATGGCAGCGGCGAGCGTCAGCCAGAACTTCGTGTGGACCCAGCGGTGCCGGCCAGGCCTCAAGGGGTGCCGAGGGACAGGACGAGTCCGCTCACCGGGGTGAGCAGGGCGATCGGGACGATCAGCCAGTCACCGAAGACCTTCATCGAGCGGTATGCGGCATGCGCGACCGCTGGATAATCGGTGGTCGCACCGGCTATGCCCAGGGTCAGCAGGCCGAGTGTGAGCCCGAGCCAGCCGACCGAGACGGAGACATGGACAGCGAGCGTGGCCCGGCGTGCGGGCGGCGTAGTTTCACGTGAAACACCGTGCCTGCCGCCGCCGCTGGTGGCGTCTGACCGCGGGAGTATCCGTCCGTACTCGATTCCGCGTATGTGCCGCGCCGACGCACCGTGCGTCGGCGCGGCCGGCCCTGTCAGCCGAGGTCGGGTGCGTGCATGGCTCGTACGCCTTCGATGTTGCCGTCGAGGTAGTGCCGCAGGGACAGCGGGACGAGGTGCACGGCGGCGATCCCCACTCGGCTGAAGGGGATCCGCACGATTTCGTACTCGCCGCAGGGGGCGTCGACCTCAGGACCGTGTCGCCGGTCCTCGTCCATGGACTCCAGACGGCAGACGAAGAAGTGCTGCACCTTCACTCCGGTGAGGCCACCGTCCTCGAAGTGTTCGACGGTGTCGACGAAGCAGGGCACCACATCGGTGATCTTCGCGCCCAGTTCTTCGTCGACCTCGCGGTGCAGAGCATCGACTACGGTGGCATCATCCGGCTCGACGCCGCCTCCGGGGGTGAGCCAGTACGGATCCATGCCGGGCTTCGTGCGCTTGATCAGGACGAGGTCATTGCCGTCCAGCAGGATGGCGCGTGCGGTGCGCTTGACCACGGGCCGTTCGGTCATGGAGGAGATGTGGCCCGATACGGGCCCTCTGAAACGCGCCACGACATGCGGAAACCGTCGAGTGCTCCCCGAGCCTCCCGGGTGCGCCCCTTCCTCACCAGTCCGCGGCGGCGCGCAGCAACCAGTCATGCGCACGGGCTATGTGCGGCAGTGCGAGCGTGCCGGCGCGTACCACGAGGAAATATGTGCGCAAGGGAGGGACCGGTGGGTCGATGAGGGCCAGCAGCTGACCTCGCTCCAACGCCTCCTCGCACAGATATCTGGGCAGGACGGCCAGACCCGCACCCGCGATGGCGCACTCCAGTACAGCGCGGAGGTCGGGAACCACGACCGTTCCGGCTGCGGACGGCTTCGCGTCGAACACAGCGGACCAGTATCGCGAGACCAGCGGCAGCGACTCGTGCACCTCGATCAGAGGCAGGTGCTCGAGCGAGCGCATCCCCTCCGCCCGCACCATCGAGGGACCGATCCGGCACGCCCGGCGCGGGGACGCGACCAGTACATGCTCCTCGTCACACAGCGGAGTCGCGGCCAGCAGTCCGCCCCGTGGGCGGGCCGTCGAGATGGCCAGATCGTGATGCCCCGCGGCGAGACCGTCCAGGACGTCCTCGGCGCTGCCGAAGGCGGTGCGCAGTGCGAGACCCTGTGAGATCAGCCCGGTCAGGGCGGGCAGGGCGCGCAATGAGGTGAACTCGGGGGGCCCCGCGAGATGGAGGGTGCGGGCCACCGAGCTCTCGGCGAGTTCGGTCTGGGTGATCTCGACGAGCGCGTCCAGGTGCGGGGCGGCCTTGTGGGCGAGTTCGTCGCCGATGGTGGTGGGCGTGACACCGCGAGCCTGACGCAGGAAGAGGGGCCGTCCGAGCTGGCGCTCGAGGGTGCGGATCTGGGATGTGACCGCGGGCTGGGAGAGTCCCAGAAGCGCGGCTGCGCGGGTGAAGGAACCGGCTCGGTGCACAGTGACGAACGTGCGCAGCAGAGCCAGATCCATCTGGGTCCCCTTGGGCTCGGCTCGGCCTGGCAGGCACTCAACTATAAATAAGTCGATAGGTCGCTGTCGCTACCGTGATTGGACACTGACGCATAGTCAACTAGCCTTGTTTTCACGGTTCTGCGCGCGTTGAGCCGTGGCGGTCCGAGCCATGAGGGGGGAGGCTCGGACCGTCTGTCTGTCGTAGTGCTTCACCTCGGCGGGCCCCTGCGGAGGGACGCGGACGTCCGGTCCGTCCGCTACTGGGCGTCCTGCGCCTCGTCGAGTGCCCGCAGCACGTCCGCGATCAGGTCGTCGGGGTCCTCGGCCCCTACCGAGAAGCGGATGAAGCCCTCGGCCACGGCGTCACCACCCCACCGTCGGCGCCGCTCGGCGGTGGACCGCAGCCCGCCGAAACTCGTGGCGTCGTCCACCAGCCGCAGGCGGGCCAGGAACCGTTCCGCCCACTCGCGGTCGGGGAGCTCGAAGGAGACCACGCAGCCGAAGCGGACCATCTGCTGTGAGGCCAGCGGGTAGGAGGGATCGGTCGGCAGGCCCGGGTACCGCAGATCCCGGACCTCTTCGCGCTTGCTCAGTGCCTCCGCGAGGGCCAGGGCACCCGCCGTCTGCCGGTCGGCCCGCATCTGGAGCGTGGCGAGCGAGCGGTGGGCCAGCCATGCCTCCATCGGGCCGGCGATCGCCCCGACGACCTTCCGCCAGCGCCGGACCTTTGCCGCGAGCTCCGGATCCTTGCAGGTCACGTAGCCGAGCAGGACATCACCGTGTCCGGTGAGCATCTTTGTGCCACTGGCCACCGAGAAGTCCGCACCCAGTTCCAGCGGCCGCTGCCCCAGTGGTGTCGCGAGGGTGTTGTCGACCGCGACCAGGGTGCCCTGCGCATGCGCCGCGTCGACGAGCCGCCGAATGTCGCACACGTCGAGCCCCGGGTTGGACGGGGACTCGATCCAGAGCAGCCGGGCGCCTTCCAGCACGCCGAGCTGGGCGTCTCCCCCGGTCGGTGCGGTGCGCACCTCGACGCCGTAGTCCTGGAGCTGCTCGCGGACCAGTGGCAGCACCTGATAACCGTCATCGGGCAGCACGACCACGTCCGACGCGCGGACCTGGGAGAGGAGCACGGCCGAGATCGCGGCCATGCCGGACGCGAAGACAAGCGTCTCGACGTCTTCGCCGGGCGCCTCCAGTTCGCTGATGGCGCGTTCCAGGTGGGCCCAGGTGGGATTGGAGTCGCGGCCGTACGCATACGGTCCCTCCACCGATCCGGGCAGGTGGAAGTGGGCGGCGAAGACCGGGCCCGGCAGGGTCGGCTCGTATTTCACCGCCTCCGGGAGCCCTGCCCGTACCGCACGGGTTCCGTCTCCTGCACCTGCCAGGTCCTCGTACGCCGTCATGCCGCCCTCTCCTCCACCAGATCCCGCACGACGGCGAGCAGCCCTTCGCTCGCCGTCTCCACCATTTCCAGGCAGTCCTCGAATCCCTGCATGTCACCGTAATAGGGATCGGGGACATCGAGGTCCGTGGCCCCGGGGTCGTAGGAGCGCAGCAGCAGCACTTTGGCCGCGTCGTCCTGCGTCGGCGCGAGCCGGCGCAGATCGCGCAGGTGGGTTCCGTCGAGTGCGATCACCAGGTCGAGGCGGGTGAACCACTCGGCGCGGAACTGGCGCGCCGTGTGCGTGGGGTCGTAGCCGTTCGCCTCCAGGACGGAGACGGTGCGGGGGTCCGCCCCGTTGCCCTCGTGCCAGCCGCCGGTACCGGCACTGTCGACGCGGACGAGATCGCCGAGTCCCGCCTCCGTGACCCGGGCGCGGAAGACGGACTCGGCCATCGGGGACCGGCAGATGTTGCCGGTGCAGACGAAACAGACGCGGAAAGCCGTGGTCGTCGGCATGATCGCCATGGAGCCGTCTCAGTCCTTGTCGGGGAGGATCATGTTCACGGCCCAGGAGACGATGGCGATGATCAGGCCGCCCAGCACGGCCGTCCAGAAGCCCTCCACATGGAAACTCAAGTCCACCACGTCCGCCAGCCACGAGGTGAGCAGCAGCATCAGGGCGTTCACCACCAGTGTGAACAGGCCGAGGGTGAGGATGTAGAGCGGCAGCGCCAGCAGCTTCACCACCGGCTTGACCAGGAAGTTCACGAGTCCGAAGAGCAGCGCGACCAGCAGCAGGGTGAGTATCTTGTTGCCGGTGCTGTCGCCGGTCAGGGTGATGTCGCTGATCAGCCAGATCGCGACCGCGAGGGCTGCCGCGTTGGCGATCGTTGAAGCGATGAAATTCTTCATGGTCTGATCGTGGCAGATCGCATGGCGAAGTGGACCTGACGAGGCAAGGGGCGGGCAGGAGATGAAGGCATTCCGGCTTGACGAGCTCGAGGCGGAACGGGTCGCCAACGACGGGGCGTATCTGCAGTTCCTGCGGGAGCGGAACATGTCGGTCGGCCTGTACGCGCTGAACGCGGGAGAGACCGATCCGCAGCAGCCGCACGGCCAGGACGAGGTGTACATGGTGATGAGCGGCCGTGCCTCGATCACGGTCGGCATGGAGACCACGGTGGTGGGACGCGGCAGCGTCGTGTACGTACCGGCGGGTGTGCCCCACAAGTTCCACCACATCAGCGAGGACCTGAGGGTTCTCGTCGTCTTCTCTCCGCCCGAGAGCTGACCGCCGACCCGCCGTTCCCTAGGGGACGGTTCAGGGGAGGACAAGGGGTGCGAGCCGCCCGAAAGTCACTCTCACCCCTCTAGAGTCGAAGTCACAGGGAGACGGAGTCACCTGGAAGGACACGACAAGAAAGCAGGTAGGGACAGTGGCAGTGCGGGAGATATTCGCCGGGATGCCGTGGTGGGTCAAATGGGTCGCGGTGCCGTTCATCGCTCTCGTGGTCTTCGGCGGCCTGATCACCAGCGTGGTGGGATTCGTCATTGGGCTGCTGTTCAAGCTGCTGGTCTTCGCGGCCCTGGTCGGTGGACTCATCTACGTCGTTCGGAAGTTCATGACCTCGTCCACCTCCTCGAAGGGCGACTGGTAACCCGGGCGGGCGACCGAGGGCCCTGGATCGCAACCTGTCCGGTGACCGGCCGTTAGAGTGCACGTGCGTTCCGGCCCGGCAGCAGCCCCGGGGGTGACCCTTGACCACGTTCGACAGTCCGTCGTCCCCGAGTCCTCGGACCTCGGGCGCCTCCGTCCTGGGTACCCCGCGGGAGAGAACACCGGCGGATCCCGGATCGTCGGCGGACCCGGGGCCCGGAGCCGCCCCCGTGGACACGGCCCAGGCCGGGCCCACACTCATCGGGTCCGTTCAGCGGGCGCTGAGACTCCTCGAGGCAGTGGCCAGGCACGAGTCGGGCGCACCGGCCAAGCAACTGGCCCGCGAGGCCGGTCTGCCGCTTCCCACCGCTTACCACCTGCTGCGCACGCTCGCTCACGAGGGTTATCTGCGCCGCGAGGAAGGGATGTTCTTCTTCGGCGAGGCCGCCGAACGTCTCGCCGGACACACCGTGCGGCAGAGCCGGCGCAGCGCCATCGCGGAGTGCCTCGCACGCTGGAGCGAACTTGTCGGTGTGCCGGTCTACCTCGGTGTCTACCGCGACGGTGAGGTGGACGTCGCCGCGGTGGCCCACGCGGCCGGAAGGCCGGCCGTGGAGATGTCGGCGGAGTTCCGCGAGACCGCACATGCCCATGCCATCGGGCAGTGCCTGCTCTGGCAGCTCGACGAAGGAGCCCGGCGGGATCATCTGGCCCGTTATCCGGTCCGGCCCCGGACGCCGTACACGGTCGCCGACGAACGCACCCTGCTGGGCCGGCTGACGGCCATGGAGCGCAGGCGTCCCGTCGTCGAGCGGCAGGAGTACGAACTGGGCACCGCCTGTGCGGCCATTCCGGTCTCCGGCGGGCCGACGGCCGCGTCGGTGGCGATTTCCCTTCCGGTCGGCCAGGAAGAGCGCATGCTGTCCGCGGTCGAAACGCTGCGCAGAGAAGTCGACGCGCTGGTGACCGCGCTCGACATCTCTATCAGTATCTGAAAACTCACTCCTTGTGATCACCCCGCTCCTTCCTGGACGATGGTCAGCCGAGGCGGGGGATCAATCCCGGCCATCAGCTTCGACCGTGGGGCAGGCGATGCGCGCATCCGTATCCGTACAGGCAGAGGTCACGATGAGTTTCCTCGTCTCCGAGGAGCTCTCGTTCCGGATCCCGGTGGATCTGCGCTATGAGACCAACGACCCGTACGCGGTCCGGCTGACCTTCCACCTGCCCGGCGACGCCCCTGTCGGCTGGGCATTCGGTCGAGACCTCCTGTCCGGCGGGCTCATCGGGCCCTGCGGGGACGGCGATGTGCACATCGCTCCCGCCGATCCGGAAGAAGCCCTGGGCGAGGTCCTGCTGAAGCTTCAGGTCGGCGGTGAACGCGCGCTGTTCAGAGCCGGGACGGCACCACTGCTCGCCTTCCTGGACCGCACCGCCAAACTGGTGCCACCAGGGCAGGAACGTGCCTGCGGCACATTTGAGAAGCACCTGGACGAGGCGCTCTGCAGGATCCTCGCGGAGGAGCAGAACGCCGGCTGACCAACCGGCCTCTCAGCGCTTGCGGCGCCTGCCCCGCCCAGCGCGTGCCGCGGGGGCCGGCTCGGCGGTCCCCGCGCCGGGCGAGCGGTCGGCGGACACGACCAGGGCTGCCAGTGCGGTTGTCACGGGCACAGACGCGACCAGACCGATCGAGCCCACCAGCGTGCGCACGATCTCCTGAGCCACCAACTCGCTGTTCATGATGGAACCCACGCTGCTCTCCGCGATGGTGAACAGCAGGAGCAGCGGAAGGGCCGCACCGGCGTAGGCCAGTACGAGCGTGTTCACCACGGACGCGATGTGGTCTCGGCCGATGCGGATGGCGGCGCGGTACAGGCCTCGCACGCCCAGCGTCGGGTTCGCCTGGTGTAGCTCCCAGACCGCCGAGGTCTGGGTGACCGTCACATCGTCGAGTACACCGAGCGAACCGATGATGATGCCGGCCAGGAGCAGACCGCTCATCTCGATATCGGGATAGAGCCCATGGATGAGGCCGGTGTAGTCGTCGGTGTTGCCGGTCAGGCTCGCCCAGTCGATGAAGATCGAGCCGAGCAGGCCGATCAGCAGCAGCGACACCAGCGTGCCGAGCACGGCCACCGAGGTTCGCGCGGTCAGGCCGTGGCACAGATACAGAGCGATCAGCATGATGGCGCTCGCCCCGACGATCGCCACCAGCAGCGGATTCGAGCCCTGCAGGATCGCCGGCAGGATGAAGAAGGTCAGTACGAGGAAGCTCGCCGTGAGAGCGACAAGCGCGAGCACACCGCGCATCCGGCCCACGGCGACGACGGCGAGCGCGAAGATGACGGCCAGGACCGCGATCGGCACCCGGCGGTCCACATCGGTCACGGAGTACTGGAGTTCCTCCGGGGCATCGGGTGAGTAGGCCACCACCACGCCCTGGCCTTCCTCCAGTTGGCGGGGCGCGTCCGGCTGGATGATCTCGGTGAACTTCCTGCCCTTGTTCTGGCCGGTCGTCACCTCGATCGTCGCCCGGCCGCAGTCACCGTTCTGCGCCCGCTCGGCCTCCCGGCCCTCAGGGGTGGAGGTGTCACCGTTCGACGGAGTCTGCGAGACGTTGACGTCCTTGCAGTCGACCTGCTCGACATCGACCACCGTGCCCTGCTCGGTCTGCCGGTCGAAGCCGACACCGGTGCGCTCGTGGTCGGGCGCGCCGCCCGGCCAGAGCACGACGAGACCCACCACCACCGCCGTGGCGAAGGGGATGAGCACCGCGGCAATGACCTTGCGGAGGTGCCGCGAGACGGGGGCGGCGGGCCCATGGCTGTGGGCATGGGAATGGCCGTGCCCGTGCGGGTCCGGAGCGGGGGGTTGCGTATCGGTCACCGCCCGATCATCGCAAGAAGCCGCAGACAACCGTGCACGAACAGGGGGCCCTCTGTTCAGTTACGCCCGACTGACGCTAGCGTGGGAACGCTTTTGCACACGCGGGAGCTCGGAGCACCGGGCTGAGAGGGCGCTGAACTCCGTACGCGAGATACGGAAACCGCTGCGTCGACCGCCGAACCTGTTACCGGGTAATGCCGGCGTAGGGAGTAGGTCTCATGACCGTTCAGGATGATGCACGCATGCCTGCCTCCGGCTCCGAGGAGCCTCAGGACGACGGCAGGCTCATCGGCTGGCACAAGGGATACGTCCAGGGCTCACGCCCCGATCTGCGAGTGCCGGTCCGCCGGGTGCACCTCACCAACGGCAAGAACATCTCGCTGTACGACACCTCAGGGCCGTACACGGATCCCGCCGTGACCACGGATGTTCGCCGCGGGCTGGAGCCCTTGCGGGAGAACTGGATCGTCGGACGGGGCGACACCGAGGAGTACGCGGGCCGCCCGGTCCGGCCCGAGGACGACGGCATCAAGCACACCTCGCCGCGGGGCGGGCTGCGCAACCTCGACGCCGTCTTTCCCGGTCGGCCCCGGCTGCCCCGCCGTGGGCGGCCGGGACAGCCGGTCAGCCAGCTCGCCTACGCACGGCGGGGCGAGATCACCCCGGAGATGGAGTACGTCGCCATCCGGGAGAACGTCTCGCCGGAGGTGGTACGGGAGGAGATCGCCGCGGGCCGGGCGGTGCTGCCGGCCAACGTCAACCACCCGGAGAGCGAGCCGATGATCATCGGCAAGCGGTTCCTGGTGAAGGTCAACGCCAACATCGGCAACTCCGCCGTGACCTCCTCCATCGAGGAGGAGGTCGAGAAGATGACCTGGGCGACGCGCTGGGGCGCCGACACGGTCATGGACCTTTCCACCGGCCGCAACATCCACACCACCCGCGAGTGGGTCCTGCGCAACTCCCCCGTGCCGATCGGCACCGTGCCGCTCTACCAGGCGCTGGAGAAGGTCGACGGCAAGGCGGAGGAACTGACCTGGGACATCTACAGGGACACCGTCGTCGAGCAGTGCGAGCAGGGCGTCGACTACATGACGGTCCATGCCGGTGTGCTGCTGCGCTATGTGCCGCTGACCGCCCGCAGGAAGACCGGGATCGTCTCGCGCGGCGGTTCGATCATGGCCGCGTGGTGCCTCGCGCACCACAAGGAGTCCTTCCTGTACGAGAACTTCGAGGAGCTCTGCGACATCCTCGCCTCCTACGACGTGACCTTCTCGCTCGGAGACGGTCTGCGCCCCGGATCCATCGCGGACGCCAACGACGAGGCACAGTTCGCGGAGCTGCGCACTCTCGGGGAGCTCAACACCATCGCCAAGAGGCACGGCGTACAGACCATGATCGAAGGTCCGGGACATGTCCCGATGCACAAGATCAAGGAGAACATCGACCTCCAGCAGGAGATCTGCGAGGAGGCGCCGTTCTACACGCTGGGCCCGCTGACGACCGACATCGCCCCCGCCTACGACCACATCACTTCCGGCATTGGTGCGGCGATGATCGCCTGGTGGGGCACGGCGATGCTCTGCTATGTCACCCCCAAGGAACACCTGGGCCTGCCCGACCGCGACGACGTCAAGACCGGCGTCATCACCTACAAGATCGCGGCGCACGCGGCCGACCTGGCCAAGGGCCATCCCGGTGCCCAGGAGTGGGACGACGCCCTGTCGGACGCCCGCTTCGAGTTCCGCTGGGAGGACCAGTTCAATCTGGCCCTCGACCCCGACACGGCCCGCTCGTTCCACGACGAAACGCTTCCCGCGGAGCCCGCGAAGACGGCGCACTTCTGCTCAATGTGCGGACCGAAGTTCTGCTCGATGAAGATCAGCAGAAGTATCACGGAGCAGTTCGGAGGGGACGCGGCACCGACGGCCACGGACGAAGAGGTCGCGGCGGGGATGCTGCAGAAGTCGGCGGAGTTCGCGGCGGCGGGAAACCGCGTGTACCTGCCGGTGGCCGACTGACCGGCGGACGGTCAGCGTGAGCACTGCACGGCGCGCACCCATCGGCGCCCTGGGAGGGTGTTTCACGTGAAACGCCCTGCTTCGGCGGTCCGGAGCGGCCGGCTAGTCCGGCTGGTGCTCCGGCCCGCCGTAGTCGGGGCTCGTGTAGTCCGGGCTGGTGTAGCTGGGGCGCGGGCTCTGGGGTGCGCCGTCCTCCAGGGCGGGGCTGGAGAAACCGGGACGGCTGTAACCGAGGTTGGGTGTGCGGCCTGCCGGACGTCGCGGAGCGCTGGGCGGAGGAGCCGGCTCCGCCAGGGTGTCGCGCAGGAAGGGCAGGATTCCCCGCTCCTGGAGGGCCTCCCGCCAGGCGTCCCTGGCTCTGGCCAGTTCCTCCGGAACTTCGCTCTCGCGGCCGGCGGGAAGGGAATTCGCGCCGTTCCGTAGCGCGGTCAGAAGCAGTCCCACCGCAGCGACCAGGATGCCCGCGGCCATGAGCCCGCCGAACAGCCAGCCGGCGGTCAGCATGGTGTCCGCGATGGTGGGCTCGGGCGTCAGCATCTTCAGGACGTACCCGACGAGCAGGAAGATCAGCGCGGCGGTTCCGGCGAGCACTGGTGCCAGTACCGCGACCACCGCGACCAGACCGGCCCCCGTGGTCTCCGCGACCTCGGTCATTCCGGCCGGGAAGGCCGAGGCGCCGGGACGCTGGTCCTCGATCCCTCCGTCGGGTCCGCGCAGCGGTGAAGGGTCCCGCCACTGGTCGCGGACCTTCACATAGTTCGCGTATTCCGTGGCGGCGGCCGCCGTGATCAGGGCGGCCGCCTTGAGGGCCATCGTGCGCAACTGTTCGACGTTCAGCCGCTGCCCGACGGCGGCGAGTTCTGGGCGGTTGTGGGCATCGCGCAGCACGTCGTCGAGGATCCGCTCGAACTCCGGTCGGTCCTCGGCAAACAGGTGCCCGGCGCTGTTCATGTGCATCCCCCGATGCTCCGTAGGGCCGTGGTGCCGGCGTTGGGCCGGCGGTGAGGCATAAACGGAGGAGAGCCTGCTACGGATAAGCCGATGGTAGAGCGCTCACGGCACGCGTTGACAGGGTGTTTCCGGAAATTGGCCCATGGGGGAGCGACACGTGCCCTCTTGTGCGCCTTCCCGATCAGTGCTCAAACGGGCAAGGGGAGTTGGACTACCAGCAGTTTTCCGGCCATCGTGACGCCGCCGTCCATGGCGATCGCGAGACCGTCCGCGTAGACATGCGGTCCGTCCACCTTCGGGCCGCCGTCCTCCTCGCCGTCCTCGGAGCCGACCTGGCCCAGCAGATACGGAATCGGGCTGTGTCCGTGCACGATCCGCTGTCCGCCGTACGCCGCGAGCAGCTCCCGCACGGCCTGCGGTCCCGACTCGTCGTCGCGGAAGGCGAAGCGCTTGGTGAACTTGCGGAAAAGGTCCCAGCATTCATCCGCGTCATTGCGCGTGAGTACCTCGTGCACCGCGTCGTTGACAGCCGCGATGGAGTCGCCGTAGTCGAGGTAGGCGGTGGTGTCGGAGTGCATCAGCAGATGACCGTCCTCCTCGACCACCGCGTCGAGCCGGGCCATCCATTGCAGATGATGGTCCTGGAGGCGTTCCATGTCGCTGCGCTGGCCGCCGTTGAGCAGCCAGGCGGCCTGGAAAGTGGCCGTCCCCGCACCCGAGTTGACCGGTGTGTCGCCGAAGCGCTTGGCACCCAGGAGCAGCAACTCGTGGTTGCCCATCAGGGCCTTGCAGTAGCCTCCGGCCGCCGCCGCCTCGGCCGAGAGCCGCATCACCAGGTCGATGACTCCGATGCCGTCGGGGCCGCGGTCGGTGAAGTCACCGAGGAACCAGAGCCGCGCGTTGCCGGCGGCCCAGCGGCCCTCGGGGTCGATGAGCCCCTGCTGGGCGAGGGCGGCGAGCAGCTCGTCGAGGTAGCCGTGCACGTCACCGACGACATAGAGCGGACCGAGCCCGGTGGGGACCTGCGGGGGATCGGGCGCGAGCTGCACCTGGACGGTGTCACCGGGGCCACCGCGGCTGATGACGGGGAGATCACGCTGGGTGGGTGTGTAGCCCTCAGGGACCTCGCCCTCGGCGAAAGCCGGCCCGCCCTCCGTGTAGGCCGGCAGGCCGGTCTGGCGTACATACGCGGGCACGCGGAAGTCACGCACCGTCGGCGTACGCGCCTCGGGTCCCAGCCCGGCCCCCTGAGTCATCGGCCCCTCCACCACCGTTGCGCCGTACACCGGGCGGACCGTCCTGGTCGGGGATGGTCCGCGGTGTCGTGCGCCCATCATAGGAATGCGGATCGTGCCTTGTGACGCACCAGGGGTGGTGAATCCGGGCGCGGACCTCATTCGTCGCGGTTTTCTCCCGAAATGAGCAGCCCGGCGGGTGGTCCGGCCGGGCGGATCGGCACACGGACCGACCCGGGGCGGGCCGGCCCGGGCGCGTCATGAGGGGGAGCGGGGCGCGCTGACCGTGGTGCGCGGCGGCCGGCGCTGGGAAGAGGTCCGCACGATCAGCTCCGTCGGTATCACCTGCTCGACGGGCCGCCCTCTGTCGATGCCCTCGATGGCGTCGATGAGGAGCTGGACGACGGCGGTGCCGATGCGGCGTGGCTTCAGCGACAGCGTGGTGATCGGCGGCTCGGTGTTCGCGTAGACGGTCGACTCGCTGCAGCAGACCAGCAGCAGATCGTCGGGGACCCGCAGGCCGTACCGGCGGGCGGCGGCCAGGAGGTCCGTGCCGTTGGGATCGAAGAGCCCGTACACGGCGTCCGGCCGGTCTGGCCGGGCGAGTAAGCGGTCGGCGGCCACGGCGCCCGCACACGGGTCGTGTGCCGGGTATTCCTCGTACACGGGATCCTGGCCGACCCGCTCGCACCAGCCGAGGTAGGCGGTGGTGGAGAGCCGGGTGTACGTGTCCGTGGTGGTACCGGTGAGCAGCCCGATCCGCCGCGCCCCGGCCTCCGCGAGGTGGTCCAGGATCTCCAGTACGGCGGCCTCGTGGTCGTTGTCGACCCAGGCGGTGACCGGGAGCGTGCCGGCCGGCCGGCCGTCGGAGACCACGGGCAGGCCCTGGCGCACCAGCTCGCTGACCACCGGATCCTGGTCCGAGGGGTCGATCACGACGGTGCCGTCGAGCGCGACATTGGACCAGACGTCGTGGCGGGAGGTCGCCGGGAGGATCACCAGGGCATAGCCGCGGGCGAGCGCGGCGGAGGTGGCGGCCCGTGCCATCTCCGCGAAGTACGCGAACTCGGTAAAGGTGAAAGGTTCATCCCCGTACGTGGTCACGGTCAGACCGATGAGGCCCGACTTGCCGGTGCGGAGCGTTCGGGCCGCGGCGGACGGGCGATAGCCCAGCCTGTCTGCGACCTCGCGGACATGGCGGCGGGTGGCGTCCGGGAGCCGGCCCTTGCCGTTGAGCGCGTCGGAGACGGTCGTGATGGAGACTCCGGCTGCGGCGGCCACATCCCGGATGCCCGCACGACCCTGCCGACTGCCCCTGCGAGAGATATCCGCCCGGCTCACCTGGTGCTTCCCTGCTGCTGTCATGGCGTGCCGATAGTAGGGCGCGGCGGGACCCTGCGAGGTCGTGCATATGCACACGTTGACAGGCACGTTTCTGCAAGGTCATATAGCGCTAACTGCCTTGGAAATCAAGGGAGTTAACCGTTCAAGCAATGATCCACCGCTTGTCGGGTCGGATGGACCTGCCAAATGGCTCAGGTTGCGAAGAGGTCTCAACTCACCTGCACGGGCGATGCGCGCCACGGAGTGAGCCACCGGCGCGCACTTGGCGCGGAGCGCCCCTCGGGGTGGAGGGCGGCACCCCGAGGAGCCGGGAGCCGGCCGCTGCAGGACCATTCGCAGCGCGGCCGAATCCTCATAAGGTAAGCAGTATTCGAACCGAGGAGGATCTGTGAGCCCCAAGCTGCGCCCCGTGCTGGACGGCATCCCCACGTACAAGCCCGGCAAGCCGGCCGCGGCCGACGGCCCCGCGGCCTACAAGCTGTCCTCCAACGAGAACCCGTATCCGCCGCTGCCCGGGGTGATGGAGCAGGTCGCGGCGGCGGCCGGAGCGTTCAACCGCTACCCGGACATGGCCTGCACCGGTCTGATGAACGAACTGTCCGAGCGCTTCGGCGTGCCTGTCTCGCACCTGGCCACCGGAACCGGCTCGGTCGGTGTCGCCCAGCAGCTGATCCAGGCCACCTCCGGTCCCGGGGACGAGGTGATCTACGCCTGGCGCTCGTTCGAGGCGTATCCCATCATCACGCAGATCAGCGGCGCCACCTCGGTGCAGGTGCCGCTGACGCCGGGAGAGGTGCACGACCTCGACGCGATGGCCGAGGCGGTCACCGACCGGACCCGGCTCATTTTCGTGTGCAACCCCAACAACCCCACCGGCACGGTGGTGCACCGTGCCGAGCTGGAGCGATTCCTCGACCGGGTGCCCTCGGACGTGCTCGTCGTGCTGGACGAGGCGTACAAGGAATTCATTCGAGACGTCCGGGTACCGGACGGCCTCGAGCTCTACCGTTCGCGCCCCAATGTGGCTGTGCTGCGCACCTTCTCCAAGGCGTACGGGCTGGCCGGGCTGCGGGTCGGCTTCGCGGTCGCGCACGAGCCGGTGGCGGCGGCGCTGCGCAAGACCGCGGTCCCCTTCGGTGTGAGCCAGATCGCGCAGGACGCCGCGGTGGCTTCGCTGCGGGCCGAGGACGAACTGCTGGGGCGGGTCGGCTCCCTGGTCTGCGAGCGCACCCGGGTCTACGAGGCGCTGCTGAAGCAGGGATGGACCGTCCCGGAGACCCAGGCCAATTTCGTCTGGATGCGCCTCGGGGACCGGACCGCGGACTTCGCCGCGGCCTGCGAGGAGGCGGGTGTGGTGATCCGGCCGTTCTCCGGCGAGGGAGTGCGGGTCACGATCGGCGAATGCGAGGCGAACGACATCTTCCTGCACACGGCTGAGGCCTTCCGCGCCCGTCTGTGAACGGCGGGAGCCGGCTGACCTCTGTCAAGGACCGGTGGGTCCCGTGAAGGGACCTGCCGGTCCTTGCTTTGGGGACCCCGGCTCCTCGATCGAAAAGTCGTGCGTGCATAATTGCTTGTGAATGTGAACGCGTTCACAAGCGCGCCGCGTTCGCCCGACATGCACCATCTTTTGGAGGAGGCGAGGTGGAACTCGCACTGGCGCCGGAGACTCTGGCGCGCTGGCAGTTCGGCATCACGACCGTCTATCATTTCCTGTTCGTCCCGCTGACGATCTCCCTCGTCTCCCTCACCGCCGGCCTCCAGACAGCCTGGGTACGCACCGGCAAGGAGAAGTACCTCAGGGCCACCAAGTTCTGGGGCAAGCTCTTCCTGATCAACATCGCGCTCGGTGTGGTCACCGGCATCGTCCAGGAGTTCCAGTTCGGCATGAACTGGTCCGACTACTCGCGCTTCGTCGGCGATGTCTTCGGTGCCCCGCTGGCCTTCGAGGCCCTGATCGCCTTCTTCTTCGAATCAACCTTCATCGGGCTATGGATCTTCGGCTGGGACAAGCTGCCGAAGAAGATCCACCTGGCATGCATCTGGATGGTCGCGCTCGGCAGCACCCTCTCCGCCTACTTCATCCTGGCCGCCAACTCCTGGATGCAGCATCCCGTCGGGTACCGCATCAACGAGACGACCGGGCGTGCCGAGCTCACCGACTTCTGGCTGGTTCTCACCCAGAACACGACACTCGTCCAGGTCTTCCACACCCTCACCGCCTCCTTCCTGACCGGCGGGGCCTTCATGGTCGGCATCGCCGCCTTCCATCTGGCCCGCAAGAAGCACGTCCCGGTGATGAAGACGTCGCTGCGGCTCGGGCTGGTCACTCTTGTGATCGGCGGCGTCCTCACCACGATCAGTGGAGACCGGCTCGGCAAGGTCATGTTCGAGCAGCAGCCGATGAAGATGGCCGCGGCCGAGGCCCTGTGGGACGGCGAGGGGCCCGCTCCCTTCTCGGTCTTCGCATACGGAGACGTCGACGCGGGCCACAACAAGGTCGCCGTCGAGATCCCGGGCCTGCTGTCGTTCCTCGCCCACGACGACTTCACTTCGTACGTCCCCGGCATCAACGACACCAACGAAGCGCTTCAGGAGCAGTTCGGTCCCGGCGACTACCGGCCCAACATCGCCGTGGCTTACTGGGGCTTCCGCTGGATGATCGGCTTCGGCATGGTGTCCTTCGCCATCGGTGTCGCCGGACTCTGGCTCACCCGGAAGAAGTTCATGCTGCCGAACCACCTCCGGGTCGGCGAGGACGAGGTGCCGCATCTGGTCCTGTTCAAGAACCAGCCGCTCGGCACCCGGCTCACGCAGTGGTACTGGAAGCTGGCCCTGCTCACCCTCGGCTTCCCCCTTCTCGCCAGTTCCTGGGGGTGGATCTTCACCGAGATGGGCCGCCAGCCCTGGGCTGTCTACGGAGTGCTGCAGACCCGGGACGCCGTCTCCCCCGGTGTCTCCCAGGCCGAGGTCCTCATCTCGATGACCGTGTTCACCCTGCTCTACGCCGCCCTCGCTGTGATCGAGGTCAAGCTCGTGGCCAAGTACGTCAAGGCCGGGCCACCGGAGCTGACCGAGTCCGACCTCAACCCGCCCACCACCATCGGCGGCCATGACAAGGACGACGCCGACCGCCCCATGGCCTTCTCGTACTGAGGAGTCGAGGTATGGAACTTCACGACCTCTGGTTCATCGTCATCGCGGTCCTCTGGATCGGCTACTTCTTCCTGGAGGGCTTCGACTTCGGAGTCGGTGTGCTCACCAAGATCCTGGCCCGTGACCGGGCGGAGCGGCGCGTACTGATCAACACCATCGGACCCGTCTGGGACGGTAACGAAGTCTGGCTGATCACCGCCGTAGGAGCGACCTTCGCCGCTTTCCCCGAGTGGTACGCGACGCTGCTCTCCGGGTTCTACCTGCCGGTGCTCGTCATCCTGATCTGCCTGATCCTGCGAGGTGTCGCCTTCGAGTACCGCGTGAAGCGGCCGGAGGACCGCTGGCAGACCAACTGGGAACACACCATCTTCTGGACCTCACTGATCACGGCCGTGCTGTGGGGTGTCATCTTCGGGAACTTCGTGCACGGGCTGAAGATCGACCGGAACCTGGAGTTCGTCGGCGGTCCCCTCGACCTCGTGAACGCGTACGCCCTGCTCGGCGGCATCGTCACCCTGGCGCTCTTCACCTTCCACGGCACCGTGTTCACCGGACTCAAGACCGTCGGCGACATTCGGGCGAGGGCCCGTAGGCTGGCGCTGCGGCTCGGTCCTGTCACGGCCGTGCTGGTGCTCGGCTTCCTTGGCTGGACCCAGGCCGGCCGCGGAGACACCGCCAGCCTGGCAGCCACGATCGTCGCCGTGGCGGCGCTGATCGCCGGCACATTGGCCGTGCGGGGGGGACGTGAGGGCTGGGCGTTCGCGCTCTCCGGCGTCACGATCGTGGCCACCATCGCGATGCTGTTCCTGACCCTGTTCCCCAACGTCATGCCGTCCTCGCTGAACGAGGAGTGGAGCCTGACGGTCACCAACGCCGCCTCGGCCCCGTACACGCTGACGATCATGACCTGGTGCGCCGGGATCGCGACCCCTCTGGTGTTGCTCTACCAGGGCTGGACGTACTGGGTGTTCCGGAAGCGCATCGGTACGCAGCACCTCGCCGACGCGCACTAGTGGAGTGTGTTTCACGTGAAACCGATCGATCCGCGTCTGCTCCGGCATGCCCGGTCCACCCGCCGCTTCCTTGTCTCGGTGGTGGCCCTGGGGCTTTTCGGGGCAGGACTGGTCGTCGCCCAGGCGATGCTTGTCGCCGAGGTGGTGGTCGGATCGTTCGAGCGTGATCTGGACGTCTCCGGCCTGTGGCAGCCCTTGGCGCTGCTGACAGCTGTGACGCTGGGACGGGCCCTGGTGGGCTGGCTCACGGAGCTGGCGGCCCACCGGGCCGGGGCCGCAGTCAAGTCCGAGCTGCGGGCGCAACTGCTGGAACGGTCGGTGCGTCTCGGACCGGGGTGGCTCGAAGGACAGCGGACCGGTGAACTGACCGCCCTGGCCACCCGTGGGATCGACGCTCTCGACGACTATTTCGCCCGCTATCTGCCGCAACTGGGTCTTGCGGTGGTCGTCCCGGCGGCGGTGCTGGCCCGCATCGTCACCGAGGACTGGGTCTCGGCCGCGATCATCGTGGGCACTCTGCCGCTGATCCCTGTCTTCATGGTCCTCATCGGCTGGGCCACCCAGTCCATGACCGACCGGCAGTGGCGGCTGCTCTCCCGGCTGTCGGGACACTTCCTCGACGTTGTCGCCGGGCTGCCGACGCTGAAGGTCTTCGGGCGGGCCAAGGCGCAGGCGGAGTCGATCCAGTCCATCACCGGTGACTACCGGCGGGCCACCATGCGGACGCTGCGAGTCGCTTTTCTCTCCTCGTTCGCACTGGAACTGCTTTCCACTCTCTCGGTCGCCCTGGTCGCGGTCGGGATAGGCATGCGGCTCGTCCACGGCGAGCTGGACCTCTACACCGGTCTGGTGATTCTGGTGCTGGCCCCGGAGGCCTATCTGCCGCTGCGGCAGGTAGGCGCGCAGTTCCACGCGGCGGCGGAAGGGATGGCGGCGGCCGAAGAGATCTTCGCGGTGCTGGAGACCGAGCCGAGGACCGGCGGGGACTCTGCGGCACCGGACTTCAGGGCGTCGGCGGGGCTGCGCGTGGAAGGCCTTGTGGTGCGCCACCCGGGGCGCCTCGAACCATCCCTGCCATCCACGACGTTTCACGTGAAACAGGGAGAGACGGTCGCGCTCGTCGGCCCCAGCGGCGCGGGCAAGTCCACTCTGCTGCATACCCTGCTGGGTTTCGCCGAGCCCGCAGCAGGGCGGATCCTCGTCGGCGACACGGATCTGGCGACGGTGGCGCAGGAGGAGTGGCGGCGGCAGATCGCCTGGGTGCCGCAGCGGCCTCATCTCTTCGCGGGAACCATCGCGGAGAACGTGCGCCTCGTACGGCCGGACGCCGATGACGAACAGGTGGCGCGGGCGCTCCGGGACGCGGGTGCTCTCGAGTTCGTGGCCGCGCTGCCGCAAGGTGCCGAGACCACCCTGGGAGAGGGCGGCGTCGGCCTTTCGGCGGGCCAGCGTCAAAGGCTCGCGCTGGCACGGGCGTTCCTCGCCGACCGGCCGGTGCTGCTGCTCGACGAACCGACGGCGAGTCTGGACGGGGGGACCGAGGCGGAGATCGTCGATGCGGTCCGTCGCCTCGCGGTGGGCCGCACGGTCCTGCTCGTCGTCCACCGGCCGGCGCTGCTGGCGGTCGTCGACCGTGTGGTGAGCCTTCAGGGACCGCCGCCCTCCCTCCCCCGCAC
>NZ_JAAAXQ010000389.1 GCF_009916105.1 Streptomyces sp. GC420 | reverse complement strand
CCGTCGCCTCGCCCGCCGCCCCGCCCGCCGCCGCATCGGTCAGCGGCCCCGGCACCGGATCGAGTCCGGGTCCGGGTCCGGATACCGGATCGGCCGCCGGGGCCGGGTCGGGAGCCAGTGCCGGATCCGGGGCCGCGCGGAATGGGGAACGCCCCAGTACCTCGCGGCGTCCGGCACGGCCGGTGGGCTCCGGGTCGTGGCGGGGCTCATGGGGGTCGGGTGTCATCGTCGCCTCCGTCCGGTCGGGCGTCGCGCCCTTTTCATGCAGGTTGTCCGTCACGCGAAGAGCCTCCGCCAGGTCTCCGGCCCGGGGTATCCGTCCGCCGCGGCGCCCCGCCAGCCCTGGGCGCGCTGGAAGGCACTGACGGCCCGCCGGTCGGCCTCGCTCCAGCGGGAGCCCGGGCCGTTGGCGTAGTACCTGCCGTAGCCCTTCTTCACCAGTTGCCGGCCGAGCCGCTCGACGTCGCCGCCGGGGCGGAAGGCCTCGCGGCCCGGGAACGGCGGCGTGTTCCGCGCGGCGGCTCCCGGCCGCACGTCCGGGTCTGTCCGCACAGCGGCCGGGGTGCTCCGTCCCCGACCGCTGATCAGGCGGCTCCAAGTGTCCGGGCCCGGAAGGCCGTCCGCCGCAGGGCCGGTCCAGCCCTGTGCACGCTGGAACGCCTGCGTGGCCAGCCGGTGCGACTCGCTCCAGCGGCTGCCGGGGGGCCGGCTGTAGAAGCGGGCACCTCCCTGTTCCATCAGCAGCTCCCCGAGCAGCGCCACGTACGCGTTGTCGGCGCCCGGTCCGAAGTGCCCCACGCCCGGGAACGCGGTCGCGCCGACCGGGCTGGGGGCGCCACCCGCCACACCGGCCACCACGCCCTTGTAGCGGTACGGCACATAGCGCGCGGAGTTGCTCGTATACGCGTACGGGGTCAGGATCCGCCGCGCGTGCGGCTTCGTCTGCTCGTACGCCATGTACGTGGTGCGGGCCGCGTCGGCCCAGCCCCCGAAGATGGTGACGTGCGACCCGGTGGTCGGATTCGCGGGGTTGTGGAAGAGGAGGATGTCGCCGGGCGCCAGTTCCTCACGCGTGATCCTCACGGCGTGGCCGGGGAGGCTGCCGGTCCACTCGTTGCCGCCGAGGGCCCAGGCCATGGAGACATACCCGGAGCAGTCCTGGCGGTAACCGTCGGTCCAGTACGACGTCAGGCTGTACGGGACGCGGGCGGTGACCCACCTCTCGGCGCGGGCGATGATCTGCTTCCGGGTGATCGGCTGGGGCGTTTGCGCCGATGGACGGCCTGGAGCCCCTTGGACGACTGCCCCGCCGAGCGGCGCCTGTTCCCCCTGCGGAGTGCCGTCCGGGACCGCGGTACCGGGGACTCCGGCCCCGCCGGGCACGGCGCCGGGCCGTGTGACACCGCCGGCCGTGCCGGAGGGCACGGCGCCGCCGGACGTACCCCCACCGGGCCGCGGCGCTCCCTGGCCGCTCACGGGCAGGGAGGCTCCGGGGCCACCTGCCGACCCGGAGGTTCCGGAACCGGCAGCGGACCCGGGAGCGCCGGAACCGGCAGCCCTCGCAGGGATGCCGGCACCGGCCGGGGCACCCGGCCCGGTGCGGGCCCGGGGTCCGGCCGCACCCGCGGGGCCATTGGCACCCGGCGGACTCCCCGCCACGGCCGCGGCGCGGCTCGGTGTCACAGCGGTCCCGGGCCTGCGGGCCGAGATCGCGGCGGCCGGGGTGGCCGGGGCCGCGGCGGTGCCGGTGGCCGTGCCGGTCGCGGCGGGCATGCCGGTCGCGCGCGCCGGTCCTGGAGTGTCCGTGGCGTGCGGGGCCGGGGCCGGCCCGGGAGTGTCGGCGGCGGCGATCCGGGTGCCGGCTCCCGTGAGTATCGTCCCCGCGGCGGCCAGCACGAGTGCCCGCCGGGCCCTGTGGGCGGCGGGATGGCCGCCGGCCCGGCGCGGCGCACGGTGCGGCGCCTCGCTCCGCACGCGCACGCAGCCTGGGCACACGCAGTCGCCGGCGGGCTCGAACTCCTCGAAGACCGGCAGCGTCATCAGCTTCCTCTCCCCACATCCAGGGCACTTTTTACGCTAATTGTCAGAAAATATCCCATACTGACGGTCCGATATGTCGCTCCGACCCGCCGGGCGGCCCGACCACCACCCCGCGGCCCGCACGCTCCGACACCCACGCCCCACGG
Organism: Streptomyces sp. GC420; assembly: GCF_009916105.1. GTDB lineage: Bacteria > Actinomycetota > Actinomycetes > Streptomycetales > Streptomycetaceae > Streptomyces. The sequence continues at coordinate 4,809 of NZ_JAAAXQ010000389.1, read as the reverse complement.
CGCGGGTGTCGGAGCACTCCTCCGAATCGGGTAAGCTCTTGCAGGTCAGCAGGCGCCGCTAGCTCAGTTGGTTAGAGCAGCTGACTCTTAATCAGCGGGTCCGGGGTTCGAGTCCCTGGCGGCGCACGCGCAACCGAGGCCCCCTCACCGACGGCGAGGGGGCCTCGTCCGATCCGGAACGCAATCACCCGGGGAGGAGGGGTGCATGCCAGGCGCGAGACGGGCCGCCGCACACCTGCGGCTCGCGGCACCCACGACACCCGTATTCACCGGCACACCGGGCGCACCGGCGCGCCCGGACTTCAGCGGACCCACCAGGTCTCACAAACCGCACGTATGTCCGGTAACGTACTTGTTTCGCTCTTGCGATCATGACGGGCGTTCGTGGACCCTGACTTCCCTGAGCCATCGACTTCAATGGGGCGCATTGTGCGTGGAGTTGGCTGGCCCGGCGGTTGCGACCGCCTGCCCGGGGAGGGTTGCCGGAACATCGGGGCGCGGCCCCGTAGTGATCGGAAACACAGGGGCGGGCATCATGCAACCGGAAGACCACATCTTCCTGTCCTATGGAAATGTGGTCTACCACTGATACGTACGGAACCCGGTCGAGGGGGACCTGGTCACCGGCGAAGGCAACCGACACCACGCAGCCAGCCAGCATGCGTGCGGGGGGATGACTCATGACCTCGTCGACGCCTAACGGCGCCCGACCGGACCGCGATGATCCAACGCGGACCACTCAGCTGCGGATTCCCGCACAACTGCGGGCCGGGGCGCAGCGACTGCGTACGAAGAAGCCGGTACTGCCCAAGTACGACTACGAGCACTACAGCCGGCTTGCCGGGCCCCTCACCCAGCCCGACCCTGCGAAGCCGTACAGGGTCAAGTACCGTTCGCTGCTCTCCCAGGAGCCGCACCGCATCCGTGCCGCCCTCCTGCTGGGTGCCGCGCCGCTGCTCTCCCTGGGCCTGTTCGTCTGGCTGATGCAGCCGCAGCACTGGACCGAGCGCGACCCCAACCTCAAGAATGACACCCTCCTCGTCCTCGACATCGTGATGCTGGTCTCGATCGGCCTGATCGAGCTCTTCCGCACGATGAACGTGCTGTCCAACGCGCATGCGACGCTGGTCGCCCGTGACCCGATACCGGTCGTGCCGGAGTCGGGCACCCGGGTCGCCTTCCTCACCTCCTTCGTGCCGGGCAAGGAGCCCCTGGAGATGGTGACGAAGACCCTGGAGGCGGCGGTGAAGATCCGTCACCGGGGCCTGATGCACGTCTGGCTGCTCGACGAGGGCGACGACCCCGCGGTCAAGGAGGTGTGCGCCAGGCTCGGCGTGCACCACTTCTCCCGCAAGGGCGTCGCCAAGTGGAACCAGTCCAAGGGCCCGCACCGCGCCAAGACCAAGCACGGCAACTACAACGCCTGGCTGGAGGCGCACGGCGACGAGTACGACTTCTTCGCCTCCGTGGACACCGACCACGTCCCGATGCCCAATTACCTGGAGCGGATGCTGGGCTACTTCCGCGACCCCGACGTGGGCTTCGTCATCGGCCCGCAGGTGTACGGCAACTACGACACCTTCGTCACCAAGGCCGCCGAGTCGCAGCAGTTCCTCTTCCACGCGCTGATCCAGCGCGCGGGCAATGCCTACGGCGCCCCCATGTTCGTCGGTACGAGCAACGCCGTGCGGATCAAGGCGATCAAGCAGATCGGCGGCCTGTACGACTCGATCACCGAGGACATGGCGACGGGCTTCGAGATGCACCGCGCCCGCAACCCGCAGACGGGCCGGAAGTGGCGCTCGGTCTACACCCCCGACGTGCTGGCCGTCGGTGAGGGACCGTCCGCCTGGACCGACTTCTTCACCCAGCAGCTGCGCTGGTCCCGTGGAACGTACGAGACCATCCTCAAGCAGTACTGGAAGGGCTTCGGGACGCTTCCTCCCGGCAAGCTCTTCAACTACACGATGATGATCATCTTCTACCCGATGTCCGCGCTGAACTGGATCCTGGCCGCGCTCAGCTGCGCGCTGTTCCTGGGCATGGGCGCCTCGGGTGTGCAGATCGACCCCGCGATCTGGATGATGCTGTACGGCAACGCCTCCGCGCTGCAGATCGGCCTGTACGTCTGGAACCGCCGGCACAACGTCTCCCCGCACGAGCCGGAGGGCTCCGGCGGTGTGGCCGGTATGGCGATGTCCGCCATGTCCGCCCCGCTCTACGCCCGCTCGCTGATGGACGCGGTGCTGCGCCGCAAGAGCAAGTTCGTGGTGACGCCCAAGGGCGAGTCCTCGAGCCCCGACACGTTGTTCGGCACCTTCCGGATCCATCTCTTCTTCATCCTGGTCTTCGGCGGCTCGATGGTCGCCTCCTTCTTCAACGGGCACAGCCACCCCGCGATGATCACCTGGGCCGTGCTGGCCATGCTGATCACGGCGGCGCCCGTCTTCCTGTGGCGGCACGCCTGGAGCCAGGAGAAGAAGAAGCGCAGGGCGGCCCGGGCCGCTCGCCGCGGCGCTCCCGCCGAAGCCGGGGCCGGAGCCGGAGCCGGGACCGGGAACGGCCCCGGAGCGGCGGCCGGATACGCCGAACAGGAGTCCGCGGCGGCCGGCGGCCACCAGCACGCCTACGGCCAGGGACAGGGTTACGGCCAGGGACAGGGTTACGCCCAGGGCCAGGCCCCGGGGCACGCCCCGCAGCCGAATCCGGGCTGGGCCGCGAACGCGGACGCCGATCAGACCGTGCAGATCGCCCTTGGGGGACGTAAGAAATGAAGTACCGTCCGAGCCGTCGCACCAAGCGCCTCACGATAGGCGCGGTGGTGGTGCTGGCGCTCGCGGGCATGAACGCGCCGGCCATGTACCGCTTCGGGTCCGCGCAGTACCACGCGTACAAGATCAACCAGCCCGAGTACAAGGCCGAGAACGGCAAGTGGGAGCTCCTCGACATACCCGAGGAGTTCCGCCTCAACACCATTCACGGCGCACTGCTGCACACCGGGAAGGTGCTGCTGGTCGCCGGCTCCGGGAACAACCAGAAGAACTTCAACGCCAAGAAGTTCACCTCGGTGCTCTGGAATCCGGCCGACAACACCTTCAAGAAGATCCATACGCCCAAGGACCTGTTCTGCTCCGGCCACACCCAGCTGGGCAACGGCAATCTGCTCGTCGCGGGCGGCACCAAGCGCTACGAGAAGCTCAAGGGCGACGTCACCAAGGCCGGCGGCCTGATGATCGTCCACAACGAGGACCCCGACAAGCCGATCACGCTTCCCGCGGGCACCCGGTTCACCGGCAAGGAGAACGGCAAGACATTCGTCTCCAAGGACCCGGTCCTGGTCGACCCGGCGAAGAAGATCTTCGACAAGAAGACCGGCGCCTTCCTGCGCACGGAGGCGGGGCTCGGCCGTATCTACGTCGAGGCGGAGAAGTCCGGCGCCGAGTACGAGACGGGCACCGAGGACAATTACCGGGTGCAGGGCCTGAAGGGCTCCGACACGCGCAACGTCTACGGCATCGCACAGAAGCTCGCCCTGGACAAGAAGGACTTCCAGGGCATCAAGGACGCCTTCGAGTTCGACCCGGTCGCCGAGAAGTACATCAAGGTCGACCCGATGAACGAGGCCCGCTGGTACCCGACGCTGACCACCATGTCCGACGGCAAGGTGCTCAGCATGTCCGGCCTCGACGAGATCGGGCAGCTGGTGCCCGGCAAGAACGAGGTGTACGACCCCGAGACCAAGTCCTGGGAGTACGCCGAGAAGATCCGGCAGTTCCCGACGTACCCGGCGGTCTTCCTGCTGCCGAACGGCAAGTACTTCTACTCGGGTGCCAACGCCGGATACGGCCCCGACGACGTCGGCCGTGACCCGGGCCTGTGGGACTTCGAGACCAACAGGTTCAAGAAGATCCCCGGCATGAGCGACCCGAAGCTGCTGGAGACCGCGGGCACGGTCATGCTGCCGCCCGCCCAGGACCAGAAGTTCATGGTGATCGGCGGCGGTGGCGTCGGCGAGTCGCGGGACTCCAGCAAGAAGACCCGGATCGTGGACCTCAAGGACGACGCGCCGGAGTTCACGGACGGCCCGGAGCTGTCCGAGGGAACCCGCTACCCGCAGTCCTCGATCCTGCCCGACGACACCGTGCTCATCACCGGCGGATCCAACGACTACCGGGGCCGCGGCGGCTCCAACATCCTCCAGGCGCGGATCTACGACACCGAGAGCAACAGCCTGCGCCGCGTCGCCGACCCGCTGGTGGGCCGCAACTACCACTCGGGATCGATCCTGCTGCCCGACGGCCGGCTCATGATCTTCGGCTCGGACTCGCTCTACGCCGACGAGGCCAACACCAAGCCGGGCACCTTCGACCAGCGCATCGAGATCTACACTCCGCCCTACCTGTACGGCGAGGGCGAGAAGCACCGGCCCGAACTGGCCGGCGCCGACGAGACCATGTCCGTCGGGCGCGGCGAATCCGCCACCTTCACCTCGAAGGACGCGGCCTCGCTGAAGACCGCGCGGCTGATCCGGCCCAGCGCCACCACCCATGTCACCGACGTCGACCAGCGGTCGATCGACGTGGACCTGAAGAAGACCGGCGACGGCGAGATCGAGGTGACGGTGCCCCAGAACCGGAACCTGGTGCCGTCCGGCTGGTACATGCTGTTCGTCACGGACGACAAGGGAACGCCGTCGAAGGCGGTGTGGGTGGAAGTGCCCTGACCGTCGCACCGTCCCCGTCCCCGTCCCCGTTACGGCCGCACAGGGCGATGGACGTCGAAGGAGGGGCGGCCCCGGTGAGAACCGGG
>NZ_JAAAXQ010000388.1 GCF_009916105.1 Streptomyces sp. GC420 | reverse complement strand
CTTGTAGTCGGCGAAGAAGTCCCACCAGGCCCGGTCGACCGAGTTCGGGTCCTGGAGGTACTGCTGGTAGATCTCGTCGACGAGCCACTCATTGGGACCGAACGCGGCCGCAGGATTTTCCTGGGCTCCTGGGTCGGTCTTGGTGCTCGAGTTACTGGGGGACTGTGGCGACACGGCGGCAACCGCCCTCTTCCGCTTCACAAGGTGATGGACAGCGGGAATCAAGGCTACGCCTCCCTGGCCTGGACGTGCAGGCCGGGAAGCCCTTCGTCGTGCACATCACATTCCGAGCCGTGTTTCGGGGCAAGGAATGGCGGGAAACAAGCGGGGTTCCCCGGACTGCAGGGAAAACCCCGGATATCCCGGGCTCCGGGAAGGCCCTGCTGGAGCGGGGGAAGGCCCGGGCGGGGCCCGGCCGGGCCCCGCCACAACCGCGTCCCACTGGCCGGAGTGACCGAGGTCACGTCAACGCGACTCCGCGGAGAGCCCCGGAAGGGTGACCTGGATGCGGCAGCCGCGAGCCGATTCGGCCACTCCTATACGGCCGCCGTGCAGATCCACGGCCCAGCGGGCGATGGCCAGCCCCAGTCCCGTACCGCCGTCACTGCCCGGACCGTGCGGCACGGAGACGCTGCCGCGGCTGAACCGCTCGAAGACGCGGTCCCACTGGGCGCGCGGAATGCCGGGGCCCTCGTCGAGGACTTCCAGGTCGAGGCTCTCGGGCCCCGGGCCGCGCCGGGCACGGACGGTGACCCGGCCGTGCGGCGGGCTGTGCTTCACCGCGTTGTCGATGAGGTTGGCGACGACCTGGTGCAGCCGCTCCGCGTCCGCGTGCGCGGTCAGCTCCGGCGGGGAGACGTCCAGGTGGAGGTGGACGTCCGTACGCGTGTGGACGCCGGTGCTGGACGCCGTGCCGCTGCGCCGGGAGGCGATCATGTTGGCCTCCTTCAGCACGCCCGACAGATACGGCCAGACCTCGAACCTGCGTGCCTTCAGCGGGACGACCCCGTTGTCCAGGCGGGACAGGTCGAGCAGGGTCTCCACGAGCCGGCCGAGGCGCTCGGTCTGCTTCAGCGCGGTCCGCATGGTCTCCGGGTCGGCCGCGGAGACGCCGTCGACGACGTTCTCCAGCACCGCCCGCAGTCCCGCGATCGGTGTGCGCAGCTCGTGCGAGACGTTGGCCACCAGCTCCTTGCGCCGGCGGTCCTGGGCCTCCAGGTCCTCGGCCATGCGGTTGATCGTGGTGGCGAGATCGCCGAGCTCGTCGCGCCGGTCCGCGCCCCGCACCCGCCGGGTGTAGTCGCCCTGCGAGATGGACCGGGCCACGGTCGTCATCTCGTCGAGCGGGGCGGTGAGCCCGTGCGCGACGAACTGTGTGATCAGCAGGGTGGCGATCACCGAGAAGACCGTGATGAAGCGGAACTCGGTGTCCGTGCGCAGGGCCACCATCAGCAGACCCGTGGTGATGAAGACGGAGACGACGACCAGGATGCCGAGCTTCGTCTTGATCGAGAAGGCCCAGCCCGGTCTCCGCGAGGGCCCCTCAGCCCCACCGGTCATGGCGTCGGTGTCTCCAGCGCGTATCCGACACCGTGCACCGTGCGGATGCGATCGGCGCCGATCTTCCGCCGCAGTGCCTTGATGTGGCTGTCGACCGTGCGGGTGCCGGAGGCGTCCGCCCAGTCCCAGACCTCGGCGAGCAGCTGTTCGCGGGAGAGCACCGCACGCGGGGTGTTCGCCAGGCAGACCAGCAGATCGAACTCGGTGGGGGTGAGGTGCACGTCCTCGCCGCGCACCCGGACCCTGCGCTGGGCATGGTCGATCTCCAGGTCGCCCAGGCGCAGTATCCCGCCGCGCGGGGTGTTGGCGGCCAGCGCGGCCCGCTCCACCCGCCGCAGCAGCACATGAACCCGGGCGGCCAGTTCCCGCATGGAGAACGGCTTGGTCATGTAGTCGTCGGCGCCGACCCCGAGACCGACCAGCATGTCGGTCTCGTCGTCCCGCGCGGTCAGCATCAGGACGGGCACCGGGCGCCGTGCCTGCACCCGGCGGCAGACCTCCAGGCCGTCGAAGCCCGGCAGCATGATGTCCAGTACCAGCAGGTCGGGCTGCCAGGTCTCGGCGGCGTCCACGGCGGACGGGCCGTCGCCGGCCGTCTGCACCTGGAAGCCCTCGGCCCTGAGTCTCGCGGAGATGGCGTCCACGATCGTCGCGTCGTCCTCGACGACCAGCACCCGGCGCTGAGCCCCTGCGGTGGCGGCCACGGTGCCGGTCTGGGTGGTGTGTGTCTGTTCCATCTCCCCGCCTCTGGATCCAGCGTGTGGATAGGCAGCGTACGGGGCTCGCGGGGCGCTCGGCTACGCAGCCCGGATCCCGAGGTGGACCACGTCGGGGACGCCTCGGGCAACAGTGACCTCTTCCGTATTTACCTTGCAGAATCCGGCATTCCGCATAGCTTCCTCAAAGGCCCCGGAGGGCTGGGCGGACCAGACGGCGAGGATTCCGCCGGGGTTCAGCCGCTCCCGGCAGGCCGCGAGACCGGCCGGTGAGTAGAGGCTTCCGTTGTCCTCGGTGACGGTCCAGTCGGGGCCGTTGTCGATGTCCAGGCACAGCGCGTCGTACGTCTCCGTGGCGGTGCGCACGTACTCGACGAGATCGGTGTGCAGGATCTCCGTACGGGGGTCGGCGAGCGCCTCCCGCGAAACCGCGGCCAGGGGCCCCCGCCGGTGCCAGCCGATGATGGCCTCCTCCCGCTCCGCCACGGCGATACGGCCCCAGCGCGGCCCGGCGGCGGCCCGCGCGAGCGAGAAGCCCACGCCGAGGCCGCCGATGAGGACGGACGGCTTCTCCCGGTCGCCGAGGGCGTCCAGCGCCGCGTCCACGAGCAGCCGCTCCGAACGGCCGTCGGAGGTGTCCATGAGGAAGACGCCGTTCGCGATGATCTCGAAGACCGCGTGCTCCCCCTCCTTGCCGCGCCGCCGCAGCACGACCTCGCCGTGGGGGCCGTTCCGCCGGTCCAGGGTCACCGGCTGCTCGGACATGGGGGACTCTCCTCGGTGTGCTCGGTCGCGGAATCCGGCCGCCGGCGCTGTGACGCAAGTCACCGAAGTCACAGGAGCGCCCGGTGGTGCGAGAGACGTGCCGGCCGGGTTTCGCGCCCGGACCGGTCCGCCCTCGCCCGGACCCGGGGGGCCGCCGGCCCCGCGGATCCAACCGAGGACTCTAGTGCCGCGTCAGCCAGGGTTCGCCCCGTCGCGACGCCCTGCACGGCACTCGCCCGCAGCCCTCCGGGCGCGGGGGGTACCCCCACGCTGCGTTGGCCGAAAGTCCGAGCAGGCCCACTACGAGGGCTTCCGGCCGCCTTGCGATGCTCCCCCTGCCTCCGGCGGGAGGTGCCCCCGGCACCGGACGCCGCTCCTCGGCGGGCAAACCCCGACCGACGCGGCACTAGCCAAGGACGGGGTGGAGCGGGCGCGCTCCGCGCACGTACAGCGCGCCGCCGCACAGCAGCACCGCCCCGGCCACCGCCCACGCCGCCGGCTCCGGGCCCGGCCGCAGGGGCCACGCCCACACGGCCGCCGCCGCGCCGTGCGCCCGGGGGGCCGCCAGGAACACCGCGCCCAGGTACGCCGTCGCCGGCAGCCAGCTCGGCCGCGCCCCGACCACCCTGGCGGCCGCCGCGGTGACCCCGACCGCCCCCACGGTGTTCCTGACCAGTGCCGGGCCGCCGAGACTCCCCGTGTCCCAGGGCACGGCGGCGGCGAGCGCGGCCACCGCGAGTGCCGTCAGCGCGGACAGGTGCGCGAGCCGTCGCGGCCACCACGGACGGGCGGCGGCGCGGTCCAGCTCCTCGGCCCGCGGATGCAGGCTCGTCCCGATGACCGCGGCCACCAGCGGTGGTGCCAGGGCCGCGAGGGCACCCGGGTACGGCAGACCGCCGTACGTCTCCCGCGGCCCCGGGGCGTGCGCCGCCCACGCGGCGAGCAGCGCGGTGCCGGCGAGTGCCGCCACGGCGAGCGGAAGCTCCCGCGAACGGGCGTAGAGCACGGGGCCGGCGAGAGCGCGGCCCGGTGTGACCGGCGTCTTCACAGCGAGGGCACCTCGTCCGGGTCGCAGCTGCCGACTGCGGCGAAGTAGCGCGAGAGCCAGGCGCGGCGCTCCGCGTCGCCCATCGCGTCGAAACGGGCCCTCGCAGCCTTCGCGGCCCGGAGCGCGGCCAGCGCGTCCTCGCGCCGCGCCCGGTCCTTGACAGTGCTCGGCAGCTTGTCCCAGTAGTCCTGCGCGGGGTGGGGGGCGAGCCATTCCCGTACCGTCTCGTCGACCAGCGCCGCGCGCCCGTCCTCCGTCCGGGCGTCGCAGGCGTCGGGGCCCGTCAGCGCGGCGGCGGCCTCCCAGGCGAACTGCCCCGGGTCGGTCAGCTCGTTGCGTACGACCACCCGCCCGAGCGGCCTGATCATCGGCAGCGCGGCCTCGTCCCGTGCCGGGCGGCCGGGCCGGTCGGCGAAGCGCACCGGGACGTTCGCGACGCCTTCGAGTTTCCGGGAGATCCCCGACAGCGCGGACCGCACCTCGGGAAGCACCGCCGCGCTGACGGCACTCACGCAGATGTCGGGGGTGGTGGTGGTGTCGCACACCTGCCGCTTCACCAGGGGGTCGGTACGCCACATGCCTGGCCCGTTCTCGACCAGGACCACGGCGGCGACGACCGCGGCGCCCAGCGGCAGCAGCGCGAGGAGGCGGCGCCGGGCGGCGTGCGCCAGTACGGCGGCCGCGGCGATCCCGGCCGTCCACACCGCCATCGTGGGCGGCTGCCACAAGGGCGGCGACTCCGAGAGGGGGACCGGGGACAGGTACCGCAGCGGGGAGTCCCCGGAATCGGACACCACGAGCAGCAGGTAGACGACGGGAGCCACGGCGGGCGCGGCGGCCCACCGGGGGACCAGCCGTCCCAGCAGGTGTCCCGCGACTGCCGCCGCCCCCAGGAACACGGCGTCGGCCACCACGACGGACAGGACGGGCCCGCCCGCTTCGGAGGCGTACGGCAGGCTCGCGAGCAGCACCCCGGCGGCGGCGACGGCGTACCCGGCGATCACCCAGAGCACGAGGGGCAGGGCCGCCGCCATCAGCTGCACGAGCGGGGTCCTGGCCATGGAAACGCGCAGTTCCGCCAGACCGGCGCGGCGCTCCCGGCCGCCCTGCAGGCAGCCGGCCGCGGCGGCCACGGGGCCGCAGAGCAGGACGGCCGCGCTGTGCAGCAGGGACGTCGTCGCGGCCCAGTCGCCCTGCCACGTCGAGGCCTTCGACGCGCACGCGACGGCGAGCGTCAGTGCGGTTGCCGCACCGACCCGGGGCGCCAGGCCCCGCAGCAGTTCGGCGCGCAGCGGATGACGGCGACCGCGGGCGGGGGACGCGGCGTCGGGTGCAGGACCAGGTGCCGAACCGGGTGCGGCTTCCGGGGCGGTTCCAGGGGCGGGGACGGCGTCCGCCGTGCGCGCGGGTGTCATCGGGCCGCCTCCGCGAGGACGCCGGTACCGGCGCGGTGGGCGCGCAGCGCCGCCGTGTAGCCGTGCTCGATGGCGCTGCCCCGCGCGTCGGAGTCCTCGGCGGCGTCCGCTGCGCCGAGTGCGGCCAGGGAGGCGGGGCTGCCGCGGTGGGCGACACGGCCCGCGTCGAGGAGGGTGACGCCGGTACAGGCGGCGGCGACGTCCTCGACCAGGTGGGTGGAGACGATCACCGTCGCGGTCTCGCCCAGTTCGCGCAGCAGTGCGCGGAACCCGACGCGCTGCTCGGGGTCGAGGCCCGCGGTGGGTTCGTCGAGCAGCAGGATCTCGGGATCGTTGACGATGGCCTGGGCGATGCCGGCCCGGCGGATCATTCCTCCGGAGAGGGTCTTCATCCTGGCGTCGGCGCTGTCGGTGAGGCCCACCCGGTCCATGGCGCGCTCCACGGCCTGGGCGGTGCGCTCGGCCGGGAGTTCCTTCAGCCAGGCGACGTAGGCGACGAACTCCCTGACGGTGAACGCGGGATAGTGGCCGAACGCCTGGGGGAGGTAGCCGAGCCTGCGCCGTGCCTCGGTGCGCGTCCGGTGGTCCGTGAGGCTCCCGCCGAGCATTTCCACGGTGCCCGCCGCCGGTTCCGCGACGGTCGCCAGCACGCGGATCAGGGATGTCTTGCCGGCGCCGTTGGGGCCGAGGAGGCCGTGCACACCGGTGTCGAGGCGCAGGTCGACGGCGTCGAGTGCGGTGGTTCCGCGGTGCCGGACGGACAGTCCGGCCACCCGTATCGTGCTCAACGGTTCTCCAGTCGGTCGAAGGATGCGCGGCGCAGGACGAGCAGTCCCGCGCTCAGCGCGGCGGCGGCGGCCCAGCAGGTCTGGGCGGTCGGCCCCGAGAGGTACAGCGAGACGTGCCGCGCCAGTTCGGCGGCGGGTACGCCCGCGCCGGGCGCCGGGGCGCCGAGTACGGGCACCGCCACCGCGAGCAGCCAGGCCGTGGCGACGGTGGCGGCGGCGGCACGGGTGCCGGTGTACGAACCGAGCGCCAGCGTGCCCAGGGTCAGTGCGAGGCCCGGCAGCAGCCAGGCCGCCACGGCGGGCGTGCCGCTGAGGGACGGCAGGACGGCTCCGGCGGCCGTCAGCAGCGGCAGGCTGACGGCGAGCACGGCGGCGGTCCTGGTCAGCAGCAGCCGCAGGCCGCCGCCGGGGGAAGCCGCCGCGATCTCGTGCATCGGGTCGGCATGCCACCCGTACGACACGGCGACCCCGGCGACGGGCAGTAGCGGCGCCAGGGCGAGCAGCACGGGTCGTGCGCCGTCGAACCCGGCGCCGTGCGCCAGTGCCACCGCGCCGGCGGCCACGAGCGCGACGGCGCCCAGCCACGCTCCGCGCAGCGCGGGCCCGGCGGCCCACAGCAGCCCCAGCAGGCGCGGGTGCGCGCGCGCCCGGCCTCCGGGACCGGGCCGCGCCGCCGGCGGGCGTGTTCCCGTGTCCGCCCCCGGGCGCGGGCGGTCGGGCGACGCGGCCCGCGCGGAAGGCCCGGTGGGG
>NZ_JAAAXQ010000387.1 GCF_009916105.1 Streptomyces sp. GC420 | reverse complement strand
CCCGCCCGGTCCGCCCCGCCCGAGCTCGTCCGCCCAGGCCGCGAGAGCGTCGAAGTCCGCGCGGGTCAGCCCGAGGGCGGGGTGGATCGTCATGAGCAGGGCGTGCCCGAGGTAGTCGCGCTCCACGAACTCCCGGTCCAGAGCGGTGATCTCGTCGTCGATCCAGGCGAAGGGACGTCCGCCGGCGTACTCCAGGACGTACTGCGTCTTCCAGAAGGTGCCGCGCGGTGAGCGCCCCCACATCGAGGGCCACTCGATGTGGGGCAGTTCGGGCAGTCCGAGGTGCGGGCCGATCCATTCGTTGGCCTCGCCCCGCCAGGTCGTCGCCCACACCAGTTCGTAGGCGTCGGCCAGCCGCGTGAGCTCGGCGCCGTGCGCCGGGTTGAGCCACAGCCGGAGCGGCCTGGCGCCCGGCCACCCCGACGGGCGGGCCCGGTGGGTCTCGTAGCCGTCGGGCCGCCGCTCGGGCTTGGCGGCGTACGGGTTCAGGGGGCCGTCCACATCGATGAGCAGCAGCGGCTTCATCCACCGAGCATGGCGGGGTCCACGTGTTCCGGGCAATGACTTATCTCCGTCTCGGATGAGACATTCATGTATCGTGTGGGCTATCTTTGTTTCATGACAGTCGATCGTGAACAGGTGCTGCGCAGCGCCGCCGCGCTGCTCACCCGCAAGGCGACCGCCACCATGGACGAGGTCGCCAGGGCCGCCGGCATCAGCCGCGCCACCCTGCACCGGCACTTCGCGGGCCGCGACGCGCTCGTGCGCGCCCTCGAGCAGCTCGGCATCGAGGAGTTCGAGGCCGCGCTCGACCGGGCGCGCACCGAGGAGGGGCCGGCGGCCGAGGCGCTGGGGCGGCTGGTCGCCGAGACCGAGACGGTCGCCGGGTTCCTCGCCTTCCTCGTCACCGAGAACCAGCTCTTCGAGGGCGAGCAGCAGAACGAGGGCTGGGCCCGCCTCGACGCCCGCGTCTCCGCGCTCTTCCGGCGCGGTCAGGAGCGCGGCGAGTTCCGCATCGACCTGACCCCCGCCTGGCTGACCGAGGCGCTGTACGGACTGATCGGCGCCTGCGCCTGGTCCGTGCAGGACGGCCGGGTCGCCGCCAACGACTTCCAGCACATGGTCGTCGAGCTGCTGCTCGGCGGCGTACGACGTGAGACACGGAGCGCACTCCCATGAGCAGCGGCATACTCGACAAGCCGGCCACGACCCCGGTGCGGGGACGGTGGGCGGCGCTGTGCGTCCTCGTCCTCGCCGTGCTCCTCGTCGCCGTGGACGCGACCGTTCTCGGCCTTGCCACCCCGTTCATCACCGAGGACCTGCGCCCCTCGGGCACCGAGCTCCTCTGGATCGGCGACGTCTACTCCTTCGTGCTCGCCGGACTGCTCGTCTCCATGGGCAGCCTCGGCGACCGCATCGGCCGCAAGAAGCTCCTGCTGACCGGCGCGGCCGCGTTCGGCGCCGTGTCCGTCCTCAACGCGTACGCCACGGGACCGGGCATGATGATCCTGGCCCGGGCCCTGCTCGGCGTGGCCGGCGCCACCCTGATGCCCGCGACCCTCGCGCTGATCCGCAACCTCTTCCACGATCCGCGGGAACGCAGTCTCGCGGTCGGCATCTGGGGCGCCACCGCCTCCGCCGGAGCGGCCGTCGGTCCCGTCGCCGGCGGATTCCTGCTGGAGCACTTCTGGTGGGGTTCCGTCTTCCTGATCAACCTGCCCGTCATGGCCGTCCTGGTTCTGGTCGGAGCCCGGCTGCTCCCCGAGTCCCGTGACCCCGCCCCCGGCCCCTGGGACCTGCCGAGCGTCGGCCTGTCCATGGCCGGCATGGCCGGAGTCGTGTACGCCATGAAGGAACTCGCCGCCGAAGGGGTGAACGGAACCATGGCGGGAGCAGGCCTGCTGGGCGTCCTCGCGCTGGCCTGGTTCGTCCGGCGGCAGCTCACCCTGGACACTCCGCTGCTCGACATGCGGCTGTTCCGGCACCGCGGCTTCTCCGGTGCCGTCCTCGCCGACCTCCTGACCATTCTGGGCCTGTCCGGGCTGATCTTCTTCCTCTCACAGTTCCTGCAACTCGTGCAGGGCCGCGCCCCGCTGGAGGCCGGACTCGCCGAACTCCCCGCCGCCGTGGGCGCGGTGGCCGCCGGGCTGGCCGCGGGACGGGTCGCCCGGCGGTACTCCGTGCGCTCGGTGGCCGCCGGCGGCCTGGCCGCCGTCGGAGCCGCGCTCGGCACGCTCACCGCACTCGGCCAGCACACCGGCTACCCGGCCCTCGGAGCCGCGCTCCTCGTCGTCGGAGTCGGCGCGGGCCTCTCCTTCACCGTCACCTCGGACGTCATCCTCTCCAGCGTCCCCAAGGAGCAGGCGGGCGCCGCGTCCGCGGTCTCCGAGACGGCGTACGAACTCGGCGCCGCGCTGGGCATCGCCCTCCTCGGCTCCGTCGTGACCGGCGTCTACCGTGACTTCACCGCCCCGGCCGGCATCCCCGCCGCCACCGTCACCGAGGCCCGTGAGTCCCTGGGCGGCGCCGCGGAGTCGGCCGGAACGCTTGCCCCGCACGAGGCGACGGCACTGCTCGACGTCACCCGCGAGGCCTTCGTCGAGGGCCTCCGCCTCGCCGCGGGCGCCGGCGCCGCCGTCCTGCTGGCCGCCGCCGCGGCGGCCTGGTTCCTGCTGCGGTCCCAGCGCCTGGACACCAGGGTCTGACGCCGGCAGGGGCTATCGCCTGCGCTCGACCCGGCGCTCGTCCCAGACCGGTTCCGGCGCCTCACGGACCCGGCCGTCCGAGCCGAACACCAGGTACCGGTCGAAGGACCGGGCGAACCAGCGGTCGTGGGTGACCGCCAGGACCGTGCCCTCGTACGCTTCCAGACCCTCCTGCAGCGCTTCCGCCGACTCCAGGTCCAGGTTGTCCGTCGGCTCGTCGAGCAGCAGCGCGGTCGTACCGCGCAGTTCCAGCAGCAGGATCTGGAAGCGTGCCTGCTGGCCGCCGGACAGCTTGTCGAACGGCTGGTCGCCCTGCCGTTCCAGCTCGTAACGCCGCAGCGCGCTCATCGCGCCGCCGCGGTCCCTGGCGTGCTCGGTCCACAGGATGTCGACCAGCGTGCGCCCCTCGAGTTCCGGGTGCGCGTGGGTCTGCGCGAAGTGACCGGGATTCACCCGGGCGCCCAGCTTCCACTCGCCCGTGTGGGCCACCTCCTCGCCCGCCAGCAACCGCAGGAAGTGCGATTTGCCGGAACCGTTGGAGCCCAGGACGGCCACCCGTTCGCCGTAGAAGACCTCGAGGTCGAAGGGCTTCATCAGCCCGGTCAGCTCAAGCCCCTTGCAGGTCACCGCCCGTACGCCGGTGCGGCCGCCACGCAGCCGCATCCGGATGTCCTGCTCGCGCGGCGGCTCCTGCGGCGGCCCCGCCTCCTCGAACTTGCGCAGCCTCGTCTGGGCCGCCTGGTAGCGGGAGGCCAGCCCGTCGTTGAACGCGGCCTTGTTCTTCAGCGTGTTGACCAGTTGCTTGAGCTGGGCGTGCTTCTCGTCCCAGCGCCGGCGCAGTTCCTCGAAGCGCGCGAAGCGCTCCTTGCGGGCCGCGTGGTACGTGTCGAAGCCGCCGCCGTGCACCCATACGTCGGACCCGGCGGGACCGGGCTCCACGCTCACGATCTTCTCGGCCGCGCGGGCCAGCAGTTCCCGGTCGTGGGAGACGAAGAGAACCGTCTTCTTGGTCTCCCGGAGCCGTTCCTCCAGCCAGCGCTTGCCGGGCACGTCCAGATAGTTGTCGGGCTCGTCGAGGAGCAGCACCTCCTCGGGCCCGCGCAGCAGCGCCTCCAGGACGAGCCGCTTCTGCTCGCCTCCGGACAGCGTCCGCACCTCGCGCCACTGCGCCTTCTCGTACGGCACTCCGAGCGCGGCCGTCGTGCACATGTCCCAGGTCGTCTCGGCCTCGTAGCCGCGCACTTCCGCCCAGTCGCTCAGCGCCTGCGCGTACTCCATCTGCGCGGCCTCGTCGTCACGGGTCATGATGGCGTGCTCCGCCCGGTCCACCGCCCGCGCCGCCTCGCGGATCCGCGGCTGGGCCACCGACACCAGCAGGTCGCGGACCGTCCGCTCGTCCCGCACCGATCCCACGAACTGCGGCATCACTCCGAGGCCGCCGCTGACCGTGACCGTGCCCGCGTGCGGCTTCAGTTCCCCGGACACCAGCCTGAGCAGGGTGGTCTTGCCCGCGCCGTTGGCCCCCACCAGCGCGACCGCCGCGCCCTCCCCGACCCGGAACGAGGCATCGGAGAGAAGCACCCGCCCGTCGGGCAGGTAGTAGTCGAGATGCGCGGCTTCCAGATGTCCCATGGGCGCATTCTCACCGTCCGTGACCGCAGCGCCAAATGCTTTTGGCGCCGTGGCCCACTGTCCCCCGCCGTATCCGCCGTACCCGGCCGGGCGAGCGCCATGACCGTGCGCGGCACGGGCGGCCGTCATGCCGGAAGGCCGCTCAGGCGACCGGGTAGCAGTGCGCGGCCACCCGGGGAAGCCGCAGCCCCGGGTTCCAGGCGCGCAGTACCGCCGCCGACGGGGCGAAGAGTTCTCCGGGTATCGCGCCGGGTTCGGTCCACTGCCAGCGGCGGATCTTGTCCGGTTCCCGCACCACGGGCTCACCGGCGGACTCGGTCACGGCTGCCGCGGAGATCCGGGTCACCCCGCGCACGCCGTCCATCAGGACCGCCACGACGCGCACCGCCGCGGCGCCGACCGCCAGACCGGTCTCCTCGGCGAGTTCCCTGACGGCGGCGTCCTCGAAGCTCTCGCCCGGGTCGACCTTGCCGCCGGGCAGTTCCCAGCGGCCGTCGTGCCCCTGCCCCAGTAGGACCCGGCCGGCGGGGTCGAGGACGACGACACCGACGCCCGTCACGCCGTTCGGCGCGGGGGCGGACCGCTCGGGACGTTCGGGCAGCAGGCCGGCACCCGTCAAGTTCAGGCCGCCTTGGCCTTGGTGGCGTACATGTCGACGTACTCCTGGCCGGACAGGCGCATGACCTCGGTCATCACGGAGTCGGTGACGGCCCGCAGCACATAGCGGTCGCGGTCCATGCCCTCGTAGCGGGAGAACTCGAGCGGCTCGCCGAAACGGACGGTCACCCGGCCGGGGCGGGGCAGGCCGGCACCGCCGGGCTGGAGCTTGTCGGTGCCGATCATCGCGAAGGGCACGACCGGTGCGCCGGTCATCAGGGTGAGGCGGGCGATGCCGGTACGGCCGCGGTACAGGCGTCCGTCGGGGGAGCGGGTGCCCTCGGGGTAGATGCCGAAGACCTTGCCCTCCTCCAGCACCCGACGGCCCGTCATCAGCGCCGCCACTCCGCCGTTCGCGCCGTCCCGGTCCACCGGGATCATGCCGACCCCGGTGAAGAACCAGGCCATCATCCGGCCCTTGAGTCCCTTGCCGGTGACGTACTCGTCCTTGCCGATGAACAGCACCTGACGGTCACAGACCAGCGGAAGCACCATGGAGTCGATGAACGTCAGGTGGTTGCCGGCGAGGATTACAGGACCGGTCCCGGGGATGTTCTCGGCGCCTTCCACACGAGGGCGGAACATCAGGCGCATGATCGGTCCGAGCACTGCCTTGATGAGCGCGAATCGGGACAACGTGCCCTCCGGTCTTCTTCTGTCCGGCGAAGTGTGAAATGAGGTCTCTGCAGGTGGGGACATTACTCGCCACGGTCCGCTGATCGCACACCGGGTTCACCATGTCGATACGCAGTGTTGACATGTGTTTCCGCCACGTTCCATCACGGGTCCCCTCGAAGTCCGTCGTCCAATCCTACGATCAAGCCCCGTGTGTCGCCGGACAGGCGCGGTACAGCGGTTGAAGGAGTGTTGATGACGCAGGACATGGCGGACGGAACACAGCGGCCCGGACGACGCGCGATGCTGGGGGCCGCGGTCCTCACGGCGGGTGCGACGGCGCTGGGACTGCCCGGCACCGCGAGCGCCGCCGGCGGCTCCGGCCCGAGCGGGGGATCCTACCGGAGCCTGCCCGTGCCGGCTGTGATCGCGCACCGGGGCGCGAGCGGCTACCGGCCGGAACACACCCTCGGTGCCTACCAGCTGGCCCTGGACATGGGCGCCGACGTGATCGAGCAGGACCTGGTGCCCACGAAGGACGGGCACCTCGTCTGCCGGCACGAGAACGACATCACGGGCACCACGGACGTGGCCGACCACCCCGAGTTCGCCTCCCGCAAAACCACCAAGACCGTCGACGGGACCTCGCTGACCGGCTGGTTCACCGAGGACTTCACCCTCGCGGAGCTGAAGACCCTGCGGGCCAAGGAACGCATCCCCGCCGCCCGTCAGGAGAACACCCTCTACGACGGCCGCTGGACCGTGCCCAGCTTCGAGGAGGTGCTGCGCTGGGCGGACAGGGAGGGCCGCAGGCGGGGCAGGCCGGTCTGGCTGCACGCCGAGACCAAGCACCCCTCCTACTTCCGGGGCATCGGCCTGGGCCTGGAGGAGCCGCTCGCCCGGCTGCTGCGCAAGTACGGCCGCCACCGGAAGGATTCGCCCGTCTTCCTCCAGTCCTTCGAGCCCACCAGCATGGAGCGGATGTCCCGGCTGGTGCAGTCCCCGCGCGTGGTGCTGCTGTGGACGCCCGACGACCGCCCGTGGGACTTCGTCCAGTCCGGCGACCAGAGGACGGTCGCCGACCTGGTCACGCCCGAAGGCCTGAAGTGGATCTCCGGGTTCGCGCAGGGCATCGGCCCGCTGCTCGACCTCGTCATCCCGAAGAAGGCGGACGGCAGTCTCGGTACGCCGACGACGCTCGTCCGGGACGCCCACCGCGCCGGGCTGATCCTCCACCCGTACACGATGCGCAACGAGAACACCTTCCTGCCGGCGGAGTTCCGCCGGGGCACCGACCCCACCGCGTACGGGGACGTCTTCGGCGCCTACAGGGCGTACTTCGAGCAGGGAATCGACGGCATCTTCACCGACAACCCGGACACCGGACTGCTCGCGGCCGAGGACTTCCGCCGCCGCTGAAGGGGCCGCGATACC
>NZ_JAAAXQ010000386.1 GCF_009916105.1 Streptomyces sp. GC420 | reverse complement strand
CTCCCCGCGCTCCGACGCCCGCCCCCTCCAGGAGGACCGATGAAGGTCGTCGTCGACATGAACAAGTGCCAGGACCACGGCCAGTGCGTCTTCGCCGCCCCCGACGTCTTCCAGCTCGACGACAACGGACGGCTCGTCCACGTCGGCGAGCCCGACGACGCACTGCGCGACGAGGTCGAGGAGGCCGCCGACGTCTGTCCGCTCCAGGCCATCCGGATCGAGGGCTGAGCGCGATGACCGCCGCGAGCCCGGAACACCCCCGTACCGCCGCGCCTCCGGGACCTGCCGGGAGACCCGGTTCCACTGGGACTTCGGGGGCCGCCGTGCCTCCCGGCCCCGGCCCGGCCCGCCGCACCGGACGCGTCGTCGTGGCCGGCGCCTCCATGGGCGGCCTGCGCGCCGCCGAGCAGCTCCGCGCGGCGGGCTGGACAGGTGCGATCACGGTCGTCGGGGACGAACCCCACATGCCGTACAACCGCCCGCCGCTGTCCAAGGAAGTGCTCGCGGGCAGGGCGCCCTTCGAGTCGCTGGCCTTCACTCCCAGGGCGAGCGCCGCCGACGTCGAGTGGCGGCTCGGCACCGCCGTCACGGCCGCCCGCCTCGACGAGCGCCTCGTCGTTCTGGACGGCGGCGAGGAACTGCCGTTCGACGGCCTGGTCGTCGCCACGGGCATGCGGCCCCGCCGCCTGCGCTGCCCCGGACCGACCGGGCCGGGCAGCGGCCGTCACACCGTCCGCACCCTCTCCGACGCCCGGGCCCTGCGCGACGAACTGACCCGCCCCGGCGCGCGCGTCGTGGTGGTCGGCGCCGGATTCATCGGCTGTGAGGTCGCCGCGACCGCGGTCGGCCTCGGCGTCGCCGAGGTCACCGTGGTCGACCCGCTGCCGCTGCCCATGGTGGGGCCGCTGGGCGAGCTGCTGGCAGGCGCGCTTCGCCGTCGGCACGAGGAGCGAGGCGTACGCTTCGCGCTCGGGACGGGCGTCAGCGGCTTCACCGGTGACGAACGGGTCACGGGGGTCGTACTCGGCAACGGCACCGCGCTCCCCGCCGACGTGGTGATCGAGTCCGTCGGCTCGGTCGCCAACACCGAGTGGCTCGAAGGCAACGGCCTGGACCTCACGGACGGCGTCCTCACCGACGAGGACCTGCGGGCCGGCGGCCTGCCGCACGTCGTCGCCGTCGGCGACGTGGCCCGCTTCCCCAACGCCCGCTACGACGGCGTACCGCGCCGCGTCGAGCACTGGTCCATCCCGGGTGACACCGCCAGGCACGCCGCCAGGACCCTGGTCGCCCACCTCACGGGAGCCGACTGCGGTCTGCCCCCGTTCGCGCCGCTGCCGACGTTCTGGAGCGATCAGCACGACTTCCGTCTCCAGTCCTTCGGCGCCCCCCTGCTCGGCCTCGGGGACGTACGGGTCCTGGAGGGCGACCCGGACGAGGACGTCCTCGTCGGCTACCACGCCGACGGCCGGCTCGTCGGAGTCGTCGCGCTCGGCGGCCCGGCCGCCACCACTCGAGCAGCCCGCTACCGCGCCGGACTGCTCAAGCAGCCCGCGCTCACCGACTAAGGAACCTCCTGATCATGAGCACCGTCCGCGGATTCCTCACGCCCAAGACGGCGACCGGTTCGTCGTCGCTGATCCCCTCGCCCCCGTGGCTCTACTCCGGAGACCTGCTCACCGTCGAGTACCGCACCGACCCGGACCGGGTGCGGGAGCTGCTGCCCGAGCCGCTGGAACTCGCCGAGGAGGACCCGGGAGCCGTCGCCCTCATCTGGGCCGACTGGCAGTCCTGCTCCGCCTCGGGGCGCGAACTGCTCGACCCCGTGCTCTCCCAGTACAAGGAGGCCTTCGCCGTCGTCCGCTGTTCCTACCGGGGCCGCACCTACTCGCGCTGCGTCTACATCTGGGTCGACAAGGACTTCGCGATCGCCCGAGGACTGCACCAGGGCTACCCGAAGAAGCTCGGCTCCATCCACCAGACCCGGCCGCACCCGTACGGGCCGGCGCCGCGGATCGAGGCCGGCGCCAGATTCGGCGCGACGCTCGCCGCCGCGGACCGCCGCCTGGCCCAGGCGGTGGTGACCCTGCGGGAGCCCTCCGGGACGAACGGCTTCGTCAACGGTCACCCCATGGCGCACCACCGCTGGCTGCCATCGATCGAGAAGGGCGGCGGACTGGCCCTGGACGAGCTGATCGAGTCCGGCGCGGCCTCCTTCGAGGCCGGCCAGGCATGGACCGGCGACGCCGACCTGGAACTCTTCGAGTCTCCCACGGAGGAACTGGCCCGCCTGGAGGTGCGCGAGCCGATCGCCGCGTACTACCGCCAGGTCGGCGTGGTCTGGGACGGCGGAACGCTGCTGGAGTCCGGCACGTCGGCGGCGACCGTCTAGCGGGACCGCCCGCGGCTCGGCGCGTCCCCGGGCAGCCCCGGCCGCGCCCTCCGCGGCGCGCCCACCGGGCCGGACCGGCCGACGGCTCCGGCGGCCTGTGCCTCCCTCCCGCGCGGCGGGACGGCCACGCACGGGCCCCGATGCCACCGGCGCACGGCGCGCCCCACGATCCGGCGCACCGGGCCCCGGCCACGGCCGGACGGCCGGAAGGCGGGAGGCGGGAGGCGGGAGGCGTGGACGGCCCGTACCTCGGTCCGGCTCACCGGGCGCGCGCCGGCGGTCCCGACAGGAGAAAGCACCCGGCCTCCGAGCCCGAAGCCCCACGGCCGGACGGCCGGACGGCCACAAGGCCAGAACCAGCACCGGACTCCGCCGCCCGGCGCGGGCGCACCGCCGGGCAACCGACCCGCCGACGGCGGGACACCCGGGCCGGGCGCCCCAGACGTCCCGACCGGAGGAGGCGCCCAGCTTCCGCGCTGGAGCCCACGGCCGGACGGCCACGAGACCGGAAACAACACCGGCCTCCGGGCCGGAGGCCCGCAGCCGAAGGCCTGCGGCCGGACGGCAGGAGGCAGGAACGAGAACGAACACCGGCTTCCGCCGCCCGGCGGGGCCGCGACCGACACAACCGACCCACCGACCAGCCCTACGGCCCCGTCAACTGGAGCACCCACATGTCCGAGAAGACCACCGTCGCCGGGGTCGCCGTCGACACCCGGCACTGGATCGGCGGCGAGCGCGTCGCCTCCGCGGGGACGTTCACCGACGTCTCGCCCATCGACGGCACCGTGCTCGCAGAGGTCGCCCGCGGGACGGCCGCCGAGGCCGGGGCGGCGGTCGCCGCCGCCACGGCGGCGTTCCCCGCATGGGCGGCCACGCCCCGCGCCGAGCGGGCCCGGCTCCTGCACGCGATCGCCGACGGCGTCGAGAAGCGCCTCGATGAACTCGCGAACGTCGAGACCGCCGACAACGGCGCCCTGCTGCGCTCGCACCGCCGCGGGGTGATGCCCCGTGTCGCGCACAACTTCAGGTTCTTCGCAGACTGGCTGCTGCAACTGGAGCACGAGGACTTCGAGACGCGCGGCCACAGCAACCACGTCTCCTGGGACCCCGCGGGACCGTGCGTGCTGATCACGCCGTGGAACGCGCCGCTGATGCTGGCCACCTGGAAGGTCGCCCCGGCGCTGGCGGCCGGGAACACCGTCGTCCTCAAGCCCGCCGAGTGGTCTCCGCTCACCGCGTCCCTGCTCGCCGACATCGCCGCCGAGGCCGGGCTGCCGGCGGGAGTCCTCAACGTCGTGCAGGGGTACGGCTCCGAGATCGGCGACGCCCTCACCTCCCACCCCGGCGTGCGCCGGATCAGCTTCACCGGCTCGGTGCCGACGGCCAGGCGGATCGCGGCGTCCGCCGCCGCCGCGCTCACTCCCCTGAGCCTCGAACTCGGCGGCAAGTCCCCTCTGCTGGTCTTCGCGGACGCGGACCTGGACCTCGCCGTGGACCTGGCGGTCGAGCAGTACGACAACGCCGGGCAGGTGTGCCTGGCCGCGACCCGCATCCTGGTCGAGGAGCCGGTCGCGGAGGAGTTCACGCGCCGCCTCACCGAGAAGGCCTCCCGGCTCAGGCAGGGTGATCCGCGCGACGAGGCCACGGACATCGGCCCGAACATCCACCCCCGTCAGCTGGAGAAGATCGACGGCTTCGTGCGGCGGGCGGTCGCGTCCGGAGCCCGGGTGGTCTTCGGCGGTGCCCCCAACACCCGGCTCGGCGGCCTGTTCTACCTGCCGACCCTGCTGACCGGCGTCGCCCAGGACTCGGAGATCGTCCAGGAGGAGGTCTTCGGCCCCGTGCTGACCCTCCAGACCTTCCGCACCGAGGACGAGGCGGTGCGGCTGGCCAACGACACCCGTTTCGGCCTCGCCGCCACCCTCGCCACCGGCGACCCGGCCCGCACCGAACGGGTCACCGCCCGGCTCGTCGCGGGAACCGTCTGGGTCAACTGCTTCTTCGTACGCGACCTGCGGGCGCCCTTCGGCGGCTCCCGTCACTCCGGTGTCGGCCGCGAGGGCGGCACCTGGAGCTTCGACTTCTACTGCGACCTCAAGAACACCGTCACCGCACCGAAGGGATGGCTCAGCCATGGGTGAGATCGTCGGGGCGGGCCTGCTCGCCCATGTCCCCACCATCATGCTGCCGGAGGAGACCCGTCTGGAGCTCAACGAGGGCAAGGAGATCACCCTCGTCACCGGCCTGGAGCAACTGCGCAGGGACGTCTTCGAACGCGAGGACTACGACACCGTCGTGGTCCTGGACTCCCACTGGGCCACCACCGTCGAGTTCGTCGTCACCGCGCAGCCGCGCCGCGCGGGCCTGTTCACCTCCGAGGAACTGCCGCGCGGGATGTGCCGCATCCCGTACGACTACCCGGGCGACCCCGAACTCGCCGGGAACATCGCGGCGTCCGCCGACAAGCACGGCACCTGGATCACCGCGATCGACGACGCGTACCTGCCCGTCTACTACGCCACCGTCAACCTCTGGAAGTTCCTCGGCGAGGGCCTGGCCGACAAGCGCTGGGTGACCATCGGCGTCTGCCAGACCGGCGACATGGAGGACCACCTCCGCCTGGGCCGGGCGCTCGCCGACGGCATCGCCGCCACCCCGGGCCGCAAGGTGCTGCTCATCGCCTCCGGCGCGCTGTCCCACACCTTCTGGCCGCTGCGCGAGCTGCGCGAGCACGAGGCGAGCGACCCGGCGCACATCTTCTCCCCCGAGGCGCGCGAGGCCGACGAGACACGCATCGGCTGGTTCAGGGAGGGGCGCCACGACAGGGTCATCGACACCATGGACGAGTTCTGGAAGTACAAGCCGGAAGCCCGCTTCTTCCACTACCTGATGATGATCGGCGCCCTCGGCGAGCGGGCGTGCACCGCGACCGCCCGCCAGTACGGCGCGTACGAGAACTCCATCGGGACGGGACAGGTCCATCTCTGGTTCGACCGCCCCGAGGGGGGCTGGACGGCGCAGCGCGCCGGCACGGCCGCCCGCAGCCACACACCGCACCACCATGCCGAGGAGCACTGACATGGCAGGAACCACCGAGTACCGCCGCATTCTGCTGGACGGCGCCGTCACGGACGTCGTGCGCGACGGCGCGGAACTCGTCGCCGCGGACGGCCGCAGGGTCGGGGCCGACGAGGCCGTGCACCTGCCGCCGGTCGTCCCGTCGAAGATCATCGCGGTGCACCTCAACCACCGCAGCCGGGTCGACGAATTCGGGATCGGGCTGACACCGGCGCCCACGTACTTCCACAAGCCGACCTCGGCCCTCAACTCCCACAAGGGCGCCGTCGTCCGCCCCGAGGGCTGCAAGTGGCTGAACTACGAGGGTGAGGTGGCCATCGTCATCGGGAAGACCGCGCGCAACATCTCCCCCGCGGAGGCAGGCGGCCACATCGCCGGCTACACCGTCGCCAACGACTACGGCCTGCACGACTTCCGGGACACCGACGCGGGATCGATGCTCCGCGTCAAGGGCTCGGACACCCTGTGCCCGCTGGGCCCCGGGCTGGTCACCGGCTGGGACTTCAGGGGCAAGTCGCTGCGTACGTACGTCAACGGCGAGGTGGTGCAGGACGGTTCGACCGACGAGATGGAGTGGGACATGCACTACCTCGTCGCCGACATCGCCCGCACCATCACTCTCCACCCGGGCGACGTACTGCTGTCCGGCACCCCGGCCAACTCCCGTCCCGTACAGCCCGGCGACGTCGTCGAGGTCGAGGTGGAGGGCCTGGGACGGCTCACCAACCGCATCGTGACCGGGCCCACCCCGATCCGCGGCGACGTCGGGGCGCAGCCCACCGAGTCCGAGGAGGTCGTGTCCACCGCGCTGGGCGGCGACTGGGAGTTCCGCGGCGTCAGGCCCCCGAAGCGCTGATGCCGCCGCCACCGCGCCGCACCGGGTCCCCGGCGGGAGGGACCCGGTGCGGCGCCCGCCCGTCCGCCTGCGGGTAGGGTCCCGGACATGACCGGATCCGCCGAGACTCCCGACGGCAAGCGCGTCAGGCCCCGCAAGCGGGTGCACTACGGCGCGGGCCGCGAGGCCCTGCTCAACGCCGCGGTGCGCGTGGTCGCCCGCGGTGGTCTGCGCAGGCTCACCTACCGCGCCGTCGCGGAGGAGGCCGGGGTCACCCACGGGCTGGTCGTCCACCACTTCGGCTCCCGCGACGCCCTGATCGAGGAGGCGCTGGCCCACACGGTGCGCACCAGCATGAGCACCAGCGCGGTCGAGCCGGGCACCGGAGAGGCGGAGGACTTCGCCGCCGGGCTGTCGGAGATGGTCATCTCCGGCCCCGACATCCAGGCGTTCCAGTACGAGCTGCTGCTCGAGGCGCGTCGCAGGCCGGAGCTGCTGCCCCAGCTGCGCGCGCTGTACGCCGAGTACTTCGACGCGACCGAGCGCGAGCTGACCCGGATGATCCCCCAGCGTGCGAACCGGGCGCTGTCCCGGCTGGTGTTCGCGGCCCTGGAGGGCCTGGTGCTGCACCAGCTGGTGCTGGGGGAACCGCAGGTCACCGAGGCCGCACTGAAGGAACTGCGTTCCCTGCTGCGGCTGCTCGGCGCTCAGGACGGGGACGGGGACGGGGACGGGCACGGGCACGCCGGGGAGTCCGGCACCGCCTGACCC
>NZ_JAAAXQ010000385.1 GCF_009916105.1 Streptomyces sp. GC420 | reverse complement strand
CCTCCATGCCGCACCCGAGGGCCGCACCGTGCGCGTCGAGGTCACCGACACCCGCACAGAACGCCACCCCCGCCGTCCGCCGTCCCCACCGCCCCACGGTCCGGCCGTCCCGGCCAGTGCCGCCGGTGAGGAGGAGGCCGGCCGCGGACTGGTCCTGGTATCGCACCTCGCGACCCACTGGGACTGGCACCCGCGCCCCGACGGGCCGGGCAAGACCGTCTGGGCGGAGTACACGACTTCCCAGTGATGTTCTTTGATGGCCAACTGCTCTGACAGGCGCATCGGGCTGACGCGACCACAGCAGCACGCCCCGCTTCTGCGGTTCCGTTCCGTCGACAGGCACCCGACGGCCCCGCCGCAGGGCGCCGCCGGTCACCCTGTTCCGTGCGCCGTCGCCCCGGGCCGGCCGGGGACCGGCATGGTGATGCCCTGCCGGGTCTTCGGGCAGAGAAGTCGCAACAAGTGATCGGCATCAAAGCGAATAGGGCTATGATCTCCCACGGCAAGGCTGTAGCGCAGAGGTCGTCGCGCCCTAGCATCGAGCTGGAGGACGTCGGTTCGAATCCGACCGGCCTTGCCACCCTTGTCGTGGAGGAAAGTCGATTGGCGTCGGTCCGTCCTGGGCGGGCGGAGGGCGATGCCGCCCTCGGCGGGCCGGGCACCGGCGATGGACCGGTGGAGTGGTGATGACGCAGCCGACACCCGTGCGCTGCCCGGCGATCGAGGTCCCGGACATTCCGATCAGCGATCCCGCGCGGCTCGATCCGCTGCTGGCCAGGCTCGGGTCGGCGGAAGCGGTCGAGGCCGACGAGACCTTCCCGCTCGGCACCGTGTGCGCGGACGGGCGTGTCGACCTGTGCAAGCAGGGGCTCGGCGCGGTCGGCGCCGCCCGCGTGATGCCCGTCGCCGCCACCTCACCGCACGCCCGGCACGTCCTGCTCGGCACCAACGCCATCGGTGACGAAGGGGCCCTGACGGTTGCCCGGGCGCTTGCCGACGGTCACGGCCTGCGCACGCTCTACCTCGGCTGCAACCGCATCGGCCCGGAAGGCGTCGCCGCGCTCGCCGACGCGCTGTCGGGGGACGAAACCGTCCGTGCGCTGTGGCTCAAACGCAATCCGGTGGGTGACGAAGGTGCCCTCGCGCTCGCCGCGATGCTCCGCCGGAACACCGCGCTGCGCACCCTCGACCTGGTCAACAGCGGCCTCGGCACCGAAGGGCTGCGGGCTCTGCTCGACGCCCTCACCAGCCGCCCGCAGCCGGTGGAACGCCTCTTCCTCGGCGGCAACGGCCTGACCGCCGACAGCGCCGGGCTGCTGGCCGCGCTGATCCGTGAGGCAGGGGTGCGCGAGCTGTACCTGCCCGCCAACCACCTCGGCGACGAAGGCGCCGCCGTCCTCGCGGCCGCGGCCGACTCCGAGCGGCCGGTGCGGCTCGGTCTGGGCGGCAACGGGATCGGTCCCGCCGGGGCGCGCGCCCTCGCCGGCGCCCTGGCCGGAATCGAGGCGCTCGACCTGGGCCGGCCGATGTCGGAGCGAAGCATCGGCGCCCCCGCCAACGCCACCGGTGACGAAGGCGCCCGCGCTCTCGCCGCCGCGCTTCCCGGCAGTCCGCTGCGCCGGCTCGAGCTGCGCCACACCGGGCTCACCGGGCGGGGCGCGAAGTCCTTGCTGGCGGCCGTGCCGGACAACTCACCGCTGGAGTACGTCGGTCTGGGGCCCGGCCTGCCCCGGAAGGTGAAGCGGTCCTTCACCCAGCGTCTGCGGCCCGCGGCCGGGGCACATCCCGACCTGCGCGCGATAGGAAGTGTCTACCGTTGAGCCCCCGCCCACAACTCCCCTGCTTCCCGCCGGAGGAGGCGGCGAGCCGTCGGCGGATCCGTCGCTACGCGGTGCCCCGGGGGATGATCGAGCGCGCGACCGAACGCCGCCTGGCCGGTGACTGGCGCGGGGCGTGCGCGGCTGCCGCCGTGGACGTCGCCGTCGACCTGTCCGAGGTCGCCGAGCGCTGGGGCCGCGACGTCGCCGAGGCACTGGAGGACGACCTGCGCCACCTGGTCCCGGACCTGGTGCGCTGGCACCTGCCCCGGGCGCTGGGCGGGCGGACCACGCTCGCCACCAACCGCACGGTGGTCCTCGCCCGCTACCGGCCGGTGGAAGCGGACGAGAGCCGCCGCTCCACGCCGTACCTCCACCTCACCACGCCCGCGATGCTGGAGGGCCCGCAGCGGATCACCCTGCGCTTCCGGACGGTCCGGGACGAGAGGGCCGCAGGCGTCTTCGGGAGCGGGACCGAGGACTGGCGGTACGCCCGGCACCTGTGGGACGCACGGCACACCACCGAACTGCGCGACCGGTGCGGCAGCCGCGAACGGCCGCCGTTCTTCCACCCCGACGGCAGGCCGCTCCTCGACGACGAACTGCCGAGGGCCGATCCCGGCCCCGGCGACGCGGCGGCACGGGCCGAGTGGGTCACCCTGCTGCATCAGAAGGGCGAGATCGAGGAGGCCTTCGCCGCAGCCGGGATCGAGGTCGACCTGAAGCCCCCGAGCGGCGGCCCCGCATGGCACAGGGTCAATCCGAAGGCGATCCTCGGCAGGCTGGCGCTCGATCACACGCGACTCGAGCCGGAGGTCCGCCGACTGGCGGGCGAGGGAGCCGGCGAGCGCTTCCGCGTCGGGGCCGACTGGCGTACCTACCTCCTGCTGGAGCCGGCGGGCCCCGGGGGCGGCGCCGGGCTGCGGGTGAGGACCGCCGACCAGGACGAGGTCGAGGACGTGCCCTTCCTGGCCGAAGCACTCTGGCGCAGGCTCCCCGACCTCGACCTGATGCGCGTCGGCGGAGTCGAGCCGGAACACCTGCACCCGCTGGTCCGCGAGGCGCTGTTCCCCGCTCTCGGGGCCACCGACGGGCCCGCCGGCCCGCCCGGTCCCGCCGCGCCCGCACCCGTCCGGGTGAGATGCCGCGGCGAATGGCACGAGGTGGGCTTCCGCGCGGGCGGCGGCCTGCTCCACATGCCGCACAGCGACGAGGAGCAGCAGCGCGAGCGCGCCCTGCGCGCGTTCGGCGGTGCCGTCGCAGGGTGCTTCGCCGTCCAGCAGACGTGGGCGTCGGGAAGCGGTCGGCTGCCGAAGGCCCTGCGCGCCCAGCGGCAGGACCTGTTCCTGCGCGCCCAGCACGGCGACACACGCGGCGTGCTCGAACTCCTGGACGCGGGGCTCGACCCCCGGGTACGCGACGCCGCCCGGCGAACCCTGCTCCACGTCCTGCACCTGCTCGACCACGAACTGCTCCTGCCCCGGCTGCTCGCGGAAGGGCTCGACATCGAGGCCCGGGACCACCGGGACCGCACACCGCTGTTCGTGGCGGCCAACGACGGCGGTTCCAGGGCCCTCGTGGAGGCCCTCCTCGCCGCCGGCGCCCGGATCGACGCGGTCGACGACTCGGAACTCTCGCTGGCCCAGATCATCCGCCGGTACAAGCGTGCCGACCTGGCCTTCCTGCAGGAGCGCGTGCAGGAGGAGCACCCCGGCATCGGCGCCGACTGGTGGGACGAGTGGATGGAGGAGCGGGAGTACGACGAGGACGAGTACGACGGCGAGGACGAGGACGAGGATTCTTGAGCAACACGGCCACCCCCCGCACCGCGCCGGGCCCGCTGGCCGCCGCGGACGATCTCGTCGGCAGGCTGCGCACACGGCGGACCGAGCCCGCAGCCAATCCCCGACTGGAGGCGCTCGCCCTGGCGGTGACGGCCAATCAGCCCGTACTGCTGTGGGGCGAACCGGGTATCGGCAAGTCGGCCGGCCTGGAGCAACTCGCCGCGGGGCTCGGCCTTCCGCTGGAGACGGTCATCGCCAGTGTGCACGAGCCTTCGGACTTCGCCGGGCTGCCGATCGTCGGGGACGACCCGGCCGTGACCGGTGTGCCGATGGCCCCGCCCGACTGGGCGGTCCGGCTCACCCGTGCGGGACAGGGCCTGATCTTCTTCGACGAGCTGTCCTCCGCGCCGCCGGCCGTGCAGGCGGCGCTGCTGCGGGTCGTGCTCGAACGCCGGGTCGGCAGCCTCGTCCTGCCCGACGCGGTGCGCATCGTCGCCGCCGCCAACCCGCCGTCGAGCGCCGCGGACGGCTGGCATCTCAGCCCGCCGCTCGCCAACCGCTTCGTCCACCTCGACTGGACCCATGACCCCGCCACGGTCGCGCGCGGCATGGCCGGCACATGGCCGGAGGTGGCCGTTCCCGTGGTCGACCCGGCCAGGGTGCCCGGTGCCGTCGCCCGGGCCCGCGGCGCCATCTCCGGTTTCCTCACGGCCAGGCCCGGTCTGGTCCACCACATACCCGCCGACGCCGAGAGCCGGGGCCGGTCGTGGCCGTCACCGCGGACCTGGGAGATGGCGCTGCGGCTGCTCGCGACGGGATACGCGACCGGTGCCGGCCGCGAGGCGGTGGCCGCCGCGCTCACCGGCGCCGTCGGGGACGGCGCGGGCATCGAACTGCTGTCTTACCTGGAGAACCTCGACCTGCCGGACCCCGAGCGGGTCCTCGCCGATCCCGAGGCGTTCGCCCTGCCGGAGCGCGGCGACCGGCAGCTGGCCTTCCTCATCGCGGTGGTCGCCGCCATCCAGAGCGATCTCACCCGGCCCCGCTGGGAGGCCGGCTGGACGGTGCTGGCCAAGGCCGTGGAAGCGGGTGTACCGGACGTGGCCGCGCGGGCCGCCACCGATCTCGCGGCGATGCGCCACCTCGACTGGCCCGTACCCCCCGGCATCGACGGGTTCCTGGACCTGCTGCAGATGTCCGGGGTCCTGCCCGGCGGCCGGTGAGGCACGCGGGCATGACGGCATCCGGCGGGGACCTGGACATGACCAAACTGCTCGCCGCCCGCTACCGGGCGGCGAGCGACCGGCCCTATCTGGCGTCGGCCCTGTACGCCCTGACCGTCGTGGCCCGCCGCGAGGTGCCGACGATGGGGGTGGACCGGCACTGGCGCTGCTACGTGTCACCCGCCTTCGTCGACGCGACACCCGTGGAGGAACTCGCGGGCGTATGGGTGCACGAGGCGGCGCACCTGCTGCGGGACCACCACGGACGCGCCGACCGGCTCCCCGCCGCCGATCAGCGCGACTGGCACCGCGTCAACGTCGCACAGGACTGCGAGATCAACGACGACCTCCTCGCGGACGGCCTGCGCCTGCCCGCCGGGCGCGTCGAGCCCCGCCTCTTCGGCCTGCCCAACGGGGAGTTGTTCGAGGCGTACCTGCCCCGGCTGCCCTCGCACGTGCGGGAGCACGACTGCGGATCGGGGGCCCACGGCCGCCCGGTGCCCTGGGAGCTCACGGGTTCCGCCGGGCCCTCCCGGCTGGGCGAGGCCGAGGCCCAGGCACTGCGCCGGCACACCGCCGAGGCGATGCGTGCCCACCAGCGCGGCCGCGGCACCCTGCCCGCGGGCTGGCAGCGCTGGGCCGAGGAGGTCCTGGAACCCACGGTGGACTGGCGTCAGGCGCTGTCCGGCGCGGTCCGCGAAGCCGCCGCGTGGGCCGCCGGCGCCATCGACTACACCTACCGCCGTCCGTCGCGCCGCACACCGGCGCTGGGCGGCGTCGTCCTTCCGAGCCTGCGCCGTCCGCTGCCCCGGGTGGCAGTCGTCGTCGACACCTCGGGCTCGATGGGCGACGCGGAGCTCGCGGCCGCCCTGGGAGAGGTCACGGGCGTACTGCGCGAGGTCGGTGTACGGGGCAACCGCGTCACCGTGCTCGCCTGCGACGCCGACGTGCACGCCGTCTCCCGCGTGACATCCACCGAGCAGGTCAGCCTCGGCGGTGGCGGCGGCACGGACATGCGCGTCGGAATCGAAGCCGCGCTCGCGGCGCGGGACCGCCCGACCATCGTCGTCGTCCTCACGGACGGATTCACGCCCTGGCCCGACGAGGTCCCTTCCTGCCGCCTCATCGCGGCCCTGATAGGTCCCGGCGCACCGCAGCCCCCGAGCTGGGTGGAGACGGTACGCGTCGCCCTCTGAGGGCCCGGGTGCGGTCCGTTGCCGGCGGGCCGCCACCCCCGGGCCCCGCCCTGTGTGCGCAGCACTCGCGCCCGGCGTACCGCCCGCGGGGGTCCCGGCAAGGGTCAGCGGGCCGTCCGTACGATGGTGAACACGGCGCCCTCGGGGTCGGCGACCGTCGCCATCCGCCCGATCCCGCCGTCCCGCGCCGGCTGCACCACGTGCCCGCCGAGCTCGACCAGCCGGCGCAGCGCCTCGTCGGTGTCCGAGACCTCGAAGTACGTCATCCAGTGGGCGCCCCGGTCGCGGGGCAGCGAGTTGCCCACGCCGTGCAGGGCGGCGACCGGCTCGCCGTCGACGTGCAGGGTCACGTAGTCGAAGTCGGCCGAGACCACCGCCTCCGTGCGGTAGCCGAAGACCGCGGTGTAGAACTTCGCGATGGTGGAGGTCTCCTGGGTCACCAGTTCGTTCCACACCGGGGTGCCGTGCAGCCCTCTGACCGCCGTACCCGTCTTGCCCTTCGCCTGCCAGATGCCGAAGGTCGCCCCGGCCGGGTCCGACACGATGGCCAGCCGTCCCGCCTCGCCCGCGTCCAGCGGGCCCACCGCGACCGTGCCGCCGCAGCACCTGATCGTCTCCGCCGTCTCGTCGGCGTCGTCGGTGGCCAGATAGGGAGTCCAGGCGACCGCCAGATGGCGTTCGGGCGGCATCTGCCCGATGCCGGCGACCTCCTTGCCGTCGATGAGGCCCCGGCTGTACGGGCCGAGTTGATGCGGACCGGGCTCGAACTCCCAGCCGAACAGGGCTTGGTAGAACTCCTCCGTCGCGGTAAGGCCGTGCACAATCAAACTCACCCAGCACGGCGTCCCGGGCGTACGCCGAG
Source organism: Streptomyces sp. GC420 (assembly GCF_009916105.1). Lineage (GTDB taxonomy): Bacteria > Actinomycetota > Actinomycetes > Streptomycetales > Streptomycetaceae > Streptomyces. The sequence goes on along the minus strand of NZ_JAAAXQ010000385.1, from coordinate 256 downwards.
TCTGCTGTGCCTCGGTCATCGTCACCTACTCCTCGGGCCGTCATGGTGGCCGTCCGGCACGTTCGAGGGTCCGCGCCGCTTCGCGCCGCCCCGATGTTTCCACCACCGGGGGTGCGGCGCGTCCCGGCCGCGCCGCAATGTTCGGGTTCTCCCGAGGAAGCATGCCCGAAAAGTTCTTCATCATCCGTTTCAGGGTCGGCGTGGGGCCGTGACGTGGGCCCGCGCCCGTGAGGCGATCACCTACGGGGACCGGGCG
>NZ_JAAAXQ010000384.1 GCF_009916105.1 Streptomyces sp. GC420 | reverse complement strand
GCCCCGGCCCGACCCGGGGGAGTGGGACGTTGCGGCGGCCTGGCACGCGGCTGCGCCACCGCGGGTCAGCACCGCGCGGGCGCGACGCGCCCGCGCGGTGCGCGGCCGGGCCCGCCTTCGGCGGCGTCCGTTTCGGCGACGCGCCCCGTCCCCGGGCGCCCGTGGGGGCCGGCGTCACCGGCCGGCACGCCGGCCACCCCGGGCTCCGGCCCCGGGGAAGCCCGGGGCCGAACCTGTCGGGCGGTCAGGACACGGGGCGCGGGCGCAGGCCCTCCAGCAGGATGTCCAGCAGCCGCGCCGAGGCGGCGGCCTGCTGTGCCGCGTCGGGCAGCGAGGGCGCCGCGGTGGCTATGACCAGCAGCACGTCCGCCACCGTCACATCGCCGCGCAGCTCGCCCGCCGCCCTGGCCCGCTCGACCAGCCGGCCGACCACGGCGAGCAGCTCCGACGCACCCGCGTCGTCCTGCTCGCCGGCCGCCGAGGGCCGCCGCTCGACCAACCGCAGGTCGGGGTGCGCGGGCTGTCCTCCCGGCGCGTTCCGCTGCGACGGCACACGGGTCTCCTCGTGCGCCGCGGTGTCCCCGTTCTCGACGCCCACCCGCAGCACCTGCGGGGGCAGCAGGCGTCCCGCACCCGAGGCCACCGAGGTCCGCAGGAACCTCGACAGCGCCGACCAGGGCTCGTCCTCCTGCCCGAGCGCCGTGCGCGCCTGCTCGGTCAGCCGGGAGGTCTCCTCCTCGGCGATCCGCCGGACCAGGACGTCCTTGCTGGGGAAGCGGCGGTAGACCGTCCCCACACCGACCCTGGCGCGGCGGGCCACGTCCTCCATCGGTGCGCCGTACCCCAGCTCGCCGAAGACCTCGCGCGCCGCGCGCAGCACATGCTCAAGATTGCGCTGGGCATCCACCCGCAGCGGCGCCGAACGCCCCCCGACCGGTCCCACGGATCCGACCGGTCCGCCCTGTACTCCCGGGCCCGCCGTGCCGATGCGTCCACGGCCTCCGGCACCACCGGTGCCTCCGGCCGAAGCGACGGCGGACGACCAATGAGAGTCCTGAATAGACATGATTTGTTCCCCCGGTAATGATGTCTCCCCCCGGAGACTCCCCGTCTCTGCCGCCGGGGCGCGAACGGGCGCAGAAGGACAGCCCGAGACACCCCGACCGACTACGAACATAGTTGAGCCGGGGTCAATTCAGAAGGGGCCGGTTCCTGGGGGACCGCCCCCCGATCGGAGCATCGGCCGGGACCGCCCCGATTCGGCCCCCTCCCGAACCCCCGTTCCCATGGTCTGACCTGCGACTCTGCCGATGCGCCTCACCGTGCGCCGGGCGTACGCCACAGGGAATTGCCGGTCATACATTTTGCCGGGCCTGTGGACAAATCCCTGAGGCGGGTGCGTCATGGGATGGTGACCGAACCTGTGCGCATTCTCGTTGTCGGCGGTGGCTACGTCGGGATGTACACCGCCCTGCGTCTCCAGCGGAAGCTGAAACCCGAGCTGCGGCGCGGCGACGTCGAAATCGTGGTGGTCACGCCCGAGCCGTACATGACCTATCAGCCGTTCCTCCCGGAAGCCGCGGCCGGTGCCATCTCGCCCCGCCATGTCGTCGTACCGCTGCGGCGTGTCCTGGACGGCTGCCGCATCGTGATCGGCGAGGCCAAGTCCATCGAGCACGCCCGGCGCACCGTGACCGTGGCCACGCTCGCCACCGAGGAGGAGCGCGCGACCCCCATCGAGATCGCCTACGACGAACTCGTCCTGGCCCCGGGCTCGGTCTCCCGCACTCTGCCGATCCCCGGCCTCGCCGAGCACGGCATCGGCTTCAAGACCGTCGAGGAGGCCATCGGCCTGCGCAACCACGTCATCGAGCAGATGGACATCGCCTCCTCCACCCGCGACCCGGCCATCCGCGACGCCGCGCTCACCTTCGTCTTCGTCGGTGGGGGCTTCGCGGGCGTCGAGGCGCTCGGCGAGCTCGAGGACATGGCGCGCTACGCCACCCGGTACTACCACAACGTCAAGCCCCAGGACATGAAGTGGGTCCTGGTCGAGGCCAGCGGCCGGATCCTGCCCGAGGTCGGCGAGGAGATGGGCAAGTACACGGTGCGCGAGCTCCGTCGGCGCAACATCGACGTACGCCTGGAGACCCGTCTCGAGTCCTGCGCGGACCGGGTCGCCGTGCTCAGCGACGGCACGCGGTTCCGCACCCGTACGGTCGTGTGGACCGCCGGCGTCAAACCCGCCCCCATCATCGAGGCCGGCGACCTGCCCAGGAACGAGCGCGGCCGGCTGAAGTGCACGCCGGACCTGCGCGTCGAGGGAGTGGAGCACGCGTGGTCGGCCGGTGACGCCGCGGCCGTTCCCGACCTCACGGCGGCGGAGAAGGGACGGGAGACCGCCCCCAACGCCCAGCACGCGGTCCGCCAGTCGAAGGTACTGGCCGAGAACATCGCGGCCTCGCTGCGCGGGCAGCCCACCCAGGACTACAGCCACAAGTACGTCGGCTCCGTCGCCTCCCTCGGCCTGCACAAGGGTGTCGCGCATGTCTACGGGCGCAAGCTCAAGGGTTTCCCGGCCTGGTTCATGCACCGTACGTACCACCTCAGCCGGGTCCCGACGTACAACCGCAAGGCCCGCATCACCGCCGAGTGGACGCTCGCCGGACTCTTCAAGAGGGAGATCGTCTCCCTCGGCTCGCTGGAACATCCGCGCGCCGAATTCGAACTTGCGGCCGGAGGGGTCCCCCAGAAGAAGAAGCCGTGAGCCTCCTTCGGATGGTTTCTCGCAAAAGTTCACCGAAGTTCGGTGGAGTGAGGAACTCCCAGTGAGTGCCCGGCGTCTGACGGATGTCGCTCCCGTCGGCCACACTGGACGCGTCGCCGGACGGGTGGCGCTGTTTGACGTTCGCCCGCGGTGGCCCACCGGGCGACCGCACTCCGGGCAGCCGGAACGACCAAGACCACGAGGCATAACGCAGTGAACTTCACGCGCTGGAGCGCCCGGCTCCCCGGAACACAGCGCCGCGCGGCAGCGCGGAACGACCGCGGTTCCGTGCCCGCGGCCCGCGGCGGCGCCCGGCCGGATCCCGAGGCACCCTCCGCAGGCATCGCCTCACCCACCGCCGGCGCGGGCCGGGCGGACGCGTCGGCACAGCCACGCCCACCGGAGCCCACCGGAGCGGCCGCCAACGGACAGGCCCGTCGCTCAGCTTCCTCACCGCACCGGCCGGAGCCGTCCGCGCCGTCCCCGCTGTCCGTGCTGTCGGAGCTCTCCGTGCGCGAACTCCTCGGGAGCCTCCCCGCCCTGGTCGCCGTCCTGCACGGCCCGGAACACCGCCTGGCCTACGTCAACGACGCCTACACCGAGGAGTTCGGCCACCGCCCGCCCGGCGCACCGGCCCGCGAGTCCCTTCCCGAACTCGCCGAGACGGGGCTGCTGCCCCTCATGGACCAGGTGCTGCGCAGCGGCAAGTCACGCACCCTCAAGTCCCGCCGCGTCCGCGGGGGCAGCGCGTACACCTTCACCTGCACCCCCGTCGCCGTGTCCGAACGCGACCGCGGCGTCCTCGTCTTCGCCACCGACGTCACGGACCACGCCGAGGCCGTCGAACGGCTGCGCGCCAACGAACGCCGCCTGCGCGACGCCGCCGTGACCCTCCAGCGCTCCCTGCTCCCGCAGGAGCTGGAGCAGCCCGACGACCTGCGCATCGCCGCCACCTACCACCCCGGCGGCCTCGACGCCGCCGTCGGCGGCGACTGGTACGACGTCATCACCCTCGGCGCCGGCCGTACCGCCCTCGTCATCGGCGACGTCATGGGCCGCGGCGTGCGCGCCGCGGCGGTCATGGGGCAGCTGCGCACCGCCGTGCGCGCCTACGCCCGTCTGGACCTCCCACCGCACGAGGTGCTGCAGCTCCTCGACGGCCTGGCCGCCGAGATCGACGCCAGCCAGATCGCGACCTGCGTGTACGCGGTCCACGACCCGAACGAGGGCAAGCTCGTCTACGCCTCCGCCGGTCACCTGCCGATTCTCGTACGGGACGAGAAGGGAGCCGTCCAGCGCGCCGCGGAACCCACGGGCCCGCCGCTGGGCACCGGCGGCTGGCTGCACACCTCCGGCTCCATCGCGCTGCCGCCCGGTTCCACCGCCGTCCTCTACACCGACGGTCTCGTGGAACGCCGCGGCGAGGACATCGACGAGGGGGTCGCCGCACTCGAGAAGGCCCTGTCCGGCGCCACCGGCACCCCCCAGGTCGTCTGCGACCGCCTGCTGCGCGCCCTCGGAGTCGCCGCCGACCACGACGACGACGTCGCCGTTCTCGTCCTCCAGCATCCGTCCCGCACGGGCGTGGACGCAGAGCTCTTCCACAACGCAGCCCTGGACCTGCTCGGCGGTGTCGAGGCCGCGCCCCGTGCCCGCGCCTTCGCCTCGGGCGTCCTGGCGTCCTGGCGGTTCCCCGTCGAGCTGTTCGACCTGGGCGTCCTGGCCGCCAGCGAACTGGTCGCCAACTCCCTCCAGCACGGCACCCCGCCCATGCGTCTGCGGCTGCGCCGCACCGACCGCCGGCTGATCATCGAGGTGACCGACGGGGACGACCACCTGCCGAGCCGCCGCCGCGCCGAGCCCGCCGACGAGACGGGCCGCGGCATCTCGATCATCGACACCGTCGCCTCCGCCTGGGGCTCGCGCCGCACACCGGGCGGCGGCAAGGCGGTGTGGTGCGAGTTCGAGCTGCCGCGCGAACAGCCCTCGTAGTCCCCGATGTGTACGGGAGCCCCGGCACCGGACCTCCGGTACACGGGCCTCCTCCCGGCCCGCCGTGACGGCCGGCGGGGGCTCACGCGTCGGCGCGCTCGGTCCGCTCCCGCCCCGGCACGTGCTTCGCCACGACCCGGGACCGGCCGGCGCCCGCCGCGAGAAGCGGCAGGTCCTGCACCGGCGTCAGCCGCCGCCCCAGCCGAAGCGCCAGCACCGTCACCGTGAGCGAGAACGCCACGAACGTCACGATGTACGGCAGATGCAGCGACGCCCCCATGGGCCCGCCCACCGCCGGACCGACCGCCAGCGCCAACTGCTTGACCAGCGCGAACACCGAGTTGTACTGCCCGACCATCGCCTCCGGCGCCAGATCGGCCACCAGGGGCGCCACGGTCGGCGACAACATCGCCTCGCCCAGCCCGAACAGCGTGTACGTCGATATGAACGCGGCCGTCGCCATCTCCTGGCTGCCGTGCCCGAGCCCCGCGTACCCCGCCGCGATCCAGGCCACCGCCCAGATCAGACCGACCAGCGCGATCACCCGGGACCGCCTGCGCCGCTCCACCAGGCGGAGCACGGCGAACTGCGCCGTCACGATCACCGCGGTGTTCGCGGCGAGCGCCAGGCCCAGCGTCGACGGGGTGATGCCGGCCGCCTCCGTGCCGTACGCGGGAAGCCCCGACTCGAACTGCCCGTAGCAGGCGAAGAAGATGACGAAACCCAGCAGGCTCAGCCGGACCATCGCCCGGTCCCGCAGGACGCGTCCCCGCGCTCCCCGCTTCTGCGCCGGCCGGGAGGACACGATCGCCGGTGCGTCCGGCAGCCGTACGGTCCCCGCGATGGCCGCCAGCACCAGGAACATCGCCGCCTCGATGCCGAAGAGGAGCATGAAGCTGCCGGGACGGCTCTCGTCGACGAGCAGGCCGCCGATCAGACCGCCGATGCCCAGGCCCAGGTTCTGCAGGAAGAACTGCACGGCGAAGGCCCGCGTCCGGGTGTCCGGACGCGAGGACCACACGATCATCGTCGCCAGCGCCGGCTGCATGACCGCCGCGCCCGCGCCCAGCACGGACGCCGAGAGGATCACCGCCGCAGCGCTCCCGGAGACCCCCATGGCCAGCGATCCGGCTGCGGCGAGCAGGGCGGCCGCCACCAGCACCGGGCCCGGTCCGCGCCGGTCGACGGCCCGTCCGGTGAACGGCAGGACGATCAGCGCGGCCACGGCGAACGCGGCGAGCACGATGCCCGCCGTACTGGCCCCCAGCTCCCGTACCTGCGCCACATAGACGTAGAGGAATGGAACCGTGAAACCGATGCCGAACGCGCTCAGCGCGTTGCCCGCCTGGATCCGGCGCATCGCTGCGCCCATCGCCCTGGTCACCGTCACCCACCTTAGACCTGAAGACTTCGAACATAAACTTCGAAGCTAAACAGTACATGTCGAAGGACTTCGACGCGAACCCGCACGTGCCATACTTCGCGACATGAGCGAGCCAGCGAGCGAGCCGAGCCTCGACGAACAGATCGCTGCGTACCAGCGGGAGTTCCAGGACCTCGACCCTCAGGTGGAGAAGGTCGTCTCGGCCCTCAGCCGGCTCAACCGCCGGATGAACGTGGCCTACGGACGCCAGACGTCCGCGCTCGGGATGAGCAACGCCGAGTGGGAGGTCCTCAAGGCGCTTGTCCTGTCCGGTGCCCCGTACCGAATGGGCCCCGGGGAGCTCGCCAAGCGCCTCGGCCTCACCCCCGCCGCCATGACCCACCGCATCGACCGGATGGTGGCGGAGGGCCTGGTCACCCGTGAACGGGACGAGTCCAACCGGGTACGCGTCATCGTCGAGCTCACGGACGAGGGCCGCGGAAAATGGCTGGAGGCGATGCGCATGGCCTCCGTCTTCGAGGAGGAGCTCCTCCAGGACCTCTCGGGGGCGGAGCGGGCGGCGCTCGGCGAGATGCTGACCCGTCTCCTGCGCCGCGTGGAGCACGCCCAGCCGGACGCCGGCGGGCGGCTCGCCGGCCTCGACTGAGGCGGCTTGACACGCCCCCTGGGCATCCGTAAAGTTCTTCGGGTTGCCACGGAGCCGTAACGGTTCACCGGCAGCCACTCCCGCCGCGAACGCGCGGCACCCAAACTCGGCGCGATCCCCTCACAGGGTGAATTTCGGTATGCCCGGAATTCGTTTCCACCGGCTCGATTATGAGTCGCCGGAAGAATCAGCTAGAGTTTGAAACGTCGGAACGGTCGCGAGGCCGGAAAGACAAAGCAGGAATCCCGCCGACCGGGAATCAGCGCCGAAAGGATCTGATAGAGTCGGAATCGCCGGAAAGGGAAACGCGAAAGCGGAGAACGGAACGGCAGCCCGCTCCAGCGGGTGGCAGAAACGGAAATCGGATCTGCTAAGC
>NZ_JAAAXQ010000383.1 GCF_009916105.1 Streptomyces sp. GC420 | reverse complement strand
GCCCCCAGGCCACCGGGTGGCCCTTCTCCGCCCAGGCGGTGTCCTCGGCGAGCACGGCCCGCACCGTCCACTGGGTCTCGGCGCCCCGGCCCTCGGCGGGCGGCGCGGGCAGTTTCACCTCGGCCCGCTGCCCGGCCTCCAGCGCCGGGACGGCCAGCTCACCGGCCTCGACGCTCTCCCCGTCGGCCTCGTAGGACCAGCGGAAGGCGAGGTGCGACAGGTCGGAGAAGTCGTGGAGGTTGGTGATCCGGACCGTGCCGGCCGGGCCGTCGCCCTCGATACGCACCGGCTGGACGACCTTCTTGTACTCGGCCAGACCGGGGGAGGGGGTGCGGTCCGGCAGCAGCAGCCCGTCGCACACGAAGTTCCCGTCGTGCAGCTCCTCGCCGAAGTCGCCGCCGTAGCCGTAGTACGGGGTGCCGTCCGGGGTGTGCGTGGCGATGCCGTGGTCGATCCACTCCCAGACGAAGCCGCCCTGGCAGCGCTCGTACGTCTCGAACAGCCGCTGGTACTCGGCGAGTCCGCCGGGCCCGTTGCCCATCGCGTGCGCGTACTCGCACAGGATGAACGGCAGACCGGCGCGTGCCGGCGGCCCCGGGTCCTCGCGGCGGCCGATCAGCTCAACCTCCGCGTGGCCCGCGTACATGCGGGAGTACACGTCGGTGTCCTCGCAGGACGGGTCGCCCTCGTAGTGCACCAGCCGGTCCGGGTCCCGGTCGCGGATCCACCGGGCCATCGCGGTCAGGCCCGCGCCCGTGCCGCACTCGTTGCCCAGCGACCACATGATCACCGAGGGGTGGTTCTTGTCCCGCTCCACCATCCGCTCCGCGCGGTCCAGCAGCGCCGGTGTCCAGCGTTCGTCGTCCACCGGGTTGCGGCGCCAGTCCAGGTCGACGAAGCCGTGGGTCTCCAGGTCGCACTCGTCGATCACCCACAGGCCCAGCTCGTCGCACAGGTCGAGGAAGGCCGGGTGCGGCGGATAGTGGGAGGTGCGCACGGCGTTGATGTTGTGCCGCTTCATCAGGTGCAGGTCGCGGCGCATGGTGTCCAGGTCCAGGGCGCGGCCCTGCTCCGGGTGGAACTCGTGCCGGTTGACACCGCGGAACAGGATCCGCCGGCCGTTGACCTTGATGACGCCGTCCTCGACGTACACCGAGCGGAAACCGATGCGCAGTGCCACGCGTTCGCCGGCGGTCACCAGTTCCGCGTCGTACAGCCTCGGCCGTTCCGCGGTCCACGGCTCGACCGGCAGGGTCAGCGTCTCACCGGTGGCGAGGCGGACGCCCAGTCCGGGAACGGAGATCCGGCCGTCGACCGCCGAGTCGACGCGCAGCGTGCCCTCGCCGCTGCGGTGGTCGTAGGAGGCGTGCACGAAGAAGTCCCCGGCCGCGCCCGCGGGGCGGTGCAGCAGGGCCACCTCGCGGAAGATGCCCGGCAGCCACCACTGGTCCTGGTCCTCCAGGTAGCTTCCGGAGGACCACTGGTGGACGCGGACCGCCAGCACATTGCCGCGCGGCTTCAGCAGCGCGTCGGCCGCGAACTCGTGCGGCAGCCTGCTGCCCTTGAACTCCCCGAGTTCCCGCCCGTTCAGCCACACCCGGGCGCAGGACTCCACGCCCTCGAAGCGCAGCACCGCCTCGCCGCCGCCCGGCCAGTCGTCCGGCAGGTCGAAGAGGCGCAGGTGGTCCCCGGTGGGGTTCTCGGCCGGGACCCGCGGCGGATCCACCGGGAACGGGTAGCGCACATTGGTGTAGGCGGGCGCGCCATGGCCCTGGAGCACCCAGTGTCCCGGCACCGCCACCTCGTCCCAAGCGGAGGCGTCGAAGCCGGGGAGCGCGAAGGACTCGTCCTCGGCGTCGGCGGTGGCCGACAGCCGGAACCGCCAACTGCCGTTCAGCGAGAGCCGGGCGGCGTCGGACCGGGCCCACCAGGCGCGCGGCGGCAGGGCCCCGGTGCCGGGGGCCACGTCTTCGTAGTAGGGGAGGACAGCGTCGTAGGACGTGCTCATCGGTCTCCTCGGTCAGCCCTTGACACCGGTCTGGGCGACGCCCTGCACCAGCCACCGCTGGAGGACGACGAAGACCAGCACGAGGGGCAGGATGGATATCGCGGTCGCCATGAAGATCAGATGGAAGTTCACGGTCTGGTTGGTCATGTACGAGGACAGCGCGACCTGGACGGTCCACGCCTCCTGGTCCTGGCCGATCACCAGGGGCCAGAGGAAGGCGTTCCAGCCGCTGATGAAGGTGATCACCGCGATGGCGGCGAAGAAGTTCAGCGAGTTGGGCACGACGATGCGCCAGTACGCGCCCCAGTGGCCCAGCCCGTCAACCCGCGCCGCCTCCTCCAGCTCCCTGGGGAACCCCAGGAAGTACTGGCGGAACAGGAAGCAGGTGAAACCGCTGAACAGCCCCGGGATGATCAGGCCCCGCAGGCTGGAGACCCAGCCGAGGGAGGAGACCATCACGAAGCTCGGCACGAAGGTGACCGCGGCCGGGACCATCAGGGTCACCAGCACCGCGTAGAAGACCTTGTTCGCGTGCCGGTAGGGGATGCGGGCGAGACCGTACCCGGCGAGCGAGCACACCAGCAGGGTGCCGGCGGTGTGGAGCACTCCGATGACCGTCGAGTTCCACAGCGAACGGGCGAACGGCACCATCGGGTCGTCGAACAGCTCGCCGATGTTGCCCCACTGGATGTCGGTGGGGAAGAACTTCCACTCCTCGCCGGTGATCTCGGCGTCCGTGGACAGCGCGTTGCGGACGATCAGATAGAAGGGGACGAGGAACAGCACGGCGCAGACGGTGACGGCCGCGTACAGGCCCAGTTCGCCGGCCGTGCCGCGCCCGCGGAGGCGGCCGGCCGCGGAGGCGGCGGCAGGGCGCGGGCGGGAGCCGCCCGGCCGGCGCGTGCCCGGCCGGGCTCCGTGAGACGGGGTGGTGCGGGGCGCGGTGGCGCTCATTTCGCCTCCTCCGCCCTGCCGAAGCCGAGGAAGCGGCCCTGCAGCAGGGTCACGGCGCAGATCAGCACGGTCAGGATCAGGGCTCCCGCGCTGCCGCGCCCGTAGTCCTGGTTCTCGCCCAGAGCGGTGTAGTACAGCTCGACCAGCGGAGGCCGCCCCCAGGTCGTCTTCGCGAGCAGGTTGAAGAACTCGTCGAAGGCCTGGTACGCGGCGACGAGCAGCAGCAGGATCACGGCGGCGGAGGTGGCGCGCAGCTGCGGCAGGGTGATGTGGCGGAAGGTCTGCCAGCCCGGCCTCGCGCCGTCGATCGCCGCCGCCTCGTACAGCTCCTCCGGGATGTTCTGCAGCGCCGCCAGGAAGAGGATCATGTAGAAGCCGGACTGGAGCCACAGCCGCACGGTGACGATGACCAGCCAGTACCACGGCGGGTCCGGTGAGGCCAGCCAGGCGATGTTCTCCACGCCGAACCAGCCGAGCACCGTGTTGGCGAGCCCGAACCTCACCCCGCTGAAGATCGACATCTTCCAGATCAGCGAGGCCGCGACGAAGCTGCACGCCGTCGGCAGGAAGAACACCGACCGGAAGAACGTCCGCATGAAGCGGAGCCGGTTCACCATCAGCGCCAGGGCCAGGGAGAACGCCCAGGTGACGGGGACGACGATGGCCGCGAACACGGTGAACGTGCCGAGGCTCTCGACGAAGTCGCCGGCGGCGAGCATCTCCCGGTAGTTGTCGAGCCCGACGAATTCGGTGGGGGTGACGGTGGAGCGCGCCTCGAAGAAGCTCAGCCAGGCGCTCCAGCCGATCGGTACGTAGACGAAGATGACGAGGCCGGCCAGGAACGGGCCGGTGAACAGCCAGAAGCTGAGGGTGCGGCCCCGCACCCCGCGCCGGTGCGTGGCGGGGGGAGCCGCCTCGGCGCCGGTGCGGGGGGAGGCGCTCCGGGGTGTGGTCGTCGACATGTGGCAGGTCCGCCTGTCAGCCGAAGAGTTTCTTCAGCTCGTTGTTGATCGTCCTGTCGGCCTTGTCGAGCGCGGCCTCGGGGGTCTTGTCGCTGCGCACCGAGTCCGCGATGACGTTCTCCAGGGCCGTGAACATGGCCTGCGTGAAGTTGGGATTGTCGAAGTGCCCGTACTTCTCGGCCAGTTCGACACCTTCGGCGGCGAGCCCGGTCTTGAGCTTCGTGGCCCTGGCGGCCAGCGACTTGCGGGGCGGGATGTGGAAGCCGTAGCTCAGGCACCAGTCCTCCTGGTACTCGGTCCGGTCGATCCACAGCCACTTCACGTACTCCTTGGCCAGGTCGACGTCCTTGGCCTTGGAGCTGACGAACATCGACCAGCCGCCGTTGATGAGCGAAGGCCGCCCGTTGCCGGAGGACTTCGGCCACGGGATGATGCCGACGTCGTCGCCGTGCGCCTGAAGGATCGCCGGCATGCCCCACATTCCGCACCACTGCATGGCGGTGAGGCCCTGGTTGAAGGCCGACGGGTCCCAGTAGTCCGCCGGAGCGTCGAGCAGCAGGCTGCCGCTCTTGAAAAGGGTGTGCAACCTGCCCAGAGCGGCGGCGACTTCGTCCGTGTGATAGGCGATCCGGTTGTCCTCGGTGAGGAGATCGGCGCCACTCGACCAGATCAGCGGACGGACGACGTCGCTGAGGTTGTTGCCGAGGAAGAGGCCCTTCACCTTGTCCGTGGTGAGTTTTCCGGCCGCCTCCAGCAGCTCGTCCAGCGTCTGCGGGGGCTCCACGCCCGCCTTCTCCAGCAGCGACTTGCGGTAGTAGATGAACTTCGGGTCGTCGATCATCCGGACGCCCCAGATGTGGCCGTCCATGGTGTGCGACTTGATGTCGGCTTCCTGGAAGTCGTCCTTGACCGGCTCGATGACGTCGTCGAGCGGCACTATCTGCTCGGCCTTCACCATCTGGATCTGCGGATGGAACTCGAAGACGTCGGGTGCGTCGGAGGAGAGCAGGGCGGAGAACAGTTTGCTCTCGAAGTTGGTGCCGGTGATCCACTGGGTGGACACGTCGGCCCTGCCGAAGCCCTTCGCGTAGCGCTTGAGCGCCTGCTGCGTGCCGGCCTCGCCGTAGGCGTGGAAGTACTGGGTCAGCGCCTTCCCCGAACCCCCTCCTCCGTCGCGGCCGGTGTTGGAGCCGCAGGCGGCGAGCGCGCCCAGTGCGGCCAGCCCTCCCGCGGCGCGCAGCACGCCGCGGCGGTCCCACTCTCTTCCCGATCCCGAAACCCGCATGGTGACGTCCTTGTCTGGTCGGCGGCTCACTGACTCCCTGCGTGCAGCCGGACGCTAGCCATGGAACAATACTTCGGCAAGGGGTTGGACGAAGGTGGCGCGGAGGGTGCGGGAAAGGGCTTTCCGGTATGTGTCCCAAGGGCGTGGCGGAGTCGCGGACCGCCCCGGCGGGACGGCCCGCAGCCCCGCCGCGCTCATTGCCGGGACCAGGCCTGGTTGGCGCCTCCCGTGCACGTCCACAGCACGACGGCGCTGCCGTCCCCGGTCGCCCAGCCGCTCACGTCCAGGCACTTGCCGCTCGCCTCGTGGACGATCTGCCCGTTGGCGTTGAGCAGCCACTTCTCCTGCGCCGCGCCGGAACAGCCGCCCGCCGCGACCCTGCCGTCGGCCGTCGCCGTCGTCAGGCAACTCCCCTCCGGCGTGCGCAGCGTGCCGGGGGCTCGCCCTGAGGCTCGTGCGCGGGTTCGCAAGAGGAATCGGAGGGATCTCGCGCCGGTTGAACAGGCCATGGCCAGCCTTCCGTCGTCACGAAGGTGTGCTGCGAGTGGTCCTTGCGGTGGTGCGGCGGGCCGATCGAGTCCTGCCCGCGGTCCTGGCGTTCCCGGGCGTGTTCTGCTGCTGGGTCTTCCGGCGGTCCTTCCGCCGGTCGTCGTGCGGGTTGCGCCGGCCGACGGAGCCGAGCGCACCCTTGAGCGCGAAGGTCGCGGCCCCCAGGCTCACCGGGTCCGAGGGGATCGGCGAGAGCACGATCTCGGTGGCGTCCATCGGCCGGCGCAGCGCGTGCCGGCCCACTGCCTCGCGGACTTCCGCGAGCAGTGGCTCGCCGAGGGCCGCCGCGACCCAGCTGCTCAGTACGATGATCTCCGGGTTGAGCAGGTTGACCAGGTCGGCGACGGCGGCCCCGAGGTAGCGGGCGGTCTGCCGGACCGTCCTGACCGCCACCGGGTCGCCGGCCGCCACGGCGGCCGCCAGCGCGGCGACGGTCGCGGTCTGGTCGTCCGGGTGCAGCAGCGTGCTGCCCGGGCTCAGTTCGCGCAGGTTCTGCATGATGCCGGGAGCGCCGACGTACGTCTCCACACAGCCGTGGTTGCCGCAGTGGCACAGCCGGCCGTCCAGCACGAGTGTGGTGTGACCCCACTCGCCCGCGCTGTTGGTGATGCCCCGGTGCAGGGAGCCGCCGAGTGCGAGGCCCGCGCCCACCCCCGTGCCGAGATTGACCACGACCACGTCGTCGTGGCCGCGCGCGGCACCGAACCACAGCTCCGCGACCGTGCAGGCGCGCAGCGGGTTGTCGAGATGCAGGGGGTAGGGGAGCCGGCCGGCCAGCAGGTCGAGCAGGGGCACGTCGTGCCAGTCCCAGTTGGGCGCGTACACCGACACCCCGCCCTCGCGGTCCACCTGGCCGGGCATGCTCACCCCGACCCCGAGGACCCGGTCGCCGGGCAGCCCCGACCGCCGCACCACGGACTCGACGGCGTCGGCGATGTGGGTGACGACCTGGTCGGGGCGGTTCTCGCCCGGGCGCAGTTCCTCGTCGGCGCGCGCCAGCACGGTCAGCGCGAGATCGAACAGTTCGACATGGATGTACGTCTCGGCCACGTCGACGCCGATCAGCGCGCCCCCCGGGGCGTTGACGGCGACCAGCCCGCGGGGCCGTCCCCCGTCGGAGTCCTCGAAGCCGACTTCGGTCAGCATGCCGAGATCGAGAAGTTCACCGACGAGGTTGGCGACGGTGGCCAGGCTCAGACCGGTGGCGGCGGCGACCTCCTGCCGCGAGACCGGGGACTCGGCGATGATCTGCCGCAGCACGTCGTAGCGGTTGGCGGTGCGGATGTCGCGGGACGTGCGTTTCATCGCCGGGTCCTTCCCGTCCCAGGGAATGTGGGGCGGGCGCCAGGCTATGACCTGGGCGCGCGTTCGACAAGGGCTTAGGAAAGGGGTTGTAGAAAGCCCTCGGACTCAGCCCGTCC
>NZ_JAAAXQ010000382.1 GCF_009916105.1 Streptomyces sp. GC420 | reverse complement strand
GCCGCTGCCCGGTCACTCCTTGAGGTAGGCGAAAGCGGTGTGGAGGAGCGTGCGCGCCGTCTCGGTGGTCTGCTCCTCCTCGGGCAGCGCCGAGAACCGGGTCAGCGCGGCGCGCATCGCGCCGACGGCGGCGCGGGACAGCACGGCGGCGCGCAGGGCGATCTCGACGCGGGTGCCGGTGTCGTGCTTGGCGATGCGCTCGGCCAGTGCGTCGGCGAGCCCGTCCTCGAACTGGGCCAGCACCGGGCTGCGGCTGTGCCGGGCCGGGTCGTCGGCGAAGCGCCGCGGAGGCCCGCTGAACATCAGGGCGATCCGGCCCTGCGAGGTGGTGAGGGTGAGGACGGCCCGGAGTGCCGCCTCGTACGGCGGCTCGTCGTCGGGACGGCTGCGGACGAGGTCCTGCAGCGCCGGGATGAGGTCCAGGACCTCGCCGAGCACCAGGTCCTCCTTGGACGGGAAGTAGCGGAAGAAGGTCCGCTCGGTGACCCCGGCGGCGGTCGCGATGTCGCGGACGGTGGTCTGCTCGTACCCGTGTTCCTCGAAGAGGCGCCGGGCGGCGTCGTGCAGTGCCTTCCGGGTCGCCGCCTTGCGCAACTCGCGTCGTCCGACTGTCTCCATGGAGGGGAGTATCGCAGGCCGGAAAGGATCTGTCAGTCATGACACTTTGAGCTATGCTGTCAGTCATGACAGTTTTCAGAAGGCCACGCATGCCCCGCGGCGGGCGTCTTGTCATCTGCGCCGTGATGTGCGGAGTGCTGGCGGTCGGCGGTCTGACGGAGCTGGTCATGCGCCAACAGGCCGCGGGCCGGTTCAAGGACCGGATGAACGCGAGGCTCGGTACGAGTGTGGACGTCGCCTTCGGGAGGACACCCGTGGTGCTCCAGCTCGCCCGGGGTGCCTTCCCGCATGTCGAGGTGGAGGGCGACGACGCGACCTTCCGGCGCTTCACCGGCGTGGACTTCCACGCCGATCTGGAACACGTGGTGCGCTCCGGCGGAAGCCTCGCCGTCCACAGTTCGCAGGTCCGCGCCGAGATGTCGGCCGAGTCCCTGGCGGAGACGGTCACCTCGGCGACGGGCTTGGGAGCCCGGGGCGGTGGTGCGACGGTGACGCCCGATCCGGACAGCGAGGAGCTGGTGATCCGCACCGGCCCGGCCGGCCGGCTCTCCGTCGCCATGCGCCCCGAGCTCGACGGCGAGGGCATACGGCTGGAACGCACGGCCGTGCGGTTCGGTGAGCGCGAGGTTCCCGAGGGGCTGGCCGACCAGCTGCTTGCCCAGGCGCCCCGGGAACTCGACCTCTCCGGACTGCCGCTGGACCTCCAGCCCTCCCGGTTGACGGTCACGGAGCGGGGCCTGCGCCTGGATCTCCGCGGCCGGCAGGCCACCTTCGAGAACTGACCCCGCCAGGCCCCGCCGGCACCTGCCCGAATCCGTCCGCACACCCGAATCGGCCCGCAACCGACCTCGTCCGCACCCGAATTCGCCGGTGACCGGCCCGCCGGGAGCCGGCCGCGCCGCCCCGCCCGCGGCGTCCCGACCCACTGCGCAAGGAGCTTCACCGTGGCGACATGGCTCTACCGGATCGGCCGCGGCGCCTACCGCCGCCGATGGCTCGTCTCCGCAGCCTGGCTGGCCGTCCTCGTGGCCACCGCGTGCTGTCTGGCGGTCCTCGGCGGAAGGCTGGACAACGAGTTCACCATCCCCGGCTCGGAGTCCCAGCAGGCGCTGGACACCATGGCAGAGGACTTCCCGGCCGCCGCCGGCACGAGCGCCCAGATCGTCTTCACCGCACCCGAGGGCGAGAAGCTCACCGATCCCGCGCTCGCCGCCGCGATGGAACGGACGCTGGCCGGGGCGGCCGAGGCGCCGGACGTGGCCGCGGTCGTCCCGCCGCGGAAGGCGGGGACGGTCACCCCCGACGGACGCACGGCGCTGGCCCAGATCTCGTACGACGTCACCCGGTCGGAACTGGACGGGAACGCCCTCGACGAGCTCGAGCGGACCACCGCCCCCGCCGAGGAGGCGGGTCTGGACGTGGCCGTCGGCGGCCAGGCGTACGGCAACGGCGTGCTGACCGCGGGTGTGCTCGAACTCCTGGGCGTCGTCGTCGCCGTGGCCGTCCTCGCCCTCACCTTCGGCTCCCTGCTGGCGGCCGGGATGCCGCTGCTGACCGCGTTCACCGGTGTGGCCACCGGCCTGTTCGGTCTGCTGGCCGTCTCCTCCGGGCTGACGGTGTCCTCGACGGCGGTGAGCCTGGCGCTGATGCTCGGACTCGCCGTCGGCATCGACTACGCGCTGTTCATCGTCTCCCGGCACCGCGCCCAGCTGGCCACCGGGATGGACCCGCGGGAGTCGGCGGGCCGGGCGGCTGGCACGGCGGGGAGCGCCGTCGTCTTCGCGGGCACGACGGTCGTCATCGCGCTGGCCGGGCTCTGCGTCGTACGGATCCCGTTCCTGACCGTGATGGGTCTGAGCGCCGCCGCGACCGTGCTGATCGCCGTCCTGGTCGCCGTCACCCTGCTGCCGGCCCTGTTCGGCTTCGCGGGTGCCCGGCTCGCCCCGCGCCCGGGCTCCCGCGCCGCCCGCCGGGCCGCCGCCACGGACGAGACGCATCACGAGAGCGTGGAACGGGACACGGGTCAGGCGGGCGAGAGGGGCGTGACCGGCGGTACGGGCGGGACCCCCGAGGGCGCCCCGCACACCTTCGGGGAGCGCTGGGCGCGCGGCGTGACCCGGCGGCCGCTGCTTGCCATCCTCGCAGTGGCGGCGGTCCTCCTGACGGCCGCGCTCCCCGCGGCGGACCTGCGCCTCGCGCTGCCGGACAACGGCAGCGCGGCGCACGGGACTCCGCAGCGCGAGGCCTACGACAGGATCGAGGAGACCTTCGGACCCGGCTTCAACGGTCCGCTGCTGGTCCTCGCGGACACGGGTGAGACCGGCGCGGCGGGTCAGCAGGCGGCGGCAGCGGTCGCCAAGGAGCTGAAAGGGCTCCCCGGGACCGAGCGGGTGAGCGCTCCGCAGTACGACCCGGAGTCCGGCCGCGCGGTGATCCAGGTCGTCGCGGGGAGCGGTCCGCAGGACGAGGCGACGCAGTACCTCGTGGACGACATCCGCGAGCGGGCCGGCGCCATGGAGGAGGACACCGGCACCGAGGTCTCCGTGACAGGCACGACCGCCGTCGGCATCGACGTCTCGGACCGGCTCAGTGCCTCGTTGCTGCCCTTCGCCGCCGTCGTGGTCGGCCTCTGCCTGATTCTTCTGCTGCTGGTCTTCCGCTCCCTGGTGGTCCCGCTGAAGGCCACGGTGGGCTTTCTGCTCTCGGTCGCGGCCTCCTTCGGTGCAGTGGTCGCCGTCTTCCAGTGGGGCTGGCTGGCCGATGCCCTCGGCGTGGCGGCCACCGGGCCCGTCGTCAGCTTCCTGCCCATCGTCCTGATGGCCGTCCTCTTCGGCCTGGCGATGGACTACGAGGTCTTCCTGGTGTCCAGCATGCGCGAGGACTGGATCAGGACCGGCCGGGCGCGGCCTTCCGTGGTCACCGGGGCGCGGCACGCCTCCCGGGTGGTGACGGCCGCGGCGCTGATCATGTTCTTCGTCTTCGCGAGCTTTGTGAGCATGGAAGACGCGATCGTCAAACCCATCGCCTTCTCGCTGGCCTTCGGTGTCCTCGTGGACGCCTTCGCGGTCCGGATGACGCTGGTGCCGGCCGTGCTCGCCCTGGTCGGGCGCGGCGCCTGGTGGCTGCCGCCGTGGCTGGACCGGATGCTGCCCGATCTGGACATCGAGGGGGCGCGGCTGAGCCCGCCGCACGACCGGAAGCTCACGGAGCCAGGATCCGGTGACGAAGGCGCCGCCGTGTCCCCGGACTCCGCGGGGACGTCCGCCGGTTCGCCCGCCGGCGGAAAATAGCCCTCTGACGAAAAAGAGATCAGAAGTAATTCGGCCGACGGTCGAAAAGTCGTTCGCAGTGCAATTACTTCTGGCTCAAAACATTCCATCCGGCGTGAACGTGCGCAGAGTTCCGGCCTTTCTCTGGAAGGCCGGAATTTTTGCGTGTTCACGCCCGCATGTCCTTATTCACGATTAAGTAAAACCGAAGTGAACTGTTCGCGGAATTATTGATTCCATTCGATGGGTGGGATTTGATGTTCGAGAAGTGAGTCGGGATTCGACTCGCGGCGGGGCGGTCCGCCCGCTCTGTATGCGGACCCCTTGGTTCCTCGTGGCCCGACACGGGTCATTCCTCTTCAGGCCGGCTCTCCCTGCACGACGGCGTGCGGGAGCGGTCCCTTCAGTACGCGATTCCAATCTCCAGGTGGCTGAATTATGGCTGCCCGAAAGAAAAGGAAATACGGGTGTACCTCGAAGAAAAGCTCAACACCGCCCCCAGGGGCCTGCGTGCCGCGGCGCGTCCTGTCGTCACCGGTGCTTCCCACTCCCTCCCCGCCACCCGCACCAGCCAGGACGACCTGTGGCGCGAGTTCTTCCTCGAGCACTACAACGGAAAGCCGATCGCCCGGCGGATATTCGAGAACTCCGGGATCAGTTCACGCTCCACCGCCGTCGATCCCCGCACGGAGAAGGACGTCTCCGGCTGGAGCACGGGCCGGCGCATGGCCCGCTACATCGAAGAGGCACTGCCCCTGGGTAAGCGCACCGTCGCCGCGGCCCTGGAATCCGCCGGACTCGCACCCGAGGACGTCGGCCTGCTCGCTGTCACCTCCTGCACCGGCTACACCACCCCCGGCCTCGACCTGCGGCTCGCGGACGAGCTCGGCATGAGCAGCAAGGTGCAGCGGCTCTTCATCGGCCACATGGGCTGCTATGCCGCCGTCCCCTCCCTCGGCGCCGTCTCCGACTTCGTCGCCTCACGGGCCCGCCCGGCCGTGCTGCTCTGCCTCGAACTCACCTCGCTGCACGTCCAGCCCCCCACCGACGACATCGAACAGATCGTCGCGCACGCCCTGTTCGCCGACGCGGCCGCCGCGATCGTCATCGAACCCGACGCCACCGACGGCCACGAGGTGGTCGACGTCGTCGCCGTCACCGACCACAGCACCGCCGACCACATGAGCTGGGAGATCACCGACCTCGGCTTCAAGATGGGCCTGTCGCCCAAGGTCCCCGACGTGCTCGCGCAGCACGTCGGCGAGGTCATCCGCGACCAACTGCTCGCACCCCACGGCCTCACCCCCGAGGACGTCGGCGGCTGGGCCATCCACCCCGGCGGCAAGCGGATCGTCGAGGTGGTCGGCGAGCGCTTGGAGCTGCCCGCCGAGGCGCTGCGGCCCTCCTACGAGGTGCTCGACGAGTACGGCAACTGCTCCTCGCCGACCGTGCTGATGGTCCTCCAGCGGCTGCCGAGGACCGACCGGCCCGTCGTCGCCCTCGCCTTCGGCCCCGGCCTGACCCTCTACGCCGCCCTGCTGCGCCGGCCCGCCTGATCCCGGCCGACCCCGACGAAGCCCCGAGAAAGGAAGGTACGACCCCCATGAGTACCGCACCCGAGCAAGCACCGGCACCCCTGTTCGTCACCGGGACCGGCCGCTGCGGATCGACCCTCGTCTCCGGTCTGCTGCGTGAACACCCGCAGGTGCTGAGCCTGTCGGAGCTCTTCAACCACCTCACCGACATGTACCGGCTGACGGCCTCCGTGTTCCCCGAGGGCACCATCGGCGCAGCCCGGTTCTGGAAGATCCTCTCCGCCCGCAACGCCGTCAACGGGATCATGAGCCGCAACGGCATCTCCCCGCGCGAGATCCTCTACCCGGCCGACCGCGGCGCCCGCTACACAGCCGAGACCGGCGTCCCCGCCCTGCTGCTGACCACGCTGCCGCATCTGACCGACGACCCCGACGCGCTGTACGACGAGATCGCCGAGGCCGTCGCCGGCTTCCCCGACGCCGTCGTCGGCGACCACTACACTCGCCTGTTCGGCCTGCTCTGCGACCGCTTCGGCAAGCGGCTCTGGGCCGAGCGCAGCGGCGGCTCGCTCATCCTGACCGGCCAGTACGCCCAGCACTTCCCCGAGGCGCGGTTCCTGCACATCGTGCGCGACGGCCGGGACTGCGCCCTGTCCATGAGCCGGCACCGCGGCTTCCGGATGGCCGCCGTGGTCATGGCACTCGGCCTGACCCTCGGCCAGGACCCCTACGCCATGGAGGACCCGGGCTCCGCCGACCTGCGGTACGTGCCGGAGGACCTGCTGCCGTTCCTGCCCGACCGCTTCGACGCGCGGGCCTTCGAGGAGTACGAGGTCCCCGCCGCGCTGTTCGGGGCCTACTGGTCCGACGAGATGCGGCGCGGCATGGAGGCACTGTCCGTCCTGCCCGAGGACCGGGTCATGCACGTCTGGTACGAGGACATTCTCGACCACCCCGAGGAGTCCCTGGCACGCATCGCCGCCTTCCTCGGCCCGGAGTACGCCGACGACGCGTGGGTGCGGCGCAGCGCGGCCCTCGTCGGCCGGCCCGGCTCCGCCTGGCAGGCCCTGCCCGGGGCCGATCAGGCCGATCTCGACGAGGCGTGCAGGCCCGGTCTCTCCGTTCTCGCCGCGCACGGCGTCACCCGCCTGTCCGGCCGGCCCGTGGGGAGCCACGTATGAGCGGCGACGAAAACGTCACCCACCACAACCCCGCCCAGCACAAGGGCGCCACCATCTGGCTGACCGGACTGCCCAGTTCGGGCAAGACGACCCTGGCGCAGGCCCTCGCCAGCCGGCTCACCAGGGAGGGGCGGCGCGTCGAGGTCCTCGACGGCGACGAGATCCGCACCTTCCTGAGCGCAGGCCTCGGTTTCACCCGCGAGGACAGAGACACCAATGTGCGGCGCATCGGCCTGGTCGCCGAGGTGCTGGCACGCAACGGAATCCTCGTCCTGGTGCCGGTCATCGCCCCGTACGCCGACAGCCGCGAGGCGGTCCGCAAGCGCCACGAGGCCAGCGACACACCGTACTTGGAGGTCCATGTGGCCGCGCCGCTCCAGGTGTGCGCCGTCCGGGACGTCAAGGGCCTGTACGCCGGCCAGCGGGCCGGCCGCATCTCCGGGCTGACCGGCGTCGACGACCCGTACGAGCCGCCCGTTCACCCCGACGCCCGGGTCGACACGCACCTGCAGTCCGTCGCCGACTCGGCGCGGACCCTGCACCTGATGCTGGGGGAGCGTGGACTGCTGTGACGATGCTTCCCGACCCTGTC